>JBQNBA010000121.1:0-5952 GCA_052170175.1 Sphaerochaetaceae bacterium | reverse complement strand
GATCTGCTTGAAAGATTTGTAAGATATACAGCCGTTGATACGATGAGCGATTCCAGCCAGCTTCCCGGAAAGCACCCGTCCACTGACGGGCAGTGGGATTTGCTTAAGATGCTGTATGAAGAGCTTCGCGGAATGGGGCTTGAAGATGTGACGCTTGATGACAGCGGCGTGGTGTTCGGAAACATTCCCGGCAACCTTCCGGCCGGCAGAGCCGTTCCGACTATTGCCTTCATGGCTCATGTTGATACGGCCAGCGACTGCAACGGGAACAATGTCAAGGCGAGGGTGATTCGCGATTATGACGGGAAGGACATAGAATTGAAGCCGGGTCTTGTGCTGGATGTAAAAGGGAATCCGGCGCTCCTTGATTACAAAGGAGAGACTATTGTGGTCACCGATGGGACATCGCTTCTGGGCGCCGATGACAAGGCCGGGGTTGCCGAAATAATGGAGGCGGTAAAGCTGCTGATGGAGAATCCTTCTATCCTCCACGGACCGATTCAGGTGATCTTCACCGCAGACGAGGAAACAGGCTGCGGCATGGATTATTTCCCTATGGACAAGCTTGAAAGCGTCGCCTGTTACACTATGGATGGCGGACTGCGTTATGTGATTGAAACCGAATGCTTCAACGCTGCCTCCGTCAATGTGAGGTTCGAAGGCATATCGGCGCATCTTGGCTCTGCAAAGAACAGGATGGTCAACGCTGTGACGATGGCAAGCGCCTTTGTATCTGCCCTGCCACAGGCGGAGAGCCCCGAGGCCACGGACGGAAGAGACGGTTATTATTGTCCGTATTCATTGAGCGGAAGCACCGAGAGCGTTGAGCTTAAGCTTTTACTGCGTGATTTCGACTACGAAGACCTTATGCACAGGATTGAGGTTCTTAAGAATCTCGCCGAAGCGATTGAGAAGCTATATCGGGGCGGCAAGGTCAGCTTTGAAAGCAGCGTCTCCTACAGAAACATGCAGGAGGCGTGTGACAGGAAACCCAAGGCTCTGAATCTTCTATTTGAGGCCGGCAAGAGACTTGGCATGAAGCTGACCACGGAAGTCATAAGGGGCGGCACAGATGGAGCCAGGCTTGCGGAGAAGGGGATTCCCTGTCCCAACCTGTTCACCGGAGGGGCGAACTACCACAGCTTGAAGGAGTGGGCGGCGCTTCCCGGCATGAGAGATGCTGTGAAGCTCATCCTCGAAACGATAAGCTGCTGGGCTGAATTGGGCTGATTGATGAAGAGAGCCCTCGCTGTCATTCTGTTTGCGCTTTTCGCCTCTATCCCGCTCATTGCGGCCGACCAGCTTGCCAGGGAGGCTCCTGAACAACGGGCTTATGATGGCGCAGTGGCCGCCTTGCGTTCAGTTCTGCAGCATCTGGATGTCGGAGAGCTTGTGATAGAGGATTCAGCGCTTGCTTCGCCAGAGTCTGCGGAAGAAAGCCCCCATGTTGTCAGGGTCGGTTTGGATGTCAGCCTTTTGCGGGAGTCTGTGGACGGGTTTCTCCTTAATGTGAACTATGACATCGGGTATCATGGAAATCGCTCCGCTTTCAGGGCTATGGCTCTCCTGCAGGACGGCTTTTCCGCCGCAGATGCATGCAGGCTGGTTGTCCCCCAGATAGAAAATGACATTCCCGCCTTCCTTTTCCAGGATGACAAAAGCCTTCGAATCATCCATGTTTCGCAAGGAAGCGTGTTCGCAAACTCGGATTTGAAGGTTGGAACCGTGTTCGTGTCCGCAAACGGCGGAACGCTGATTGCAAAAGGCGGAAACAAGCTTGACCGGTTTCAGGGAGCAGCGTTCAAGCCCGGGCAGCTGCTGACTCAGCGGCGCATGCTTTCATCGCTTATCGCATGGGGCGGGACGGTTGACGCAGGGGCGGCGGTTCAGCTTCGCATTCCGGCTTTTCATCCCATCAATGTTTGTTTCAGCGCCCTTTACGGTTACAGCACGCATAATGTTGATGCATTGGCGGGAATCGCCCTTGAGTTCCCTTTGTCACGGATGTCAGGAGCTGAATTCACATTCCTCTCGGATGCCAGACTGGTTGGGCAGGCGCAGGCCGGAGCGGTGTTCAGCCCTGCCGGCGGCATAGGATATTGCTTTGGATACGGGGTGTACTATGACCATGCCGTGTGCTCATGGCTTTCATACAGGATAGGTCTGGAGAGGCGCATAGAGACCATCGATGCGACATATGAATGCAGTTCATTCAGGGCTTGCATCTGCGTTAACATATGATGTCAAATATTACTGCATGGTGGTTGTTATGATGAAGAAGCGATGGGGTTCAGGATTGCTCAAGGCCGGCAGGATGTTTCTGCTGATGGGTGTTCTCGCCGCCGTCCTGTGTTCATGCTCTTCTCTTTCGCTTGAGATGAAGGCGCAGGCGGAAGGAGTTCCGCTATGGATGTACGCATTTGATGTGCCGGCCGGCAGGGTTTCGTTCATAGGCACAGGCAATGATTCTGATGCCCGCCGCGCAGCCCTGCGGGCCTACACTGATATATCCGGTCAGATTTCCGATTACCTTGGGGCATCCCTTTCCGATGATCAGTATCGGGAACTGACCACTTCTGGATATATCGGCGATTTCTCGCTATCCACGCAGAGCAGATATGAGCGGACGGAAAGCGATGGAACAGTCACAATGCATATACTCACCATCGCAAGCGAAACCCGGCTTAACGCTGGAAGAACCGCTGCGGCGGCGGAGCTGGAACGTTTGGAGATTGAGGCTGAGAAAAAGCTTCAATCAGCCCAGGGGCTTTATCAATCAGACAGAGATGTAGATGCCGTCAAGCTTTATCTTGAGGCGGCGGCAATGGCGGTAAGGCATGATTTGAAGAATGTTTCGGTGGATGACATAATCGCAAGGGCTGTCAGTCTCATAGACAGAATCCAGATAACGCTTGTGAATCCCGATCCGGCGCTTGCCAGGACGATGGTCAAAGTCCAGAGACGATACAGCATATTCCCTTCTGATATTGAGGGCGCCACTGTCAAGGCATATGTCAGAGCCAAAAGGCTTGATGACATCGAGTATGGCGCAGAGTACGTGTTCGCCACTTCCGCGAACGGGACATTCAGCTTCATCAGCCCCAACAGCGGGCTTGTCAGAACCGGTTCCATTGTTTTCAGCATTGACCTTGGAGAGGCGCTTGACGGCTACCTCGCGGTCATGAGCCGGGAGAACTGCGACTTGATAAACAACGCCCTTTCCAGAAAGCAGGTTGTCTTTGATTATGAGCTTGTCTCACCGTATTCCTCCGCACGCATTGCCTTATGCGTGATTGAGCTCGACGAGTACGGCGATGTGATTTCCCCTCTTGATGAGCCGAGCCTGAGCGCCACGCTGCTGGCGAAGCTGCTTTCCCACGATGGAATTGAGGTGCGTCTGTTCGCCAGCGATGAGTCCGAAGACCATGAAGAGTTCCTGAATGACCTGCTGTCTCAGCAAGGCGATTATGAATATATGATAAAGGGCGTGGTTGGAATTGCTGACAGCTCCAGTTCAAATCATGGGGTCAGCGTGCTTGCCAATGGCTTTGCTTCGCTGCACAAGCGTGATGATGCGAATCCGCTCTATGAGAGCGGCAGCAACCAGACTGCCGCCTTTGCTGACAATATGGAAAACGCCGGGCGGGAGGCCCTGGAGCAGTATGTCAAAGTTGTCTACAGCCAGCTCCGTGATTGCTTCTTCTTCCTTTGAGCTGATAAGAAGCGCCGGACTGAATGATTATCAGGGAACAGGGCTGCACTTCCGGCACAAGGCGACCGGACTGGAAATCTTCTTCATAAAGAACGATGACCGAGAGATGTTCGCCTCGTTCAATTTCAGCACCCCTCCCGACTCGGATAATGGCAAGGCCCATATTCTGGAGCACACTGTCTTATCCGGGTCAAGGCGCTTTCCCGTCAAAGACCCGTTCCTTGCGGTTTCATCCGGCAGCGTCAATACATTCATGAACGCCATGACAATGCAGGGCTGCACCAGCTATCCATTCGCAACGGTTCTGGAAAAGGATTTCTTCAACATATTCGAGGTCTACAGCGATGCGGTGTTCGCTCCGTTGCTCAGAAAAGAGACTTTCCTGCTGGAGGGGATACGCCAGGAAGGGAATGGCTTCTCCGGCGTTGTGTTCAACGAGATGAAAGGAAGCTTCTCCGATCAGGAATCGCTCGTAAGCTTTTATTCTCAATCCGGCTTGTTCAAAGGCACGCCTTTCGGGTTCGCTGCAGGCGGAATGGCGGTTTCGATTCCGGATTTGACATACGAGGAATATCTGGAAGCGTATAAGAAATGGTATCATCCGTCAAACTGCTTGTTGTTCTTATATGGGAATCTTGATGTCGGGAAATACATGGATTATCTCGATGAGAACTATTTGAAAGACACTGTTCCTCCGGACATCGGATTGACTGGAGGGGCAAGGGGCATGGAGGCGCATGACCTTGGATGGGATGCGCCTTTTGAGATGCAGATACCCGGCCCGGATGCGGAGAAATCCTCGGTTCTGCTTTCCTGGGCGACCAAGCCGGAGAGCGACAGCCTGGAGCTTATAACGCTCTCCCTTATAGTCGATGTGCTTCTGGGGGATCCGGGCTATCCTCTTTACCGCGCTATAACGGAAAGCGACCTTGGCGAGGATTTGTCAGAGTCAAGCGGCATGGGCACGGGCTTTCCTCTGATGCCGTTTTCAGTAGGCTTCTCCGGGGCCGATCGCAACGATGCGCATAAGATAGAGGCGTTCCTCATGGATACGCTGGCGCAGATTTGCCGCAACGGGATTGACCGGAGGATAATAGAGGCTTCGCTTAAAGCGGAGGAATTCTCATTGCAGGAAATCCAGCGGGGCTATTATCCAATCGGCTACACAGCTTGCCAGAGGACTTTGCGGGGATGGCTGGCGGGGAAGGGGCCGTTTGCCACTGTCGGCACTTCGGAGCGGCTTGCACGGCTGAAGCAGGCTTTGGCGGAGGATTCAAGGTATCTTGAGCATTGGATTGAGAGAAATCTCCTGGATAACCCCCATAGGATGCTGCTGGTGGTTTATCCGGACAAGGGCTTCGAGGCCCGCATTGACAAGGCGCTGGAATCAAAGCTCTCCTCCCAGACACCTTCGCAGCTTGAGGAACAACGGGCTCTTCTGCAGCGTTTCTCATCCATGCCGGACGATGATGAGATGCTTGCTCGGATAGGCCATGTCTCCAGGGCCGATATAAGGGCGGATGTTGAACCTTATCCATATGAGCGGCTTGCTGTCATGGGACAGGATGTGTATAAGCAGAACATGTTCACAAATGGGATATGCTATTTCTGCTTCGGCTTCGATACGCGCGATCTTAGCGAAAGAGAGCACTTGCTGCTTCCGCTGCTTCTGAGACTGCTTCAGATGACCGGGGTGGGCGAGATGGATTTCTCTCAGGCCGCAATACGGCTCAAGGAGCTTTGCGGCGGGCTGTCAATGGGGCAGGCTGCTGTCATGACGTTGAGCAAGGATGTTTCATCATCGGCCAGCATGGCCATGAAGACCTTGCCCCGTGACTGCGATTCCGCCCTTGAGTTTCTTTCAAGGATGATTCTTGAAGGTGATTTGACGACAGCGTCACGCATAAAGGCAGCGATTACAGACGGCATCACTGATTTCAAAGCGTTCTTCACTGATTACGGCAGTTCTTTCGCCGCCAGAAGGGCTGCTTCCGCCCTGATGCCGCATGCAAAGGAGAATGAGCTTTGCATGGGCATAGCCCAATGGGATTTCCTAAGAGAGCTTTCCGGCTCCAGGATCTCTATGAAGAAAATCGCCTCGGAATTGGAGGCCTTGCGCTCCAAGGTGTTTGTCCGAGAGAGGTTCACAGGCCAGTTCGGCTGTTCCCCGGAGAACTCGTCCGATTGCCTTGAGGCTGTTGAACGCTTCATCGGGCTTCTTCCGTCACATCCGTGCGCCG
>JBQNBA010000120.1:0-5988 GCA_052170175.1 Sphaerochaetaceae bacterium | reverse complement strand
TCGCCCTGTAGAGGAACTTCGTCATCCCCGGCTTGTATATAAGCTCAAACACCACTTCCTTTCCGGTGAAACATAGCTTCGGAGCCGGATCCTGATCGGAATTCGGATTCATGCCCACCGGTGTCGCCTGAACGACAAAATCAGCTGCGCCTGTGTATTTATCCGCATTGTCAAGACTGTCATAGCTGCTCATTGTCTCATCAGCCAGACGCTTCGCATGCTCCAGATCCCTGTTAAGGATTATCACCTTGCAATCATGATTCCTGAACGCCCAGGCAAGCGAATTCGCCGCCCCTCCGGCGCCGATTATGATAGCCGTCTGCTGCCTGTCTGAGACGAAATGCTGCTGCGCAAGACTGAGAAATCCATAATAATCGGTGTTGACTCCTTTCCAAAGATTGTTTGTCCGAACGACAGTATTGCACGAGCCGGTGAATTTGACCTCTCTTGTCCCCTTGCCAAGATACGGAATCACATCCTTCTTGAACGGGCTGGTGACGGAGAAGCCATGTATCTTGAGCACCTCTGCAAGCTTGAAGAAAGAACGCACGGAATCCACAAGGAAAGGCACATATATGGCGTTGAACTTGATGGAATGGAAGCCTAGATTGTGAATCTGCGGCGAAACGGTATGATAAACAGGATTGCCGATTACCCCGAAGATATGCGTCTGGGCGTTCACCTTATCAGCCCTGTATAAATCGGAAAGCGCCCATGGCGTGAGTATTCCCGGAGCGGCCTGCTTCTCCGAACAGAAAGTGATGCAGGAGCCGGTGCGCCTATACAATATGCGTGTCGGGATGCCCATGTCGCCCATGCCGATGATTATCTTCTTCTTTATGAACGAAAGCTCTTTCTCCGCATTGAACAGCACTATCAGGTCTGCCAGATTGCGCGGCGTCACTGACATCTTGGGGATATCGCCTTTTGCGGCGAGCTTGGTGACCTTGTTGTACAAATCAATCGGCACCCCTTCGAGGTCATGGTGGCTTCTTATTATCTGCACGCCGTTTTCCCGGCAGAGCTGCTCAAGCTCCGGCCTTTTTATATCATCCTCAAGGTCAATATAGGAAAAGCCTCCCTTCACCGCCTCCGTCATATAGGCGATCCGCTTGCGTTCAGAGAGGACGAACGCTCCCCCATCCGAAGCACGTCTGCATGTCAGAATCACCGGAAGGTCAACAAGAGACGGAAAAGACGAGGCGCGCTTTATTTCGTCCGGGTCAAGCAGATCAAGACGAAGCTCGCATAGCTCCACATACGAACGGTTTCTCCAGAAATCCGCCAGATTCTCTTCTATCGTTTTCCCTGTAAGAGTCAGACAAAGCACTAGCAGCACCTCCAAGCCAAACGGCATCCTTGAAAAGAATCGGACGTTCGTGTTATGGTTCAGTTTAGCTTGTATTAGCGTAAAATTCAACTATAGCGGGAATCTGATGAACACTTTGCAGCTATCTGGCATCTGCCTGTCCTTCGGAGACAGGGATCTGCTTCAAAACGTGTCTTTCACAATCGATTCTAGGACGCGTGCCGCCCTTGCGGGGGGAAACGGCGAAGGCAAATCCACCCTGATGAAGATAGCATGCTCCCAGGTAAATGCTGACAGCGGAACGATAACCAAGACAAAGGGCATTCGTATCAGCTATCTGCCTCAGAGCGATATAGTGCTTGGCTCAAATTCCGTCTACGAGGAGATTGAGAAGGCATTTGACCGCTCCAAGGCAATGCTTGCCCGGCAGTCAGAGCTTGGCGCCATGCTGGAGACGGATCCCAGCGGCAAAGCCCTTGTTGATGAGATTCATGAAATACAGGAAAAGCTGAATCACTGCGGCTATTACTCGCGCAAGACAACAATCGGAGTGATAGCCCAGGGGCTTGGCTTCAAGCCACATGACATGGAGCGGCCCTGCTCTGAGTTCTCCGGAGGATACCAGATGCGCATAGCTCTGGCACGGACCCTGGCCGGCGCTCCTGACATACTGCTTCTCGACGAACCTACGAACTATCTGGACATCGATGCCCGCATATGGCTCAGAAGCTTCATAAGACAGTTTGACGGGGGTGTGATGATTGTCTCGCACGACCGCGGATTCCTTGATGAAACTGTAAACGAGGTCTATGAGCTTTTCAATGGAACCCTCACCCGCTGCAAAGGCAATTACACCCAATACGAAACGCTGAGGCAGGATGAGATTGCGCGTCTTGAAGCGGCATACAGGAAGCAGCAGCTGGAAATCGAGCATGCCGAGACGTTCATAGAGAGATTCAGATACAAGGCTGCAAAGAGCCGCCAGGTTCAGAGCCGCATAAAGATGCTTGAGAAGCTGGAGCCTGTGGTGATTCCATCCCATCTGAAGAAACTCTCTTTCAGCTTCCCCGAGCCGCCCCATAGCCCCAACGGCATGGTGGTCATCGAGAACATGACCAAAAGCTACGGCGACAACATCATATACGAGGGCTTCAATCTGATTGTCAGCAAAGGGGACAGACTTGCCGTGGCAGGACAGAACGGAAAAGGCAAAAGCACGCTTCTCAGGTTGATTGCCGGCACGGACAAAGACTATCAGGGCACGATACGTCTGGGGCCGGGCGTGATCACCGGCTATTTCGCCCAGGACAATGAAACGGAACTGATCCCCGGCAACACTGTGCTTGACGAGATATCAAGCCATGCCCTGACCAGTCAATTGCCTGAGCTGCGGAGCATGCTGGGCTCTTTTCTCTTCTCAAATGACGATATCTACAAGAAGGTCGATGTGCTGAGCGGCGGCGAAAAGAGCCGGCTCGCCTTGCTCAAGATTCTTCTCAAGCCCGCCTCTCTGCTTATCTTGGACGAGCCAACCAACCATATGGACATCAATTCGCAGGAAATGCTTCTCCAAGCTCTCAGGAAATATCAGGGAACGCTGATATTCGTCAGCCATGACAGCTATTTCATCTCAAGGCTTGCTAACAAGATACTCTATCTTTCAGACGAGAAGCCCCAGCTGTTTGCAGGCGACTATGAGTACTTCTCATGGAAGCTAGAGCAAAAGGACAGCTTCGCCTCCGCCAAAAGCGCAGGGGATTCGCAGATTCCGCAGAAAAAAGCCGAGATGCTTGACTACAAGACGGCGAACAAGCTTAAAAACCAAAGGCAGAGACTCGAAAGCCAGGCGCGCAGCCTTCTGGAGGAAGCCAATCTGATAAAATGCCAGATAGATGACCTTGACCGGGAGATAGCCAAGCCTGAGAATTACAGCAATCCTGTCAGAATCACAGAGCTTATCAAGAGCAAGCAAAGGCTTGAGACGGCAAAAGATGAAAAGGAAAACAAATGGCTTGAGATTTCCGAGGAGCTTGAGGATGAATGAAGAACCAGCGGCGAAAAGCCCTTTGACATTGCTGGGCGAAGTGATTCTTGCCAGCGGCTCGCCGGCCAGGCTTGAGGTGCTGCAGAGGCTTGGGGTCGCAGTGACCGCCTCTCCCACCGATGCTGATGAGGCTCATGATGAGACAGAGCCGGAGAATGTTGTCCGTCTTCTGTCCAGAAGGAAACTCGACAAATACCTGAGCCTGCACCCTGAAAGCCTCGATGGAGACAAGGCGGTCATAACCTGCGACACGCTTGTCTGGTGCCCGCAGCAGGGCGCTTTTGTCAACTCAGAGAACCCGCCGTCAGCGTGGCTGCTGGGCAAGCCGAAGGATGAAGCTGATGCCCTCAGGCAGCTTAGATTGCTTTCGGGAAGAACGCATCAGGTATACACAGGATATTGCCTGTTCTGCCAAGGGAAGGTCTTTGAGGGGTTCGATGTTGCGAATGTTACATTCAATCCATTATCAGACGAAGAGATACTTCAATACCTAGCAAGCGGCGAATACAGAGGCGCAGCCGGATCATACCGCATCCAGGGCAAGGCTTCCGGCTTTATCAGAAAGATTGACGGCGACATCGATACTGTGGCCGGCATTCCCACCAGGACGCTTGAGAGAATCATTTTGCAAAATTCATTATCAAAGTGAATGCTATGATCAATACAAACCCCAGCGCCTGGAAAGCCATGTAGACCTTCGGCGATGAGTTCTTTCCTTTGATAAGCTCTATAATGCTCAGGAGAACCAGCCCTCCGTCAAGAGATGGAAGCGGAAGCAGGTTCACAACGGCCAGAGATGTGCTCACCACAGCCAGAAGATACAAGGCTGTCCTCAGACCCGTATTGAAGCTCCGGTTGAACCCGGAAGCCGTCATCTCCCCGATAGAAGACGAAGCGGAAAAGGTCCCCGCAACGGTTCCATGAACGCTGTTCTGACCCATCAGTATATAATACAACGACTTAAGCCCTGAATCAAATATGCTCCAAGTCTGCCGTGCCGCCTGCCGCAGCGCCTCGCCGAAAGTCCTCGTCCGCTCCATGCGCCCATCCACCCTAAGGGTGAAGTTCACATTGATTCTCCCATCGGGATTCTTTGATGGATAATAGACAACATTCAAGAAATCTCCGGAACGCAGAATCTTGAGATCCACTATATCCGCTCCGCTCCGTCTGAGCATAAGTATGTCAAACATGTTCTCAGTCGGAAGCCCGTTAGCCGAAACAATCAAATCGCCGGTCTGCAATCCGGCTGCCTTCTCCGGGGAATCGTCTGCAACGCTTGCCACAACGGGGTTCACGAACTCGGCAAGGCCAAAGATTCCTTCCGCCGGTGAAATCGCATACTCCCTGCCCTCGGATAGAATCAAGACAGACTCATTCTGCCTCCTGTCCCTCAGCAGCCCCTCCATCTGCTCAAATGTCTTGACCTCGATTCCATCCACCGCCTGAACGACCTGTCCGCTGCGCATTCCGGCCCTTGCGGGGCTGTCATTTGAATCGGGGAAGAGCTCCGGATAATCAGAGGCCAGGACAATCCTTGGCTCGGATGCCGGAACCATTACGGGGAGCATGAGTATGAAGAATAAGCAGATTATGGCGAAAAGGATATTTGACACAGGACCTAAAAGATAGAGGACAAGCCTTTTCCAAGGCGAGGCCGCATAAAGCGAGCCTTGCTCGGCTTCATTGACATAACGGTCTTTCCGGGCAATGGCCTTCTTGAGGTCGCTCTCGCCCTTCATCTTGCAATATCCGCCGAAAGGCAGCGCTCCAATCTGAAACCTGAATCTTCTGCCCCATTTGAAAATCGGCGGGCCGAAGCCGAATGACACGATTTCAACCTCAATCCCCAGCATCAGCGCAGCAAGAAAATGCCCCAGCTCATGAACCAGTATCATAACGTTGATTCCAAGCAGCCCTATCGCTATCGACCATGCCGTATTGACCATAAGACCGCCCGGCTCAAGCCTTTATGAATCCAGAAGCCAGCTCCCGGGCCGCCGTATCCGACTCATAGACCTCACCAATGCCGGCAGGAGCGGGCAAAGAAGCCGTCTCTACAGCCCTGAGCACAACATCCTCAATCTGAGTGAACCGTATCAGGCCATTTCGGAAAGCATCGACAGCGACTTCGTTCGCCGCATTGAAAACAATCGGCATCGCCCCCCCCTGCTCAAGGCATCTGAACCCGCAGCCCACAAGCGGGAATCGGTCGAAATCCATCGGCAGGAAATCCAGATGAACATCCTCGCCAAGGTCGAACAGAGGCATCTCAAGCGGCTTTTCAATCTCAAGCCCCAAATCATCGAATATTGCGTTGAGAATCGGGAAGCGCATTGAAGGAAGAGACATCTGGGCATAGGTCTGCCCATTCTTAAGGCTCACCATGGAATGAACACGGGATTGAGGATGAAGAACTGTCTTTATCCGCGCGGCGGGGACTCCAAAGAGCCTGCCTGCCTCTATAACCTCAAGAGCCTTGTTGGCCATGGTGGCGCAGTCGATGGATATCTTGATTCCCATCTTCCAATTCGGATGCGCCGCTGCCTGCTCTGCCGTCACATGCTCCAGCTCCTCACGCGTTTTTCCTCGGAACGGACCGCCGCTTGCCGTGATTATGAGCTTGTCTATCGAC
>JBQNBA010000119.1:0-6013 GCA_052170175.1 Sphaerochaetaceae bacterium | reverse complement strand
AGAGCGATGTGAATTTCCTTTCGATGTATCTTAAGGAGATTGATAGGATACCGCTTCTTTCCCGTGAAGAGGAATATGAGCTTGCCAAGAGGGCATCGAAAGGCGATATGCACGCCCGCAACCGTTTGGTTGAAGCTAATCTCAGATTTGTCGTATCGGTGGCGAAGCAGTATCAGAACAATGGGATTCCGCTCTCCGATCTTGTGAACGAAGGCAACATAGGGCTTATGACCGCTGTTGATAAATTTGATCCGGACAAGGGGTACCATTTCATCAGCTATGCGGTATGGTGGGTGAGGCAGGCGATAATGAAGGCGATTTCCGACAAGTTCCGGATGATACGTCTGCCAATGAACAAGAACGCCGATCTGCTCAATGTTCAGAAAGCCAAGAACCAGATAGAGCAGGCCACGGGCGAGACTGCCTCAATCGAGACCATATCACAGGCCGTCAGTCTGGACGAGCGGAGCGTCAGCGATCTGCTTGCCTTCTCAAGCGATGTTGTATCGCTTGACACCCCGGTGGCAGGTTCCGATGACACGAGGTTCGGCGATTTCATCGAGAGCGATGAGCCGCTTCCGGAGGATCTGCTTGAGAAGGAGAACATGAAGGAATAGGTGCGCAAGGTTCTGGATAAGCTTAGCCCGAAGGAAAAGTCAATCATTGAGCTGAGATTCGGGCTCAACAACCATGCGCCGCTTTCCCTGAAGGATATCGGGGAGATATACCAGCTCACAAAGGAAAGGATTCGTCAGATTGAGAAGAAGGTGATGCTGAGCCTTGCGAATGACAAGGACGTGGAAGAGATGAGATGCTTCATCGCCTGATTCGGAGGGCTGCTTGAAAGCATGAACACTTGAAAGCATGGACGCTTGGAAGCTCGGTTGCTTGAAAGCATGGCTGACTGATGCCATTCAAATATATATTTCCGAAACCTCTCGTTGCTTTGCGTGAACTGACCGCAGCCGCTGCGCAGTCATTGCAAGCCGAGGGGTTTTATTTGTTTTCCTGCATGGTCTTTTCAATTGACTAACGAGTTGTTTTTGGCCATAATTACCGAGAATTGTTTTAATGAAAAGAACAAAAAAAGAACTGAAAGAATCAAAGGAGTTTTTATGTCAGAAAAACAAAAGCATGTTTACTTCTTCGGAGCAGGGAAAGCTGAGGGAACCGCTGCCATGAAGGAGCTTCTTGGGGGCAAGGGGGCGAATCTTGCGGAGATGACCTCGATTGGGCTTCCTGTTCCGCCGGGATTCACGATAAGCACCGCCACCTGCGCTTTCTTCACTGCAAATGATGGCAAATATCCTATCGGGCTGGAAGAAGAGGTGATTGAGAATCTGCATAAGCTGGAGGATCTGATGGGCGCCAAGCTGGGTGACAAGACGGATCCTCTTCTTGTTTCTGTCCGTTCGGGCGCGGCTCAGTCGATGCCCGGCATGATGGACACCATCCTTAACCTTGGGCTGAATCCTGATACTGTGCAGGCGCTTGCGAAGAAAACCGGAAATGAAAGGTTCGCATGGGACAGCTACAGGCGTTTCATACAGATGTTCGGCGATGTTGTCATGGGTGTTCCGCATTCCGATTTCGAGGCGGCCATCCAGGATGTGAAGGATGAACGGGGCATAACGCTTGATACAGAGATGACCACCGATGATTTGAAGAAGCTGGTCAAGAAATACCTGTCGCTGTACAAGAGATCAACCGGAGAGGATTTCCCCACTGACCCCAAAGCTCAGCTTTTCAGGGCCATAAACGCCGTCTTTGGTTCTTGGAACAACGCCAGGGCGATCAAGTACAGGCAGATGAACGACATCAGGGGGCTTCTGGGAACGGCCGTCAATGTCCAGACGATGGTATTCGGGAATATGGGCGAGACATCCGGAACGGGCGTTGCCTTCACAAGAGACCCATCCAGCGGAGAGAACAAGTTCTACGGCGAGTTCCTGATGAACGCCCAGGGCGAGGATGTGGTGGCCGGCATACGCACGCCCAATACTATCGACACGCTTAAGAAGATAAACCCGGATTGCTATAATCAGCTCTGTGACATCAGGAAAGTCCTGGAGTCCCATTATAAGGATATGCAGGATCTGGAGTTCACAATTCAGGAAGGCAAGCTCTACATGCTCCAGACCCGGAGCGGGAAGAGGACGATATTCAGCTGGCTTAGGAGCCAGGTGGAGATGGTGGAGGAGGGGCTTATCACAAAGGAAACTGCGGTTTCCCGTGTTCCGGCATCCGAATTCGACAAGCTTTTCGCCCCGATTCTTGACAACAAGATAATCAAGGAGCTTAAAGTGAAGCCTGTCACCGTCGGGCTTAACGCCTCTCCCGGAGGAGCTTGCGGGCAGGTTTATTTTAATGCGCAATCGGCAGAAGCAGCGGCAGCGGAGGGGCAGGATGTGATTCTAGCCAGAACCGAGACCAGTCCCGAGGATATCGGAGGGATGTCGATTTCGCGCGGGGTCATCACGTGCCGCGGAGGCATGACAAGCCATGCGGCCGTTGTGGCCAGAGGAATGGGCTGTCCATGCGTCTCCGGAGCAGGCGAGATCAAGATAAACGAGGACAAGAAGTTCATGACCGCCAACGGCGTGACGATAAAGGAAGGCGATTATGTTTCTATCGATGGTTTCTCAGGAAACATATACGCCACCAAGATTCCTGTAAGGCCATCAGAGATAATGCAGGTTCTCTCCGGCTCGATGAAGGAGCAGGACTCCCTGCTGTACATTGATTACAAGAAGTTCATGGGATATGTTGACGAAATCAAGACGATGAATATCCGTGCAAATGCCGACACTCCGCAGGATTCGCATACCGCAAAGCTTCTGGGCGCTGAGGGCATCGGACTTTGCAGAACCGAGCATATGTTCTTTGGAGGAAAGCGGATAATCTCTATAAGGAAGATGATTCTCGCCAATAATCTCCGTCAAAGGGAAGCGGCTCTGGAAGAGCTGCTGCCTATGCAGAGAGGCGACTTCGAGAACATATTCGAGGAGCTTAACGGGCTTCCTGCAACCATCAGGCTTCTGGATCCGCCGCTTCATGAGTTCCTGCCCACTGACCATACAAGCCGCCATGAGATGGCGCTCCAGCTTGGCATCAGCGTTGAGGAGATAGCCCAGAAATGCAACCAGCTGTCCGAGTTCAACCCGATGCTGGGCTTCCGTGGATGCCGTCTTGCCATTGTCTATCCGGAGATACTCCGAATGCAGGTGAGGGCGATAATCGAGGCTGCCATCAACGTCAAGGTCAGGGGATTCGCCGTGCATCCTGAAATCATGATTCCGCTTGTCGGCAACTGGAAGGAATTCGTTTTCTGCAAGAAGCACGCAATCAACGAGATTGAGAAGATATTCGATGAGCAGAAGCAGCGCATAAGCTATAAGCTTGGCACGATGATCGAGGTTCCCAGAGCAGCGCTGACGGCTGATGAGATTGCAAATGATGCGGAGTTCTTCAGCTTCGGGACTAATGACCTCACTCAGATGACCTGCGGTTTCTCCCGGGATGACTCTGGTTCGTTCCTGGGGCATTATGTCAACGATGAGGATAAGCAGTTCTTTGAGCATGATCCGTTCGCTTCAATCGATGTGGATGGGGTGGGCAAGCTTGTCAAGATGGCGACGACGCTTGGAAGAAGCGTGCGGCCGGACATCAAGCTTGGCGTCTGCGGCGAACATGGCGGCGACCCCACCAGCATTCGGTTCTTCCAGTCGCTTGACCTCAACTATGTGTCCTGTTCTCCTTACAGAGTGCCTATCGCACGTCTGGCGGCAGCGCAGGCTGCCATAGAGCATCAGGCAAAATGATCGGAGGCTTCGGCCTCTGGCTGTTGAAGCCGCCGGCTCATTGATTGGCGGCTCTGATGATGTCTGAAAACTGCGATTCCCCGCCATCATGGGATGGCGGGGATTTTTGCATTCATATTTGGTGGAAAGCTCTTTTGTTGGAATTTTCCTGTTTTGGAAATGGGGATGCAATGCTATAATCATCCTATGCAAAGAAAAGTTGAAATAATCTATCATGACGGACAACCAGATGGAATACGCTCTATAAGGCGTCATTTATCGACGATTACAACTATGTGATTCCTCGCACGATGCTTTCCGAGGCGAAGGGCATGAAGGGTATCAATAGTCAAGGTCTTTATTATCTTATCAAAGGATTTCTGGAATAAGGCAATCATGTTTTTAGCTGATATTGGGACATAAAGTGGACACTGAGGCCGTGAACATGGCAAACGTCTCAATGCTTCATACCGTAAGAAACGGAATTACAGGAATTGGGGTATGCTCTGGTGATGAATTCGAGGTGCTTGAGGGCTCTGAAATAAACATGAGCAGGCCTGTCTATCAAGAAAATACAACAGGCAAAGAGCTGAACCATTGAACAATGGCGGCATCTCGAGAGAGCATGGCAAGTATATTCTAAGATTGAATCTGACCTTCTCTTGCAATAAATTCTCGATTATGATAAAACATAGTTAGCAGTGGCTAACCAGCGGACCGGCTAACTCTTTTTGGAGGAATGACAGGAGGTTTATGGCATGAGCGTTGTGATAGTTGGCGGAAACGAGCGTATGGAAAGAAACTATGCGGATTTATGCAAATCATATTCCTGCAAGGTCAAGGTGTTCACAAAGACTTCGGGCAGCATGAAGAATGTCGGCTCTCCGGATCTTGTCATTCTGTTCACCGGCACTGTCTCGCACAAGATGCTGCGCTCGTTGCAAAGCGAGATAAAAGGGAAGGATGTAAAGATTGCCAGAAGCCATTCCGGTTCGCTTTCTGCCCTCAAGGGGATTCTGGAGACTCATGCGGGGAGCGGCATCCGTGTCTGAGGAAGCATTCATATATCAATGCTCGCCCACGCTGGCGGGGATAAAGACCGGCAATCTTTTCGCTTGCTCCTTCAAGAATGGAGACGAGCTCAGGGCAACGGTGCGGCGATTCAATAGGATTCTTGTTCCTAAAGGGGTGAGGATGATTCCTTTGAGATTCGAGAATGGCAAGGCTATGATTTACGTTTATCGCCCGATTCGGCTTGCTGCGGATTTGAATGCGGCTGGAGCCAGGACGATTCTTTCCGGCAAGGCTTACCCGATTGGCAGTCCTGACCGATGCATAGCGGAGCTCATGAGACGGCTGAAATCAGGTGAAGGATTCCCCCATGAAATCGGCCTGTTCCTTGGTTATCCGCCAGAGGATGTGGATGGCTTTATCCGCTGCAAAGCCCGAAGCTTTAAGAGCGTAGGGGCGTGGAAAGTGTATGGTGATGTGGCTGCCGCCCATGATGAATTCATCAAATTCAAAGAATGCCGCTCCGCTTTTCAGGAAGCATACAGCAATGGGCGGTCAATGGATAGCTTGATAGCCGATTCCATCGCTGCGAGCGGAGAGTTCAAGCAGAACAGATGAAGTTTGGATGAGATTATAAAAATCTAAAGAGGTGACTATGAGTAAAGTGGCAATCGTTTATTGGAGCGGAACAGGGAACACCGAGGCAATGGCCGAGGCTGTTCTGAACGGCGCCAAGGGCAAGGGGGCGGATGCTGGAATCTTCAAGGCATCGGAGTTCAACGCTTCGATGATGGATTCCTTTGATGCTGTCGCATTCGGCTGCCCCGCAATGGGCGTTGAGGAGCTGGAAGACAGCGAATTCCTGCCGATGTTCTCAGACTGCGAGCAAAAGCTTTCCGGAAAGAGAATAGCTTTGTTTGGCTCATATGGCTGGGGAGACGGTGAGTGGATGCGTTTGTGGGAGAAAGGCTGCCAAAATCTGGGAGCCGAATTTGCTTCTGACAGCGTGATTTGCAATGAGATGCCTGATGATGCCGGGCTTGCCCGCTGCATGGAGCTTGGAGCAGCGCTTGCAGAATAAGTCATGATCGGCGCCCTTGCGGCTGCTGTTGAAAAGGCAGGGTTATTTATGAAAAGCTTGATTGAACTTGGCGAGGGAAGCCAGGCTTTTATTTCGTCCATCAAAGGGGACAGGCGGTATT
>JBQNBA010000118.1:0-6036 GCA_052170175.1 Sphaerochaetaceae bacterium | reverse complement strand
TTATGCAGCTCAAAGATGCCCTTCTCTATCACATTCCTGAAATGCCTCGGATCGGATCCGAATATGTAAGGGTAGCCGGCAAGGCTTCTGAGCATTATGTTGCTCGCCTCTTTCTTCGCCGGCTTGTCGATGTTGGATGCCTTGATAATCGCCCTGTATTTCCCCAAAAGCTGGAAATACTGGGCATAGAAGGAATTGTTGAGCAGAAGCTCATTTGGGGAGTTGAATGACGTCCGGAAGTCGAATCCATAGATGCCGGAACCGAGGTATCCATTGTCCAGCACGTTTTCATGCTGGATGCTCTCCGCCGATATGAGCTGCATCGAGAGATTCCTGCCCGCGTAATGATCGATTATCGCCTTTATGATGGAATAACCGCTGCATTCTTCATAGAACAGCTGGTCGGCGTTTATCATGGCTAAATCCACAAGGCAGTCCTTTTCTATCCGCAGCTTTGAAATCTGCCTCAGCACCTGGGATGTGGGAGCCTCTGTTTCATAGGCTTCAAGGATTATCCGTGAAATATCGTCATTTGTGGGGATTATGAGCTTTGCCTTTCCCTGCTCGTTCATCATGAAGGGGCATCTTAGCCCTTTCGCCTTGTATGGGTTGCTCACTGTCGATATTACAGCGAAATCAAGTGAGCAAAGACTCATGGTGGAAAGAAATGAGGCACTCCATATCTGCTGGAAGGCCCAGAAACCGGATGGTCGCTTTGAATACCGCCGTCTTATATATGACGATGACTTCTCCACCTCCGAGGCCCTCTCGCCCGGGGGCAGGAGCTGCAGGCAAAGTCCGTTGTATGAAGTGGCGAGGAAATCAATCTGTCCTCTGTGCACGAGGCTGTTTATCAATATGTTTATTTCAGGATGGTTGTTCTCAATCCATTCCATCTCGAATCCGGAGAGGCAGAGCAGAATCTTCATGACGGGAGTCCGATACAGCGATTGAAGCAAAGGCGTCAGTGTAGACGAAAGAAGCCTCTCCATCACATTGTTCTGAGTCCCATATGGAAGCTGACTGCATACTCCGAGGCTGAATGTCATCTGATTTCCTTTATTACTTTCCTAGGGCACGACGCCACGGCCGCCTTTGTCTGCTCGGAATCGGAAACCGCGGCGGGAGAGAAGGATGCCAGGAACGATTCCACGGCGAATCCTGAGCCCTTGCATTTGTTCTCGCATATACCGCAGCCTATGCAGCCGACATCGCAGTATTTCCGAACGGAAGCGCCCTTGTCATGGCTGTTGCAGGAAACCGCATGCTTCTGCGAATACGGAATCATCCTTATCACATGGTTGGGACAGATTTCGGCGCATTTTCCGCAGCCTATGCAGAGCGAGCGGTCGACATGAACCCTGTTGGCCGAATCACGTCCGATTGCACCGACCGGGCAGACATTTATGCATGAGCCAAGCCCAAGGCAGCCTTCCTTGCAGGTTTTGTCCCCTTTGAACAGTATAGAGGCGGCATTGCAGTCCTCCATCCCATCATATTTGAAGTCACGGCCTACCTTGTCAGGAGCGGCCATGCAGAAGACATAGGCAACCATCCGCTCCACTTCCTGCGCCTCTTCTCCCATTATCTGCCCCATCTTCTGCGCAACGGCATTGCCGCCGGGAGTGCAAAGCCCTATCTGGGCCTTGTGGCTGTATACGGCTTCCGCATATGCGGTGCAGCCGGCGAATCCGCAGGCACCGCAGTTCGCCCCCGGCATTATGCTTTCCAGCAGTTCAAGCTTCTCATCCTTCTTTATGGCAAGCTTCTTTTCCGCCACAGCCAGTCCGAACCCCAGAATGCCTCCCAGCGCTGCAATAACGACAAATGGAATGATTATCGACATCGCAAAACCTCCTTATCACACAAGGTGAAGATTTGCCAGAAGGCTCTTATCGAATGCCATGAACGCCAGCGCCATCAGCCCTGCGGTTATGAAAGCTATCGGCACGCCTTTGAAAGCAGACCGCACGGGTGTCAATGACAGCCTCTCGCGTATGTTGCTCATAAGGATTATGGCCAGCGTGAATCCAAGCCCCGCTGATATGCCGGACGCGAAGCTCTCCAGCAGATTGTAGCTTTCTGTTATGTTTATGATGGCTATCCCCAGAACTATGCAGTTTGTCGTTATCAGGGGAAGGAATATGCCCAGAGCTTTATAAAGCGCAGGGCTTATCTTGCGTATGACCATCTCCACAAGCTGGACGAGCGCTGCAATGACGAGAATGAAGGTTATAGTCTGGAGATACTCAAGCCCGAGAGGCTTGAGGACGCCGTAATAGGCTATCCAGCAGACAACCGATGTGACCCCGGTCACGAATGTGACGGCCAGCCCCATGCCTATTGCGCTTTCGCTGTTCTTGGACACCCCTATGAACGGACAAAGCCCCAAGAACTGCACAAGGATGAAGTTGTTTATGAAGACATATGTAAGGAAAATCGCTATATAGCTCATTTCGCAGCCTCCGCTTTGGCATGATTCTTCTTCCATTCGCCTGCATATTGGAAAAGGGCTTTCAGATATCCCATCAGCAGCAACGCCCCTGATGCCAGTGAAAGCACCCTTACAGGCCAGCTGTACAAAACCGGAATCTCAATCACTCCATTCCAGTTCCCGATTGCAAACAGAGTTATCGTTCCCTTTCCGAACACCTCACGGATAAGCGCTATTAGCGAGAGGGCCAATGTGAACCCCAGACCCATCCCGATCGCATCCAAAGCAGAATCGGCAACGCTGTTCTTGCTTGCGAAAGCCTCCGCCCTTCCCAGTATTATGCAGTTCACCACAATCAAAGGGAGATAAACGCCCAGAGCGCTGTATATCAAAGGGGCGAATGCGTGGATGAACATCTCCACTATCGTCACGAATGAAGCGATTATCACTATATAGCAAGGAATCCTGACGCTGTTTGGAATCACATTCTTCAAGGCGGCGATGAGGATGTTGCTGAACAGCAGAACGAATATCACCCCAGCGCCCATGCCGATCGCATTGACGAACTGAGTGGTCACGCCTAGGGTGGGACACATGCCCAGCATGATTATGAAAGTCGGGTTTTCCTTGAACAAGCCCTTTGTAAGTTCTTTTATATTCATCAGTTCTTCCCTCCTCCAAGGCTCTTGTCGTCCCCTCCAAGGCTTTTCTCCCCTTCAAGGCTCTTGCCTGCTTCAAGACTCTTGCCTGCTTCAAGGCTTGATGCGAACCGGCTTCCCGCCAGAAGCGCCCTTGAAATGCCTGTGAATGTCACCGAAGCGCCGCTGACCGCCTGTGCATCTTCGGCGGTGAGATCCGCTTTCTTCAGGGGCATGTCGGAGCCTTTGCCTATGAACTTCTCCATATATGCTGGATCCTCGGCTTTCTTGCCGAGCCCCGGCGTTTCACTGTCCGAGAGAATCTGCGCGGCCAGAAGCCTGCCGTCCGGCGAGTATGCGGCGACAAGCCTTATCACGCCGCCATAACCGTTTGCAGTGAGCACTGCGATGCATCCGGATGGCTTGAGCTCATAATAACCCAGAACATTGGGAGTGTCTTTCACCTCAGTATAATCGCCTATCGTCCTTCCGGCGGAAACAGCTTGCAGGGCCGAAAGCTTCTGCATGTCCTCATACACCTTTATCCTGGGCGCTGTCCACGAATTGACAAGCGCAAGAACAAGGGCGGATACGGCGCAGATGGCAAGAAGCGTCAATGCAACAGAAAGGTATTTCTTCATGACCTGACCTCCTTTGCCGGTTTTATGTAACCGAACTTCCGCGGTCTGACATACCTGTCTATTGCAGGAGTGGCGATGTTCATTATAAGTATAGCAAGAGACGCTGACTCGGAAAGAGAGCCGAAAGAGCGGAGCAGGAATGTGAACAAGCCGCAGCCGAAGGCAAATATCGCCTGTCCCTTGCCCGTGACCGGGCTGGTCGTATAGTCGGTCGCCATGAACAGCGCCCCAAGCATGAGACCGCCTCTGAACAAAGGATCGATTGCAAGGCCGGAGAAAGCCCCTGTTCCATACGGAATCCCGCCGAATATCCAGTTAAGGATGGCGTAGGAACCGAGATAGACAACCGGGATATGCCATGTTATCACCTTCTTGACCAGCAGGAATATGCCTCCGAGCAGCAGGAGAAGTGATGAAACCTCTCCTATGCAGCCCCCCTGGATCCCCAGGAATGCGTCTATCGTGTATGGATTGACGCCTATGGCTGCGGATATCCCCTGAGCCAGCTCGCTGACGGGATAGTTCTGCGCCGCAAGAATCTGCAATGAATCAAGCCCTGTGAAATCCCCGGAAGCCAGCGCTGTCTTGGCAAATGAGAGCGTGGTTGCCGATGTCACGGCATCGACTCCGCCTGACAAGAGACGCGGCATGCGGAAGGCGCTCATGGCCGAGGAGAAGCTGAAGAACACAAATGCCCTTCCTCCAAGCGCGGGGTTCATCCAGTTGCATCCAAGCCCGCCGAAGGTCCACTTCACCACCGCTATTGCAAATGCGCTGGCGATGACTGGTATGAAAAGCGGAATCTGGGGGCTCATGTTCATGCCTACAAGCAGACCGGTGAGGATGGCGCTGAAATCATGCAGGGTTTTTTCCTTTGACACTCTGCCAAGCAGGAACTCGCACATAACGCTTGATGCCACCGACACCAGCAGAACGACTGCCGCTCTGAGACCGAACATCGCAACGCCCCATATGCAGGCCGGGCAAAGCGCGATGATGACCGTAAGCATGATTGACGAAGTGCTTTGCCGGCTATGAAAATGCGGAGAACTGCTGACCTTTATCATTTCTTCACCCTCCCTAGCTTCTTGCCGATTCTGAACGCCTGGACAAGCGGCAGATGAGCCGGACAGCTGAAGGCGCAGCATCCGCACTCCTTGCAGTCCATCAAATCATGCGACATGGCCTCCGCATACAGTCCGTTCTCAATCAATCGGTACATGCTGGTGGGCTCAAGGCCGATCGGACATGCGGCAACGCATTTGCCGCAGTGCAGACAGTGGGTCTGAACCGCGTCTTTTTCGGAGAATGAGAGGGCAAGCACTCCGCTTGTGCCCTTCGTGATGGGCGTCTCCATGTCCCAGAACGAGAACCCCATCATCGGTCCGCCCGATATAAGCTTGTCAGGCTCGCAGCTGAGACCGCCTGCCGCCTGTATCAGGTCTGAAACCTTTGCGCCTATGGGAGCGATATAGTTCCCCGGGTTCTTTACGCAGTTTCCGGAAACAGTCACCACCCTTTCAAACAGGGGCTTTCCTGTGCTGAAAGCCTCGAACAAGGCGGTCACCGTGCCGACATTGCAGACAATAGCGCCGATATCCAGCGGGAGCTTGCCGGAAGGAATCTCCTTGCCGGTCACAGCCTTGAGCAGCTGCTTCTCATCTCCCTGAGGATATTTCATCTTAAGAGGACATACCTCTATCGGATAGCCCTTCTCCGAGATTCTCTCTCTCAGCAGCCGGACGCAGTCCATCTTGTTGGCCTCTATGCCGATTTTTATGGATTTGGGCGTGACGATTCTGGAAATCATCATCGCGCCTTCGAGAATCGCATCCGGCCTTTCCAGCATCAGGCGGTAATCCGCCGTGAGATAAGGCTCGCATTCCACGCCATTGAGCACGAGATGATCAACGGACTTGCCGATTGGAACAGAAAGCTTCACATTCATCGGGAAAGCGGCGCCTCCCATTCCGACAAGCCCCATATCCTTGACAAGCGCAAGGAGAGTGTCCTTGTCAGCGGAGGAATCGACAGCCTTTTCACTTAAGCATCCTCCTTGCCCGCTGTCCGGATCGTCTGATGGGGTTATCACCACAGCATCGCAGCAGACGCTGTTTGCAAGAGTGACTTTCCTTACATCCGATACGATTCCATTGACCGGACTATGGATATTGGCCGATATGAAGCTGGAAGCCTCCCCTATCAGCTCGCCTTTTTTCACTGCATCGCCTTTGCTTTTGATGCACCGCGCCGGTGCGCCAAGATGCTGGGACATTGAGATGACAAGCTCTGCCGGCATGTCGATTCTCCGAATCGGCTTGCC
>JBQNBA010000117.1:0-6039 GCA_052170175.1 Sphaerochaetaceae bacterium | reverse complement strand
TCCATCCGAACCGGCTCCTGAGCAGACTGACGCTGTTGTTCGTGTCGGACAGATGCACAAGGTAAACCTTGTCCGGTCCTGATTTGGCGTGATTATAGCACAAATCCGGTTGAATATCTGCATTGCGGGGCCTTGAAATACCGCATCTTTGCAGGAATTCCTCGGCCTGATCGTTTGACAGATGCCCCCTTTGCCCATGTATCCTTCGTTTCAGCATAGGGGGATAAGGCCCGGTTCTAAGCATATCGACGTCATAGTTCGACTCCAGGAACAGGACATCGCTTTCGCTTGCATAGTCCACCATCCTCTGGTCGAAGACCCCCGTGTCCGTGACTATGCAAAGCCGAACCCCTTCGCATCCTATCTGGTAGCCGACGCTGCCCGCGCTGTCATGGGAGGTGAAGAAGCATCTCACCTCAAATCCGCCTATCCTGACGACATCATCCTCCGACATGAAGGCCTGACAGGATTCAGGAATGCCGAGCCTGGCGTATTCAAAGTCCAGACAATGGTCATGGCAGACGGAGCTTGCATAGACAGTGAGGTTATCCCTGCGGGCTATCGTGCCGACCCCTTTACTGTGGTCTGGATGCATATGCGTCACGAACACCGCTTTTATCGTGGGATAGTCAATTCCCGCTCTGGCGCAGCGCCTCTGAAGCTCTGCCCGAGAAAAGCCATTATCCACAAGCACAGCCTCATTCCCGTTTGAAAAAACATAGGAATTTCCACTTGAACCGCTTCCGAGGACACTATAACGAACCATGGCAGAATACTATCAGCCTTCCTGCTCAGGGCTCAACTGCTCCAGCGTCAACTGCTCCGGGCTCAACTGCTCCAGACTCAATGTGATCGCAGGCTTATCACACACTTCGGCAGGACCGAAATACTGGATTGCGCCGGGATAGACGAAGCAGGTTTTCCGCGCCCACTCGTCACGGCGCTCGGCAAAATAGCGAAATGGCCTGCCGTCAAGATCGACAAGCGCCTTTCTTATGACCGGCTTGCTGGCTCCGCTTCTGATTTCCATGTTCATCATCATCGTTATCGGAACACCGCCGGCCTTCCATTCGGAAGCCGGCTTGCAGAGATTCCTTATGCTGGAGAGGTATCCCGAGAAACCTCCGGTCAGAAGGAAGAAAGCGTTGTATCCAAGGCTGTAGCAGTAATCTGAATCAAAGTTAGACGGGAAACCGCAGCGGCCCTCGTATCCGAAGAAATGGCTGAGCGTGGAGAACTTTCCGTGGTACACCCCCTGAGCCTTCATCTCGTCAAGCTTCTTCCCCACCAGCGTCATGAGAACCTTTTCGGTTTCAATTCTGGAAACCTGCACATTGCCGTGCGGGTCGCGGTCCATTATAAGCTGCTCTTTTATCTCCTCCGGGAACATCAGGAACACGGATTTGGAATCATCGGTCAGCTTGGACTGAACGAAAACCGCCTTCGCTGCAAACGAAGGAAGCCCGGCGAACTCATCGGCATTGCGAGCCATTATATCATTCAGCTCTCCAATCAGCGCCTTGACCTCGGGGATGAATTCAATCAGCCCCTCCGGAACAAGGACGACCCCGAAGTTGTTCCCGTCCTCGGCGCGTTTCGCAACGGCATCGGCAATCTGATCCGCAATGGCGGAAAGACCCATCTTCCCGGCCTCGACTTCCTCTCCGATAAGGCAGAGATTAGGATGCGTCTGGAGGGCGCATTCAAGCGCGATATGACTGGCGGAGCGTCCCATGAGCCTTATGAAGTGCCAGTATTTCCTGGTGCTGTTGGCATCACGGGCGATATTGCCGATGAGCTCGCTGTAAATCTTGGTCGCCGTGTCAAATCCGAATGAAATCTCGATATCCTTGTTCTTGAGATCCCCGTCAATCGTCTTGGGGCAGCCCACAACCGATATGCCCCGCTTCTGCTGGGCGAAATATTCGGCGAGAACCGCTGCGTTTGTATTGGAGTCGTCACCCCCGATGATCACTATTCCGGTTATATCGTGCTTCTTGCAGACTGCGCTGACTTTCTCGAACTGCTCGACAGTCTCCAGCTTGGTCCTGCCGCTTCCTATTATATCGAAACCGCCGGTGTTCCTGTACTTGTCAATCATCTCCGCCGTCAGAAGAACGTGCTTGTCATCAGTCAAACCGCTGGGGCCGCCCTTGAAGCCTATGAGGCTGTTGTCCGGGTTGGCTTTCTTAAGAGCATCAAAGAGCCCGCATATGACATTATGCCCCCCTGGCGCCTGACCGCCCGAAAGTATGACGGCGACATTGATTCTTGCAGAGCCATAGCTGTTGCTCCCGTTCTCAAATCGCACTTCCGGCAATCCGTATGTGCATGGGAAAAGAGCTTTCAGCTCTTTCTGGTCAGCGGCTGACTCGGTAGGCTTGCCCAGAACAGGCGCAATCTCCCCTATCCCGTTTCTAAGAATCAGGGGCAGCTTGGGCTGATACTGACAACGATATTTCTGAAGCGGTGAAATCATGCATCTCCCTCCATGTTGTGATCCTTTGATATCTTATTTGTTTCTTGTCTGTTGTGCAATATATGTGGTAAAGTTCAGGCATGCTTGAAACCCCCGGAGAAACAAAACCACCAACCGAACAGCCAACCGAACAGATAAGCAAACAGCCAATCAAACAGACATGGAAACAGCCAGCCAAGCCCGCTGACATCTGCGGTGCATTCACCATGCTCCTGATTGATTCAGATTCATGCCCTGTCGAAATAAGATCGATAATACTCAAGGCCTGCGCGCGTCACAGACTTGCCGCTGTGTTCGCCGCTGACCGTCCGCTGCCCGATGTGCAAGGCTTCATTTCGGAGCACACCTACAGCCTTAGACAGGAGTTCCTGGCCTCAGGAGGCTCGCCGGATCAGGTGCGTTCGGTGAAAAGCCCCATAAGGATGGAGATTGTGTCCACCGGTGACAACAGCGCCGATGACCGTCTGGTGGATATCTGCTGGGAAGGGTGCCTGTCAATCACCCGCGATATCCTGCTGGCAAGCAGGCTCATAGAGAAAGGCTCCCTTGTCATAACCGACCGAGGCGCAGTGCTGGACAGCGACAACATCCGACAGCGGCTGAGCGAGAGGGATAGCAATGCGGCGTTCCGCGAGGCAGGCTTGTTTGATTCAGGAAAGAACAAGAGGCTTGCCCCCCGGGATATAAGACGATTCGCAAATGCCCTCTCCGCTCTGCTCCAACTCCGCAATTGAAAGCCGGGATGCCAAAGCCGGCATGGACGCTAAAGCCGGGAAGCCAAACCGGAATGCCAAGCCGGAATGCTCAAGTGCGCCGGAACTTTTAAAACCGGATTAATACAGCCCGCCAAGGCGATGGAGGCATCCTACAGCAGGAAAGAGCCGGCGGCCTTTGCCGCCTCATACATCTCATCAGGCCATACGGAGGCCTGAACCTCGCCGATATGCGCCTTCTTCAACACCAGCATGCAGATTCTGCTCTGACCTATGCCGCCTCCCACCGTCTGTGGAAACTCGCCCGCAAGGAGACGTCTGTGCCAGTAAAGCTCCGCCCTCTTCTCCTCTCCTTTCAGCTTCAACTGCCTTAGCAAGGCTTCCCTGTCGACTCTTATCCCCATCGATGAGAGCTCCAGCGAATCCCGGCGCACGTTGTCCCACACGATTATATCGCCATTCAGGCCAAACATTCCATCGTCGTTCACGGTGGACCAGTCATCGTAATCGGGTGCCCTGGAATCATGCGGCTGTCCGTCAGAAAGGACGTTTCCTATGCCTATTATGAAAACCGATCCGAACCGCTCTGCGGCGGCCTTCTCGCGCTGCTTCGGGCTCATGCCGGGGAACATCTGAATCAGGTTCTCGCTCTCAACGAACATGATATCCTCCGGCAGGGATGGCTCAAGACACCCGTAGCTCTCGCTCACAAGGAATTCGGTGCGCTTGAGCGCCTTGTAGATTCCGCGGACGATGGCCTTCAGGAACTCAAGGTTCCTCTGCCCCGGAACCATCACCCTCTCCCAGTCCCACTGGTCAACATAAATCGAATGAATGGCATCTATAGCGTCATCCGGCCTTATGGCGTTCATGTCAGTGTATATTCCGGTATTGGGCGGCAGGCCATGGTCGGCAAGCGCCATGCGCTTCCATTTTGCGAGGGACTGGACGATTTCCATGCGCATATTGCCAAGGTTCCCCACCTCGAATGCCACAGGCCGCTCGACTCCTGACAAATCATCGTTTATCCCGCTGTCCCTGGGAACAAAGAGAGGCGAGGTTATCCTGGAGAGCCTAAGCTCCCCGGAAAGCTCATGCTCAAACGTGTCCTTCACCAGCTTTATTGCCTTTTCCGTCTGCTTCTGATCCAATAAAGGCCTGTAGTCCTTTGGAAACAATGATTCTCTCATTTTCTTCTCCATTGGGATTCCATATACATTTTTTTGCATGTTTTTTCAATAACATCATCAAAAAAGCGGCTTTCATGTTTTGCTTTGACCTGAAATGATGGTATCTTCTTTAGGTGAGATCGCTGAATGCGCTTTTCAAGCAAACGCAGACGGGAGGAACTGCAGAGATGGAAATTGAATTCTTCGGGGCGGCGCGGCAGGTGACAGGCAGCCTAACGCTTCTAAGGGCCTGCGGAAAGACAATAATGGTGGACTGCGGATTGCAGCAGGGCGGAGACGAGATATGCAAAGGCTGCCAGGAGCTGCCTTTAAAGGCAAGCGAAGTGGATTGCGTCCTTCTCACCCATGCGCATATAGACCACAGCGGGAAGCTGCCGCTGCTCGCCGCAGAGGGCTACAAGGGACCGATAATCTGCACAGGAGCCACTGCGGACCTTTGCTCGATAATGCTTCTTGACAGCGCCTACATCCAGGAGAGCGATGCCCAGTGGCAGACCAGGAAAGCCCTCAGGGCGGGCAAGCCGGCGGTTGAGCCTCTGTATACGGTTGAGGATGCAAAGAAAGCTCTGGAGCTCTTTGACAGCCGCGAATACAACATCATCTACGACCTCTGCGATGGGGTGCGCTTCCGTTTCGTTGATGCAGGGCATCTGCTGGGCTCGGCTTCGATAGAGCTATGGGTGTTTGAGGATGACAAGACGACAAAGCTGGTCTTCTCCGGCGATATAGGGAACCTTGACCAGCCCATAATCAACGACCCCGAATACCCGCTTGATGCCGATGCGGTGATAATGGAGTCCACCTACGGCGACCGCAACCATGACGGACACGTCAAGACAACCGCGCAGCGTGCCAGAGAACTCAGAGGCATCGTTGAGGAAACCTTTGCACGGGGAGGAAATGTCATAATGCCCTCATTTGCCGTGGGACGCACTCAGGAGATTCTATATGTTTTCCGGTACCTATACTACAACGAGGGATTCAGCGTGCCGGTATATTTGGACAGTCCGCTTTCGGTCAAAGCCACCGGTGTCTTCTCAAGGAACATAATAGGCTATTTTGACGAGGAAGCGATGAAAGTATTTGAAGATGGCCAGAATCCGATTCTGTTTCCTTCGCTCATCACAGTCACAGACGTGGAGGAATCCAAGGCGCTCAACAGCCTGGCAGAGCCAGCGGTGATAATCTCCTCCAGCGGAATGTGCGAAGCAGGCAGGGTGCGGCACCATCTCAAGCACAATCTATGGCGCAGAGACAGCACAGTGGTGTTCACAGGCTATCAGGCTCCGGGGACGCTTGGCGCCAAGATACTTGACGGGGAGAAATCGGTGCGCATATTCGGCGAGGAAATTGCAATCCGGGCAAGGATATGCAAGCTTGAGGGAATCAGCGGACATGCCGATCAGGAGGGGCTTGTCAGGTGGATATCATCCTTCAATCCCAGACCCAAGCTTGTCTTCACAGTGCATGGGGAACATGAGATAGCCCAGTCATTCGCCAACCTGCTTAAGGACAAAGGCTTCAACGCAATCTGCCCGGAGAGCAGAGAAAGGTTCACCATAGACCTCTGAGCCGGGCAGACCGGACAAACGGCACCCCGCCGGCACTGCCCTCAGCAACAGGCATCCCGCCGGCAACGGCACCCCGCCGGCACTGC
>JBQNBA010000116.1:0-6045 GCA_052170175.1 Sphaerochaetaceae bacterium | reverse complement strand
ACGACGGCCTCTTGCGTATCATCTATTATGATATCAACACCGGTAAGCGTTTCCAGGGCACGGATGTTCCGTCCCTCACGCCCGATTATCCGGCCTTTCATCTCATCGCTCGGCAGGCTGACAGAGCTTACCGTCACATCAGAGCAGACCTCTGTCGCAACCCTCTGTATAGTCGTCACGACAATATCGCGGGCAAGCTTGTCCGCCTTTATCTGCGTTTCCTGCTCTACTTTGTTGAGAATCACCTGAGCGTCATGCTCAGCCTCGTCCTTCATGGCCTCCATGATGAGACGCTTTGCATCTTCCCTTGATAGAGAGGCAATCTGCGCAATCCTCTCCTCGCATTCCAGCTCCTTCTCTTGAAGGCTCTTCTCTCTGTTTGCTAACTTTGCTTCTCTGTCTTGTTGCTGATGCTTGACCGCATCGATTTCAGACTGCTTTCGTTCAAGATTCTCTTCTTTCAGCTGAAGCCGCCTTTCCGACCTCTGCAGTTCGCTTCTGCGTTCGCGCGCATCACGCTCCTGCTGCTGCTGCTCCTTAAGGAGCTGATCCCTTGTTTCCAGCACAAGTTCGCGGCTCTTTGCTTCCGCTTCCTTTATAGCCTCCTGATTCAATCTCACAGCTTTCTGCTCAATTGAAGTCAGCTTGAATCTCGCATAAATCCAACGGGCCAACCAGCCAATTGCTGCACAACATAGACAAAGAAGGATTTGGATGATTACAGACATAATTCACACTCCTCCAATCTTGCTACATTATTAGATAATAAAGCCTATAGAAAGGCGTGTCAATTGGCTCTTGCAAACTATTTCGCCCGGCCTGTCTCATGCAAAGCTAGGCAAGATAAGCAGTTTTCTTCATTCCGACCATCAATCCGAGAGCATAGAAAGCGCATCGGCGATATCGCTGTCAATCAGAATCGAGCGATCCGCTATCTGCCTTGGCGTCATCGTCTCCCCTTTGTTCAGACAGCAGTAAACAGCCCTGGGGTTCCCATATGTCATGCGCCAGAAGGGGTATTTGATAATCCCAGGCGTGTTTGCTCCTACTCCAAGCTCAAGATATAGAATCCTGCCCGTCTTATGTGCGGCCAAAAACTCCCCGAAGCGCTGATCCGCAGCATGCCATCCATCGTCCTGAACAAATCTGTCATCAGAGCGGAGATTGGTCATCATTGGCTTTCCGCATACCGGGCAATGCGGAATCAATGCGGAGGGAATCCTCATGTCCTTCTGCTCCTCCACCATCCGGTGGATAGTATCCTCGTTATCATATGTTCGCTGATGACAAGGCTCAGAGCACTGAAACAGCCCGAAGTCACCTTGCGTATAGAAAAGCCTCTTCTTGTCGAAGCCTGCCTTCTGGAAGCAATGGTCTACATTGGTGGTCAGGACAAAATAATCCTTGCCCTCTGCAAACCCCAGAAGCTGCTGATAGACCGGCTTTGGCGGATTCTGATAACGGTTTATGAGAATATAGCGGCTCCAATACGCCCAGAACTCCTCCGGGGTGCCGAATGGATAGAAGCCTCCGGAATACATGTCATGAAAGCCGTATGCAGCCTCAAAATCGGCGAAATGACGTTCAAACCGCTCTCCCGAATACGTGAAGCCCGCCGAAGTGGAAAGCCCCGCTCCAGCGCCTATAAGCACTGCATCTGCATCTTTAAGCGCATTTTTTAATCTGATTATCTCTTTAAGGTTATCATTCATTGTTCTAACACATCACCGCTCTCATGCAACGGGCAATCAGTCTATGAAGTCTATGAATCCAGAAGCCCTTTATAAATCTCAAGATCCTTGTCCTTGAATACGTTGAACACCACCTGTCTGATTCCTCTTCCATTGCCGCTATCCAGGAATCTCCTCACACTGGCCGCTGCAATCCTGGCGGCCCTTTCGTTCGGGAAACGGAACACGCCTGTGGATATGCAGCAGAAGGCGATTGACCGGCAGCCGTTCTCCGCTGCAAGGCTCAGGCAGGATTCATAGCAGGAAGACAGAAGCCTCTCATCCTCCGCTGTCACCTCGTCTGCAATGATAGGCCCGACTGTGTGAAGCACGTAGGCTGCGGGGAGATTATAGCCTGGGGTTATCTTGGCCGTTCCGGTTTCCTCCTCGCGCCCCTGCGCCTGCATTATCTCATTGCACTTTATTCTAAGCTCCACTCCGCTCATTGTATGGATTGCGTTGTCTATGCAATCGTGGAGAGGAATCATGCAGCCAAGCAATGCGCTGTTGGCGGCATTAACAATCGCATCGACTTTCAGCCGCGTGATATCGCCTTGCCAGATGAAAAGCCTGCCGTCTGCGCATGTCGGCATCAACGATTCGCCATCGACAATGCCTTTTTCCGACAAAAGCTCTTTTAGGTATTCCCCCTCGATGCGGAGAAAGGCTTCGCTGGCCGGTCGTGGCGGACGTATGTTCATCAAGGCCCTCAGAAGCCGTCTCTGACCATATTCATCCGCTGGAATCTCGGTGCCTTTCATCCGCGGTTCCTCATCGAGCAACGCCTTTATGAGAAAAATCCGCCTTTCCTGCTGCGTCATTTGCGCCGTCTGATTAATCTGCGTCATGAAAGCCTCCTGACAACCTTTATTCTGGCATGTGTCTGCCATCCCACTGTTCCTGCATTGTCCCTGCTTCGCTTCTGCAAAGGGCAATCCGCCAGCCGAAGCTGAACTTGCACAGATTATGGTCTGGCTTCTTTCTAATAGTCACCGAATATTGGCGAAAAGTCCAGATACAGCAGACGCAAGCATGCAGATAGGGATTGCTCCGCATAGAAGAGTTTTGTTGACAAAGCTGCAACCAAGACTCATTATAAAGAGGGTGATTCCATGACACACAGGCAGAGAGCCCTGTTTGCGGCGGCTGCGGCAAGCATGATGGCCAACGCTTTCTTCACCGTGATTCTCGCAAAGGCACTGGGGTTGATAATAGATTCCGAACCCCGACATATTGTTTGGCAATTACTATGCGAATCAGCCCCTGCTCTTCCTGTATGTCTCCCAGCTTGCCCTGACGCTGGCGCTTATGGCAACCATAAGCATAAGTCTGTCCGCCATGACGATAGCCATATCGCTCCTGCCTATGGCGGTGCCTGTCATATTCAAAGGCTGGATGCAGGGGGCGGCCGACGATTTCAGCAAGCGCAACTCCGAATATCTGGATTTCATCAGTCAGACCGAAGCCGGATATCCGGAAATCATCTCGTACAGCCAGGAGCCTTTCTTCAAGAAGCGGCATCATCTGGCAAATCAGCTGACCGAGTTCGCCAGGAGCAAGTACAAATTCGCGCTTTCAAGCTCCAATGCCCTGGCAACGGTGCTTGGCTCCTTCGTGTTCCTATTCTGCATTGGCGCAGGAGCAATATTTGTCCATAAAGACCTGATAACAATCGGCGAGCTGATAACGCTTATCCAGCTTATAAACACCCTCGTATCCCCAATCGGACAGATAGTCACCTCGCTAAACGAGATGTCCAGCGCAAAGGCCATCAAAGCCAGATACGCCGAGAGCAAGCCCAAATCCGCTGCCGCCCCCACTGTCACATCTTCCTCTCCCGCTGCACAGGAGCAAGCCAGCCCCCTAGCACAGGTGCAAATCAACCCCGCCGCCGATGACCATGACTTTGACCATGACTTTGACCTCAAGGGGAGCGAGAGCAGCCTATTCTTCCAAGAGGCGATAACACTTAAGAACATCTGCTTTTCCTACGGGGAAAAGGCAGTGCTGTCGAATCTAAGCCTCAAGATAATGAAAGGACGCAAATACGCTGTCATCGGGAAGAGCGGAATCGGGAAAAGCACCTTGGGAAAGCTTCTCTGCGGAGCAATCACTTCATACACAGGGCAAATCATGATGGATGGCAAGGATTATAGGGGAATCGCACCCCGCAGTCTGCGAAGCATCGTGAGATACGTGACCCAGCAGTCTTTCATGATGGAGACCCCCATAAAGGACAACATTGCCTTTGGCGATGCAACGGTTCAGACAGAAATCCAGACAGAGAATCAGGCGGGGAAGATGGACAGCGCAATCGAGACCGCTCAGGTGAGGGAATTTCCGGAGGAAGCCGGTGGACGGAATGCAACAAAGCTGTCCGTGGGGCAGCAGAAGCGAGTTGCAATCGCCCGCGCCTTGTATCATGGCTGCTCCGTCCTGATTCTTGATGAATCCACCGAATCGCTGAACATCGAGGTTTCGCTTTCGATAATCAGAAAGCTTGCAGCGCTCCCTGAACTGACGCTGCTTCTCATCACCCATGACAAGAACAAGAGGATTCTTGAGCTGTTTGATGAGGTGATAGAGCTGAAATGATGCAAAGACCTTAATTATAGCATTGCTGATGGCAAAAAACGTTATCTATCATTCTCCATCATCAATTTTCCAATAGCCATTGTTTCCACTGCCGACATATTTAATATCTGTCATTTCTTTAAGCTTTCTGGCAATTGTCTTGACACTGGTTCCTGCCTCTTTTGCCATGTCTTCACGTGTGCTCTTGTTGTTTTGGAGTATCATTCTGTGAATTGTATTCTTAATCGGGTCGGTGGTGATTTCGCGAGGGACATCGTGAGGGACATTTGTGTCCTTCACAGTTCCTTCACTATCGCCGCTCCATCCCCATCCTTCTCCGCAATGCCGGTAGAAGACAACCATGAATCCGTATTCTTCCCGGCGGAATTCATATCTGACACCGGCTTCATCGCAGAGGGTTTTGATTTTCTTCAAGCCTGTGGCGAATGTCTCCATGTCCTTTGAATAGTAGAGGGTCTGCGTTATAAGCTTGTTGCGACGTATAGCTACCTTGTTGCCCTCGGCGAATTCTTCAGGGCTTATCTTCGGGGTGAACTCTCCAGGGCTGTAAATCTCAATCCTGTTTTTGAAAATCATAATCTGTATGCTTTGTCCAGATTCTATCTGTCTGTGTCCGAATGCATTTATTACGGCCTCACGCAGAACATCAATCGGAACTTCAGGAATCTCCCTTCGATACAGTCCTCCGAATTCGGCCCTCCAGTCCATAGCATCAATCAGGTATTGCATAGCAACTTCAACAAGTCCGAGTATTGAGCCAGTTTGTCTGCGGATGTCGGTGAACGTAAGCTTTTCATTGCTTGCGAACTTCGCCATCTGAAGGTCATTCATTTCCGAATCAACGAACAGGGCGGAACCAGCATTGAGCAAGTGCTCTCCATCAGTATCTAGAAGCCCGAGCTTGGTGAGCACGCCATTGGGATCATCTTCTTCAAAGGTGATGCGATTGACTTCCTTTGCCCGCTTCAGGTATTTTCTGAAAACATCAAGGTTGATATCGGAGATTTTGTATTTCGATCGTCTGCGTTCCCATAACAATGAATAATCCTCGCGCCTGTGCAACATCTCATTATAGACATCCTGGTTCATCACAAGATCTTCATCAGCAACACGGATTCTCGGAATGTTGTATGCAAGATACGGCTGCTGAGTTCCAGTGAATTCCACGAGGACAACCCATCTGTCTCCAATCTGTTGCTTTCTGATGGAAGGATAGATTGTCGGGCTGATGTGGCATCCTATGGCCTGACTGACAAATCGGAGCGTTTCATCATTGATTTCCTGACCTATGACAGTGCCATCGTTTCTGACACCGAAATACAGCTTTCCGCTCTGGTGCTTGTTGAGGATTGCAGCGATTGAGATCATTGCCTCTTTCATCTCACCGGTGCTTTTCTTGAATTCAGTCTGTTCGTCCTCTAATCCGAGTGAAAACAGTTTTTGCGCCATCTGTCTTCTCCTTAAACCATGATATCATAAATGCAATTTCTGAGCATCTGATATATTGGTTTCCCATTGTACATAATAATCGTATTCAATGGTAGTTCGTGACATGGTTGCTGTTTCTCAACCCAGTGTGACAAGGGCATGAATCTTAAACGAGCATCGCCGTAGGCCGCAAGATATTAAAGTTGCGTGTTCAAAAAGAAACCGCCGTCCTAAGACTGAACTGACCCCAGTTCATTGGAGCAACCTTTAACGATTAGGTTGCCAGTTTTCG
>JBQNBA010000115.1:0-6146 GCA_052170175.1 Sphaerochaetaceae bacterium | reverse complement strand
CATAAGAGAGCATCAGAGAACGCCATGGACAATTCCGAGGGTGCCATGGCCAGTCTCGAGAATGTCAATCCCACGGAAATCCGTGAATAACCAATAAAAAGCCGCTTCATCCTTGCAGAAGCGGTCTTGGCGGACTGTATTCCCGTTCGGGGTGATTTACTTGGCAAACGGGGCGATGAAAGCGTCCAGAACTCCCAGGCTGGCGCCGCCCACACGCTGCGAAGCAACTTCGCCGTTCTGGAAAATCAGAAGGGAAGGTATGCTGGATATCCCATACGTCGCCGCGAGATCGGAGTTCTCATCGACGTTAACCTTGCCTACCTTGACCTTGCCGGCATATTTTTCTGCAAGCTGGGCCACCGAGGGTCCGATCATCCTGCAGGGACCGCACCAAGGCGCCCAGAAATCGACCAGCACGGGGATGTTTGACTTGATTACTTCCGCCTCGAAATTTGCAGAATTCAAAGTGACTTCACTCATTTTTTTCCTCCAATCGGGCAGAAACTCTGTCCTTGTGTTTTATTGTGTCAAATATATATCACCGCCGGAGGTTATCCAAGTAACTTTATCACTTTGGCTGATGAATCTCTCGCTGGTGTCTGGAATTCATATAAGGTTGAATCCGGCGAAGGTCTCAAGTCCCTTTTTGTCTATCACGCGCAGCTTGCCGCCTTCGGAATCGATGCAGCCTTCCGATTCAAAGTATGCAATCTCTCTGTAAAGGGCGGCTCTGCTTATTCCAAGCGCGGCGGCTATCGATTCTTTTGTCCTATAAGGGACAGAGTCGTCATCGAGCAGATATTCGGCAAGCTTTGTCCGCGCCCTGCAGACGGACAGCTGCTCTATTCTTTTCAGGAGGAATTGCAGCTTGCCATTGCAGAGTGCCATATATGCCTGCATTGCTTCACTGGATGCCAGCAATGCCGCCCTCAGCTTTTCCTTTGGTATGAATCTTATAATGCAATCTTCTCTGCATATGAGAAGTGTTCTTAGCTCATCATCTATGAAAAGGTTGCTTATTCCAAATAATGTTCCAGGCTTTAGAAGCGATAGAAGGGTTTCATTCCCATCCGCAGAGACGCTGTACACCTCCACAGTGCCTTTTTCCAGCAGGGCTGCGCATTTTTTCCCGCGGATTCTGTCTTCAATGAGATTGCCCTTGGTGAAGGAGCTTGCTATGAAATCATTTTGGTCAAGATTGCAGAGCGTTAAGATTTTGGAAGATAGCATTTTCTTTTTCCTGTGTTACGTGTTGCATGTTACGTGTTACATGTTGCATGTCACATGTTATGTGTTATGTGTTAGCATCGGCTAACCTGGACTGTCTGCTAACACTGCCCAACCCAAGCTGCGTGTCAGCATCGGCTAAACCGGACTGTATGCTAACACCAATCAGCCTGGACCGTGCGTTAGCATCGGCTAACCCGGACTGCCTGCTAACGCTGACCAACCCAAGCTGTGCGTTAGCACTGAATGACTCGGACTGTGCGTTAGCGCCAGCTAACTCAATTGATGATACCAGCAATCCCTTTGAAACTCAACAGTTCGAAGTGTCTCAAGATATTTGAAATGCATTGGTTGTGATAGGCTAACTCACATGGAGAAGATTGTGCTGGTTTCAGGCTTGGCTTCTGTTGGCAAGACTTCGGTGCTCCGTTTTCTGGTTCCAGAATGCATAGAGAAGGGCAAGCGTATTTCCTATTGCAAGTTCGACTGCCTTTCCAGCGAAGACGAGAAGATATTCAGTGGGCTGGATGTTCCCGTTGTGACGGGGCTCAGCGGTGATATTTGCCCGGATCATTTCCTTGTGTCGAACCTTCCTGAACTGTGGAGCTGGGCGGAGAGGAATGGTTCTGATTTTCTGTTCATAGAATCCGCGGGGCTATGCAGCCGCTGTTCCCCTGCTACAGAGAAAGCGGTGGCTGTGGCGGTTCTGGATGCGACAGGGAAGCTGAGGTCTCCTGAGATGATGGGGCCGATGGCAAGACAGGCTGATGCGCTGGTTGTGACTAAGGTCGATTTGGTTTCCCAGGCGGAGCGCGAAATAATCGCCTATCATCTGCGCGGGGTCAATGATAAGGCGAAGCTGTTCTTCATTGATGGGAGAGAGGGGTATGGCAGCGAGTTGCTTTGCGATTTCATATGCAATGCTCCCGCGATAGAAAGCTATGAAAATGATGTTCTCCGGCACTCAATGCCCAGCGGGGTCTGTTCGTACTGCGTAGGTGAAAGGCGTGTCGGCCCGGCGTTCCAGCTGGGCGTGGTCGGCAAGGTGGCGGGGCTTGGGTGATGGAGCTTTCACGAGTAGTTTGCGTGAACGGGTTTGCACGAGGAGCATGGGTGGCGAATCAGGAGCATGGGCGGCGAATGAGAAGCATAACGATTTTGGGCGGACATAGCAAATCAGGGGAGAAAGAGGCTTTTGAAAGCATAGAGCTGCGGACGGGGGAATTCTATGCGGTGGTCGGGCCGACCGGCTCTGGCAAAAGCCGCCTGAGAAAGGACATAGAGCTTTTGGTAAGCGGCGATTCGGTGACCGGGAGAACGATTCTGCGTGATGGCGAGACGGTGGCTCCATCGCTGCGGATTGACTTATCATCCTCGCTTATCGCCCACCTTAATCAGAGTATGCGCTTCGTGCTTGATATGAGGGTCAAAGAGTTCCTCAATCTTCATGCCAAGGCGGTCTGTCTGTCTGCGATTTCACCTGAAGAGGTGATTCATAAGGCGAACCTGCTGACCGAAGAGCCGGTGCTGATTGACTCGTTGCTTTCTGACTTGTCGGGCGGGCAAAGCCGCGCGCTGATGATTGCTGATATCGCCTGTTTTTCAAATCGCAGCGTTGTGCTGATAGACGAGATTGAGAATGCGGGGATAAACAAGGATGCAGCCCTCGCCCTGCTGGTGAGAAGCGACAAGATTGTATTTCTTGTGACCCACGATCCTCATACCGCCCTGATGGCCGACAAAAGGATTGTCCTTGCAAACGGAGGAATCGCGAGGGTGAGCGCCAAGACCGAAGGCGAGAGGGCGCTGTTTGATAAACTAGACAAACTGTACAGACAGAACAGGGACATTCAGAGAAGACTGAGGAATGGAGAGGCGCTGTCATGAGGAGAATAAGGCTTTACTGGAACAATATATGCGTGCTTCACAGAGGAGAGATGGGTTTTCTGAAGCAAATCAAGGACGAGCTTGCTCTGGATGGCATAGAGCTGGAAATCACATGCTTCGGGCTGGGCTATCCTTTCCACATGTCTGAGTATTTGACCCAAGAAAACGCCTTGCTTCCCGATATGATTGTCAGCACCGATCTGGAGGTGTTCGAGGACAGGACGGTGTTTTCCAGGCTTTCGGACTCGCTTGTTCCCCTGAGGCCTCTGTTTGCCATCAAGTCCGACAGGGCTTTGCAGGTTGTGGACAAGGGTGAGCACCTGCTCCCTTACCTGATAATCCCGCTGGTCTTCTACACACGTGACCCCTCTGTCCCCGTTGTGCTCTCGCTGGGGGCGGCAGCTGCCGGCTCTATGGATATAACATTCGGCGGGATAAACAATTCCGCAGCCAAGAGTGTTGTCAAGACGGTGTGGGCAAACTATGGCAAGCCCCAGCTTCTTTCCCTTTTCAAAAACGCAGAGGTCACAAGCATGCCTGTCGAGGCCTTTTCCCTTGCGCGAAGAGGGATGAAGTCATTGGCGCTGGTTCCCTCGTTGTTCGCTCTGGGGGACATGGGTGGCCGGGCTTTCATCCCCTCTGATGGGGCTGTTGCGCTTCCCTCATACATATGCGCCAGGGATTCGGTTCCGCTGGACGATGCCAAGAAGGTGGTTGCAGCGCTGAACTCCGATAGTTTCCTGGACTTCTTTCGTGAGAAGGGTCACCTGATGACCATGAGGCAGGGCGCCCCTGATGAAGCTTGGTTCAAGGGGAACGGAGGGAGGCTCCAGATGGCCCGTCAATCTTGGATTGAGAATCTTGATGAGGGTGAATTCGCAGCTGTTTATAAAAACCTGATACCATGCGGTCATCTGAGTTTATAGCCTGAATTTCAAGATTTGGCTTTCTTGCCGTCCTTTTCGTGAATTTCTGGCTGGAAGACATCAATTTCATCCATTTCCTCGTCTGGGTCCGGTATCTCAATCGCGGGGTCTATATCAATTGGAACCGCAGTCTTGTTTTCCGACATGCGCGAGTCATCGCTCTTCTTTTCAGGCTGGAACTCAACGTGTTCGGCTACGATGACGACACGCTCTCTGCTTTCGTCTGATTCTGTCTTCCATTTTTCCTGGCGGAGCCGGCCAAGCACTCTGATGCCTCGTCCCTTGGTGAGGAATTTGGCGCAGTTCTCCGCTGTCTTGCCCCATGTCACAACCACAAAGAATGAGACTTCAGAGATGTACTGCTTCTGGTTATTCATGAAGGAGCGGTGGACACCGATGCTGAAACGGGTGAGCATAGTGCCGTCTTTCAGCGTTACAACTTCGGGGTCGTGGGTGAGGTTGCCCTCTACAAGCACAGAATTGAGATTATTCATATTTTTCCTTTGAACCGCAGGGGCGCTATCGGGATCCATGGCCTGCAACGCAGCATCTGGAGTCTTGTTTGCCCGTGTTCATGATTGACAGCGGGCAAGGGGAGGGTTTTGCTGAGAGGTGCTTGGGGAGATTGAAAAGCGGCTTGAAAGGCTAGCTCCATTTTGTTCGCACGGCATCCATTATACGCATCACGCGGAGTATTTCCTCGTGAGGCATTTCCGGACACTCGATTGAATTGCTTTTGATGGCATTGATGCAGGATCGGACTTCATACTCAAATCCTGTTATTTGAGGTGGCTGAATGAGCTCCTTGATAAGCTTGTACTCAGAATCATATATGCGGATTGATTCGGGATTGTTGATGTTCTCCACCTCCACAAAGCCCTTTGTTCCGAAGATGGAGCCACGGCGGTCGGTGTTCGCCATCTGGGTGGAAAGCAGGACGGCCATTCTTCCATCATTGTATGAAAATGCAATGCTGTTCTGGGCATCTACGCCAGTGTCCAGCATGACAGCAGAGGAGTCAATTCCGCTGATTTCGCTTCCAAAGGCCATGAGCGCGAAATTGATTGTGTACACGCCCAAATCCAAGAGCGCTCCTCCCGCCAGTCCGGGGTCATGCAATCTTGGCACATCGCTGATGGCGTATCCCAGATTGGCTGTCAAAGATTGCGGTTCTCCGATGATGCCGCTGGAAAGGATATCGTCAAGCATCTTTCTCATTGGCAAATACCTTGTCCATATAGCCTCGGCAGCAAGCAAATGCTTCTTTCTGGCCAGGTCAAGGATTTCCTTTGCCTGTGTCTCATTGACAGTGAAGGCTTTTTCGCAAAGGATGTTCTTATTATGCTCCAGAGCAAGCTTGCAGTGCTCGTAATGGTGGGAATGAGGGGTCGCAACATAGACAAGGTCGACTTTGTCATCGGACACCATATCCTCATAGGAGCCGTATGCTTTCTCGATTTGAAACTCCTTTGCAAATTCTTCGGCTTTTTCCAAGGAACGTGAAGCAATTGCATATAGGGATGAATCTTCCATGCTGTTTATTGTCAGCGCCATCTTCTTTGCTATCTTGCCGGCTCCTATGATTCCTATTCTCATTTTTGTTTCCTTTTTTCTGTCTGGATGGTTTTATCCCTCGGCGGCCATGACGGTCTGCATATCAGCCATGAATGGAAATACCATAGCTTGGATATCTGAAAAAGGCAAGATTTCCGGGCTTATAGTGATTCCCAGTATATCAATCATTGTCTTTCTACGGCGTTCTATTCTGCTCCAGGATTCCGGATGCTTATTCCTGAAAGCCTTTTGCAAGCTTTCATCAGCAAGAGCCAATCCATCTTCTGCGTGGATTCCTGGCAATCCAGGGGGATTTGCGATTATATCACATTGAATTGCCATCCCGTTTCTCAGAGGGATATCCTTATCAAGAACGAAAGGACTGCCGGTCCATTCGTCGTTGTGTATAAGATGCCCGGGATTCAGGCCCACGCCTAACTGCTCGAATTCGGGAACTTCTTTCATTATCTTTCTGATGACATCTCTTCCTGAAACACCGATTCTAACGGTTTCATACCATATGACGAGAATCTTGAAGTAGGGGACAAACAC
>JBQNBA010000114.1:0-6263 GCA_052170175.1 Sphaerochaetaceae bacterium | reverse complement strand
ATATAACCGTTTCCGACAGCAATCCCGAGTTCTGCCGTGATCTGGTCAATGCTATTGTCCAGTCGTATTCGGAAGTCCTGACCAACATAGCGAAGAACTCCAAGACCTCGCAGCGGGTTTTTCTGGAGAATCAGATACCGCTTAACGAGCAGAATCTTGCCGATGCAACGCGTAAGCTTGCTGATTTCAAGAAGGAAAGCGGCATAATACAGATATCCGAGAAGAACAAGATACTTTCGGCCAATGTTTCCAATCTGCAGCTGCAGCAGGAGCCGCTTGTTCATCAGAAGGTGGAGCAGATGGCTTTATACGAAAGCTATCTCAAGGAGCTTGAGGGCATGGGGCTGTCTCCGAGGAGGCTTGAGGCTTTCTCATCTGAGAGCGGAATCCGCAGCGCACTTGACAAAATCCATGGATGGTATCAGGAAGTGCTGATGTATCAGGCCCTGGGGCTTTCTGAGAAGGATGCCTCGTCGACTTCCCGGATATATGTGCTGTCAAACTCGATATCAACTGGTCATAAGGATGTGCTTGCCCAGGTGAACCGCATCCTGAAATCGGAGGTTGACGCATCAGATGCCGTTGCTGTTCAGATAAGAAGCCTCTATGGGCAGGTTGTTGCGCAGCTGCTGATGATAGAGGAGAATATCAGAGCCATCGATGCGACAATGGAATTCTATTCCAATGAGCTTGCCTCATACCCGGAGCTGGAGCGTCAGGCGGAAGAGCTGCAGCGGAATGTCACTGTGTACCAGTCTCTGTCTGTGAAGCTCAGGGAGATGTACGAGGAAACGAAGCTGCTCGAAGCCGCGATATCCGGCTATGTGACCAAGATAGACCTTGGGACGCTGCCATCCAGCCCGGTGAGTCCTGATAAGCTGATGGTGCTTGCCGCAGCGGTTCTCATAGGAGGCTGCCTTGGCGTTCTGATAACTTTTTATGTGAATTACAAAGATGTGATAATAAGAGATGCGGAAAGCGTCAGAATGATACTGGGAAGCGGCATACCGGAGCTGGGCTGGACTCCGTTGCTGAATCGGAATTTCAGGAAGAAGCATGGAAACAAGCTGCCCGTGATCTGCATTCCGGATTCCTTCTACTCCGAGAGGATAAGCGTCATAGCCGGCAATACCATATACTCGACCGATTCTTCTCATATGAAGGTTTTCGGCGTCAACTCGGCTTCAAAGGGCGAGGGCAAGACTTCTCTGGTCTGCAATATGGCTGTTTCCTATGCGCAGATGGGTAAACGCGTCCTTCTCATTGACGGCGACCTTAGACGCCCCTCGGTTGAGGCGATGTTCGGTCTTAAGAGATCGACTATGGGTCTGTCGAATCTTGTTGTTGACCATTCTGATCTGCTGGATGTCCTGATAAGGCCTGTGGAAGGTCTGGACAATCTGCATATCCTGCCTGCCGGGCATGTTTCCAAGAACCCGGCGATGATATTCTCATCCAAGGTTTTCAGCAACTTCCTTCTGGCGGCCAGAAAAGGCTATGACATCGTGCTTGTTGATTCTCCGCCGGTTTCCGTATCGCCTGAGTTCGCATCGATTGTAAATCATTTTGATGGGATAATAATGAACATAAGAGCCGGGATAACCACAAAGCCTGAGCTTGCTTCGCTGGTTGATAATCTGAACCTCATAGGGGCCGTCATAGTCGGTTTCGTCTTCAATGGGGTCATAGTTTCATCGGCTCGGTCTTCCTATGCCTATAACTATACTGGCGGGTACAGCTATTCGAAGTCTTATGGGATGAATGACAGCGGCAGTGATTCGGATTTGAAGATTCTGTTTAAATCGCGACGGCTTCGCTCGGCCTATCGAAAGGTCTATGAGAGCGAGTTGAAGGAGCGTGAGCTGCCGATTGACCCGGAAGAGCTCACGGCTCCGGTGTCTCTGCGTGAGCTGGGTTTGAATTCAGCCGGCTTGAGACAAGCGGCAAGGAAATCACAGGTGTCCGATTCGGCAGACGCCAAGTCCGCGGCGGCTGAACCGGCGGCTGAACCGGAGATTGAACCGGAGGCTGAACCCAAGACGGGGAATGATAAAACCGGCAAAGACGAGGCCAAGGCGTCAAAGCCTGCAAAGCCTGATAAGCGGGTGGATGACCCGTTGAGCGAGATTGAGAAAGATGCCGCGGCGGCCGGCAGGATAGATTGATTTCAAAGGGGTCGATTCCGACCCCTTTTTAATAGGGAGGAACGAATATGTCTGAGGCATTCCGAGGCAGATCGCTATGCGTCATAGATGATTTCTCAATTGAGGAAAGGAAGTATTTCTTCAATCAGGTGCGCAGACTTAAGCAGGCGATTGTTGCCGATGATAAGTCCAGGATGGATGAATTCAGGATAAATGATCCGGATTTCGGAATCTACGAGGTTTTTCTGGAGGACAGCACAAGAACAAAGGAATCTTTCAGGAATGCAGCCAGCTTCCACCATGTGAAGCTTACCGAAATGAGTTCTTCGAGTTCCTCTTTCAACAAGGGGGAAAGCTATGCCGACACGTTCAACACGCTTACCGGATACAAGAACCAGATATTCATAATACGAAGCAAGGTTGAAGGTGTCTGCCGTTATCTGCAAAGGGAATGTTCCCGGTATGCTGAGCGCAATGGCCTGCCTTACAGGCCTGTTTTCATAAATGCGGGGGACGGAAAGCACGAGCATCCCACGCAGGAGCTTCTGGACGAGTACTCGTTTCTTGAGGATAATGATTTTTCGTATGATTCCATCCATCTGGCGCTTGTCGGCGATCTTTTTCATGGGCGCACTGTTCATTCAAAGGCCAATGGACTGAAAATATTCGGTCATGTGAAGCTTGACCTGATTGCTCCGCCGGAGCTTGCCATGCCTGCCAATTATCTTGGAATCATGAAGGACAATGGGTTTGAAGTCCGTTCATTCCATTCCATCGCCGACTATCTGGCTCAGAAAGACGTCGCCTCCATGTGGTATTTCACAAGACCGCAGCTTGAGCGGATGGGTGATAGGATACTGCAGCGTCAGGAAGAGCTTCGCTCCTGCATAACGTTCAGGCCGGAGTTCCTGGACAAGCTGCCCAAGAAGGCTATATTCTATCATCCGCTTCCCAGGCACAAGGAGCATCCTGTCATCCCGCCTTTTTTGGACGAGCTTCCGCTGAATGGCTGGGAGCGGCAATCGATAAACGGAATGTACTGCCGCATAGTGCTGCTGGCCCTTGCATCGGGAAGGATAGGAGGGGATTTTGCCCCCGCCGCAGTCGCCGAGGGGGTTGCGGATGATGATTATATCCACAAGGTGACAAAGGCCGGTCCTGATGGCAGGGCTAATGACAAGGCCGCAAAGGTCGTCTCTGAAGGCGTCAGGCCAATCCGCGAAGGGCTGGTCATAGACCATATCAGCAAGGGGCGGTCGCCGGATGCCATAAGAAAGCATATGAGGCTGATTTGCAGGGTTATGAACCTTGATTCGATGAAGGGCGGCGAATGGGTTTCCACTAGTTCTGATGCGTCTATATGGAAGGGAATAATATTCCGACCCGGGAAGCTTGAATTCAGTAGAAAACAGCTAAAACGGCTGGCTGCTGTAGCTCCGGGCTGTACTTTGAACTTCATCTCTGATGGGATGGTGAAGGAGAAGTACAGGGTGACGATGCCGCCGCGCATCTACAATTTCGATGATCTTATGTGCAGGAATGAGGATTGCATCTCCAATTTCTTGCAGAGCGAGAATGCGCCTGCGCTGTTTTTCAGAACTGATGAGAACAAGTACAGATGCGCATACTGCGACAAGGATCATGATTTCAGCGAGATATTCAGGGATTGAACTATCAGGAGGCTGCATGACGTATGCATTTGAAATAGCCGACAAGGCGCTGGAGCTTGGGGCGATCCGGTTCTCTCTGGAAAAGCCGTTCCTTTGGGCTTCGGGATACTATATGCCCATATACAATGATAACCGAAGCCTTCTCGCGGACTGGCGGATGCGTCATCGGATATGCGAGGCCTTTGCGCAGATGATAGAGCAGGCGGGCTTTCAGCCTGAGAACATCGCGGGAACCGCCACTGCGGGGATACCGCACGCCACGACCCTTGCCGACAGGCTCAGGCTTCCCCTCAGCTATGTTCGTTCATCGAGCAAGGATCACGGGCTTGCCAACCGCATAGAGGGGCTTGGAAAGGATGGAAGCTACGGCGGAAAGGCTGTTCTGGTCATAGAGGATCTCATTTCCACCGGCGGCAGCAGCATAAATGCCGTCAAGGCGGTTGTGGATGCAGGCGGATTCTGCCCGTTCTGCTTCGGAATCTTCACGTACGGCCTTAAGGCAAGCATCGATGCATTTGCCTCGCTGTCCCCACGATGCGAGGCGAAGACGATATTGGATTATGATTTTGTCCTGGGACGGGCTGCTGAAACGGGCTATGTGACGCCCGAGGAGCATGAAGTCCTTTCCGAATGGAGGGAGAATCCGTTCGGCTGGGGGGAGCGGCACGGCTTCCCGAGGGTGGAGAGATGAGCATAAGGGAGAAGCTGATTGAAAGCGCAGAGAAGCATCAGAATTGCGCTTGCATGGGAATTGACCCGATATTCAAGGATTGCGGCAAGATAAAGGAGCATTTTTTGAGGCTTTTAGGCATGGTGGCCGACAAAGGTCTGATTCCATCGGCATTCAAGCCCAACATAGGGTACTTCTCCGCCTTGGACAGGCCTCTGGAGGATGATTATTCCGGAAGCATGACGCTGGCATGGCTTCTGCGCCTTCTCAGAAGGGATTTCCCCGGAATCCCTGTGATACTGGATGCAAAGCGCGGAGACATAGCCCGCAGCAGCCTTAACTATGCGATTGAGGCCTTTGAATGCTGGGGCACCGATCTTGTGACCGTTTCCGGATACATGGGGGAGGATTCGGTGATGCCGTTCGCATTCTCCGGCAGAGGCGCATATGTGCTTGTTCGGACAAGCAATCCCGGCGGGCGTGACTTGCAGAATCTTGTCATGGAAGGGGGCGGCGAGATGTTCGGTCAGATGGCTCGCAATGTTGTTCGGTATGATAAGCTTGCCCGGCGGAGCGGGGGAGCGTTTGGAGCCGTGGTGGGGGCGACGAATCTTGTGGAGCTTGAGAAGGTCGCCGCAACTGTGGCAGCGGATGAAATCCCGATTCTGATTCCCGGAGTGGGGTCCCAGGGGGGCAAGGCTCCTGATGTGATGGCCGCTCTCAGAAGGGCCGGCTATCCGGCTCGTCTGGCAAGGATAAACAGCTCAAGCTCGCTGACGCATCCATGGGGGAGCGAAGAAATCCCAGACAATGCCATGGCATTGTGCGAGAGCAATATAAGGAGACTTCTGGAGGAATGCAGATGCTGAAAGCGCCTCAGGCATGCAGCGCGCGGGGAGATGTTTCCGTTTCGCCTCAAGCCCGTCAGGGCGATTCGACTCGCAGGCATGGGCGGCTTGAATCCATTCGAGGCAATCATCTGCGTCATGCTGTGACGCTGGCAACGGTGAGCGGCGTTGCTTCCACGAAGCCTCGCCTGATTGAATACTTCGATTCAGAGGTTCCTGCAATAGACATAGTGACAACTAAAAGCTTTCAGGTTGTTCCTAATCCCGGCAACAGGGAGCCTGTGTTAACAGAGCCGGACATCGGCTGCTTCGGCAATTCGGTGGGGCTTAGGAATCCGGGCATGGCCGAGGCTCTGCGGCAGATAAAAGCGCTCAGGCTAGGACGCTGTCTGCTTAATATCTCGCTTTCGGCCAGTTCCATAGAGGATTTTATCACCTTGGTCAAGGCGTTTGCCTCATATGCGGATTCCCTTGAGCTTAATTTCTCCTGTCCTCATGCGGCAAGCGGCTATGGAGCCGCCATAGGAAGCTCTCTGGATATAACGAGAAGCTACATAAAAGGAATACGCGACGGGGTTCCCGATTTAAGCTGTCCGCTGCTGGCCAAGCTGACGCCAAACGTTCCCGATATCGGAGCGATAGCGAAGGCTGCGATAGATGCGGGAGCTGACGGAATAACGGCTATAAACACCGCCTGGCCCGAGGCTTACACGCATGACGGTCACGTTGTGCTCAACAATCCGCTGGGCGGGAAGGGCGGCAGAAGCGGAGAATGGGTGAAGGATATCGCAAGAGATGCGGTATCTGAAATCCGAGCCGCCATCGGGGATTGGCCTTTTCTCATCGGAGAAGGCGGGGTCTCCTGCGGAGAGGATGCATTCGCTTTGATTGCAGCAGGGGCTGATGCCGTAGGTGTTGGCAGTGCGCTGGG
>JBQNBA010000113.1:0-6268 GCA_052170175.1 Sphaerochaetaceae bacterium | reverse complement strand
ACGCCTCAGCGGAGGCGTGTCCGATAATGGCTGAAAGACCTGTCAGTCGTCTATGGCTCCAAGCCCCGCAGGAGCAAGCCCCGCAGCCATGGCTGCTGCATATGTCTTGTCGACAACAAGCGCACCTGACTTTATAGCTTCGGCAGCCTTGTCCGCAGCGGCTTTCGCAGCATCGCTGAGCCTGGCATTGGTCGTGGAATACCCGACACCGCCATTGGCCATGTTCTGGGTGACGACTCCGCCCTTCCAGGCTTCGGCCGTCTTCTTGAGGGCATCGAGCGTGGAATTCTCAACCTTCTTTATCATAGAGGTCAGGACAGCCGATTCTCCGGCAGAATAAACGCCATCTTCATGCTGGTCGGAGTCAACGCCAATCGCCCAGACGTTCTTGCCCGCAAGCCTTTCTTCCTTTGCCTGCGCTATGACGCCAAGCCCGCTTCCGCCGGCTGCTGCGAATATGCAGTACACGCCGCTGTCATACATCGACTTGGCCGCTGTCTTCGCGGTTGCCGTGTCACCCCAGCTGTTCACATAGAAGTCCTTTATCTCGGCATTCGGATAAACAGACTTGACGCCCTCAATGTAACCTATCTCGAACTTCGTTATGGTCGCACCGGCAACACCACCGACAAATCCGAACTTCGGGTTGGCAATGCCTTCGGCCTTCGCCTGCTCTGCGGCTGCCACTCCGACAAGGTAAGAGCCCTGCTCCTCCTCATAGATGTACTGAATCAGGTTGGGTCTCTGGGTCAGCCAGTCAACATCAACTATGATGAACTTCTGATCCGGATAAAGACCGGCCACTTCTTCAACGGCATCGGCCCAGGTGAAGCCTGTGGTTATTATGAGATCCCAGTCAGCCTCGGCTGCGTTCTTCATGTTGGGAACGTAGTCATCAGAGGTCTGGGCGGTGATATTCTCGTACAAAGCCCCTCTCCCGGCGCCCTTGTCGCCGTAGAACTCAAGTATTCCGCGCCATGCGGCGGCATTGAATGACTTGTCATCGATGCCTGTGGCATCTGTCAGAAGCACGGCTCTGATTTTTTCGCCTGCAGCCAGAGCCGCAGCCTTTGCCTCGCTTGAGCCGGCTGCGAATGCCGAGAAGGCAACAGCCAGTACCAAAAGCACAGTAAGAGTTTTTTTCATCTTATCCTCCCGAAATGATGATAAAAGCATTTTTCAATAGCTAGATTCTAACTTGCAAACGCTTTGTTTTCAACTACAAAAAAAGCCATCTGCAAAAAAACAGATGGCTGTCTTCAATGATTAAATCCGTCAGTGAAGGGGAGCCGGCGCTTTTTCAAAGATATCTATCTTGCCGAGCTCCCATGGGGAGACCGAATTCTCCGGATTGTCAAAATAATACGGATGAAGCAGATATGCGAGTTTCTTTATCGCAGTGACAGTCCTGGGTCCGAACCGCTTCAACAAGGATGAATCATAGTAATACACCCTGCCATGCTGCACGGCGTCTATCGTGTCAAACCTCGGCCTGGCCTTCTGCAAGCGCCGGCATCAAGACGACGGCGATCAAAAGCAGAATCACACCAATTCTTTTCATATCCCTATCTCCTTTTTCATCTATTTCGAGCTAAGATTTCCTTGCTAAGATTTCCTTTAGCTTTTCTACCTCTGCCCCTTGTCGTACGGTATGCCCTCCGCCTTCGGCGCCCTTGAATGGCTGGATGTCAAGGCAAGGACAATCAGCGAGATTATGTAAGGCATCATGTTGTAGACAGTGCTAGGGATGTGCAGGTCAGACAGGAACCTGAAGACCGAATAGGTGTTCCCCAATGCGCGGAAGAATCCGAAGAGCAATGCGCTCAGCGCTATGCGCTGCGGTTTCCACTGGCCGAATATCATCACAGCCAGAGCGAGGAACCCGAACCCGGCGACCCCGTATTCAAACTTCCAGATAGAAACGCCGGCCAGTATGTAGCATATTCCGCCCAGCCCTCCGCAGAAACCCGATATCAGCACGCCTGCCCAGCGCATCTTGTATACGTTGATTCCAACCGAGTCCGCAGCCTGGGGATGCTCGCCGCATGCCATCAGCCTTAGTCCGAAGCGTGTCTTGTAAAGCAGCACGTAGGCGACTGCCAGGACGATTATCGTGGCAAGCATGAACCAGTTGAACTCAAAGGAGCCGATGCTGGAGACGAATTTCTCCTTGGGTCGCACGTACTCAATCTCCGAAGAGACGTTGTTGGGATTGGCTGCCGTGTTGATGGCTTTCACAAGCACCGTGGCGGCGGCGGTTCCCAGCATGTTGAGGGCGGTGCCGACTATTGTCTGGTCTGCCTTGAAGTTTATGCAGGCCACGCCCAGCAGAGAGGAATAAGCCACGCCTAAGGCTACGGCGCATAGCATGACAATCGGCACATAAAGAATCCCCGGAATTGTGACCGGAAGATATTTCATGGCAAGGGCTCCGCCCAGAGCGCCTATGACCATGATGCCCTCCAGTCCAAGGTTTATGACGCCTGAATGCTCCGAGAAGCAGCCGCCAAGGGCTACTAGAATCACAACGGAGGCAAATATCAATGTGTATTGTAAAAGCAGCAGCATCAGACATCTCCTTCTTTTTTCACAGCCTTGGCATCAGGCTTGCGCTTTATCTCCATGTTATCCATGACTCTGTTCATCGTTATCTTGATGAAAAGCACGAATCCGCATAGGTATATGATTATTGCAGCGATAAGATCGGATATCTGGGAGCTGTACATCGTCTTGTCGACATAAGCGCCGCCAATGGTTATATGCTGGATGAAGAACGATGAGAAAATCGTTCCTATCGGGTTAAGCCCGCCCAGGAATGTGGCGGCTATGCCATTGAAGCCCATGACCGGCACCGAAGCTACAGTGCATTCCCACTGCTGCATTCCCGTCTGATAGAAAAGCGCGGCGCCCAGTCCTGCAAGCGCCCCGGAAACCATAAGCGAGATTATGATGTTCCGCTTCTCCGCCATGCCGCAGTATTTCGCAGCGAATTTATTGAAGCCGGTGGCCTTGAGCTCAAACCCGAATCTGGTCTTATCAAGCACTATCATCACGATTATTGCTATGATGATGGAAAGGGGCACGGCGATTGTGACATATGCGTTGTTGAACAGCTTGTCCAATCCAACAGCCGGTATCATTGAACCAGGCGCATAGTTCTTAATTTGGAAAGTATATGGAGATGTAGGCTCCTTCACATTCGACAGGATGGTATTCGTCATATAGAGGATTATCCAGTTAAGCATTATGCCGGATATGACTTCATTTACGTTGCAATAGGACTTCAGGATTCCCACCAAAGCCCCCGCGGCGGCACCCGCCGCTATTGCGAACAAGAGACATGCCAGCCAGCCCCAGCCCCACTCCAGTGCGGCGTACAAGGCGGCGCAGCATCCGGCGGTGTACTGACCGGAGCAGCCGATATTGAAAAGACCGACCTTGTAGCTGAAAAGAATGCTCAGCGCGCACAGCAGCAGAGGCACAGTCTTGGCCAACGTCGCACCGAAGTACTTGAGCCGCATAGACGGCGAACCGTAAATGAAGAAGTTCTCCACTATGGTTACTATAGCGGAGAAGGCCCCTCGTGGATTTATGAAAAGCAGCACTATATACCCGATGAGAAGTCCGAATATTATGCAGAGCAGAGATGCGATAAGCGATTGCACGCCCTTTTTCCTTAAGATGCCGCTCATGCTTTCACCTCCATCCGCCTGGCTCCTGCCATATACAGGCCAAGTTCTTCCTGAGTCGTTTTCTTAGGGTCGAATTCACCCACTATCTCGCCTTCATACATCACGAGTATTCTGTCGGAAACATCCAATACTTCATCAAGCTCAAGCGAAACAAGCAGCACGGCCTTGCCTTCATCTCTCTGATCGACAAGCTGCTTGTGAATGTACTCAATAGCCCCGACATCAAGTCCGCGCGTAGGCTGGACGGCCACCAGAAGCTCTGGATTCTTGTCAATCTCGCGTCCTACAATCGCCTTCTGCTGATTGCCGCCTGACATGGCCCTGGCGATAGTCGTGGGCCCCTGCCCGCTTCTCACATCGTACTTCTCTATCAGCCTATCGGCATAGCGGCGTATATTGTCACGCTTCAGGAAACCTGCCTTGTCGGTGAACTCAGGCTCGAAATATCTCTGGAGAATCAAGTTATCCTCAAGACTGTAGTCCAGCACCAGACCGTGCTTGTGCCTGTCTTCGGGGATATGGCTCATGCCAATCACATTCCTATTCCGGATATTGGCCTTTGTTATGTCCTTGCCGCAGAGAACCAGACGGCCGGCGACAAGAGGCTCAAGCCCTGTGAGGCCGTGGATGAATTCTGTCTGGCCGTTGCCGTCGATTCCGGCGATGCATACAATCTCGCCGCGCCTGACCTTCAGAGAAACATTCTTGACGACGTTGTTCCGGTGCATCTTGGAGGCCACCGTCATCCCATCCACTTCAAGCACCACCTCGCCCGGCTTCGCAGGCTTCTTGTTCACATGAAAGCTGACGTTTCTCCCCACCATCATCGAAGAAAGCTCCTCTATGCTCGTCTTGGATGTTTCAACCGTGCCTATGCACTTGCCTTTTCTCAGAACTGTGCAGCGATCCGAAACAGCCATTATCTCGGCCAGCTTATGCGAAATGAACAGAATAGACTTGCCCTCCGCCGATAGATTCCTCATTATCTGCATCAGCTCCGATATCTCCTGCGGGGTGAGCACCGCTGTGGGCTCGTCGAATATCAATATCTCATTATCGCGATACAGCATCTTGAGGATTTCGGTCCGCTGCTGCATTCCTACAGTGATATCCTCTATCATGGCATCGGGATCGACCTTCAAGCCGTATTTCTCCGATAGCGAAAGGATCTTTGATCTCGCCTCGCCCTTCTGAAGAAAGCCATGCCTGACAGGCTCGACACCCATTATGATGTTATCCAGAACGGTGAAGCACTCAACCAGCTTGAAATGCTGATGCACCATCCCTATGCCCAGGGCATTGGCATCATTAGGATCGTTTATCCTGACCTCCGCTCCGTCTTTCTTGATGATTCCCTCTTCCGGCCGGTAAAGCCCGAACAGGACGCTCATCAGAGTGGACTTGCCCGCGCCATTCTCTCCCAGAAGCGCATGAATCTCACCTTTCCTAAGCTGGAGTGTCACATTGTCATTTGCAACGATTCCTGGAAACTTCTTGGTTATGTTCAGCATTTCAATAGCATACTGCTCGCCCAAGGCTGGTTCCTCCTTATTAAACAAATACGGTTCATTTATGATCTATCTCGATTCCCATGGATTTCAGCTTGCCCAATGCGACAGCCTCGTCAATCTCCCTCGGCACGGCTATTGCATGCGGACCCAGTTCCTTGCCGTGCTTAAGAACGTATTCGGCGCAAAGAGCTTGAAGCGAGAAGCTCATGTCCATTATATCAGCCGGATGACCGTTGCCGGCGGCGATGTTGACCAGATTGCCTCCGGCTATGACATATACGGTGCGCCCCGCGGAAAGCTCATATGCGGTGACATTCTCCCTCGCCTCGTATATCCTGCCGGCGAGCTGATTCAAATCCTCCAGATCAATCTCGTACGCAAAGTGACCGGCATTGGCAATGATGGCATTGTCCTTTATCCTTTCCAGATGCTCTCTGCGAATCACATGGGAGGCCCCGGTCGCGGTGATGATGACATCGCCGCATGCGATGGCCCTTTCCATCGGCATCACTTCAAATCCATCCATCGCGGCCTCTATCGCCTTCACAGGGTCGATTTCAGTGACTATGACCTTCGCCCCGAGTCCCTTTGCCCTCATGGCAAGCCCCTTTCCGACCCAGCCGTAACCGGCGATGACCACGTGCTTTCCTGCAATGTTGAGATTGGTGGTGCTGTTTATCGCATCAAAAGACGACTGTCCGGTGCCATAGCGGTTATCAAACAGGTGCTTGCAGTCGGCGTGGTTTATCATCATCATCGGAAACCGCAGCTTCCCGGCTCTATCCATCTCCACCAGACGCTCTACCCCTGTTGTCGTTTCTTCGCATCCGCCTATTATCTGAGGAATCCGGCTCTGAAATTCATCGTGAATCAGCTCCAGCAGATCCCCTCCGTCATCTATTATCAGATTGGGACGCTCCCTCAGAGCAGCGCGGAGGAATTCCTTCTGCTGCTCCTCCGTGCATCCGTGGACAGCATGGACTGTGATTCCTGACTTCACCAGAGCGGCGCATACATCATCCTTTGTCGAGAATGGATTCGAGCCTGTCGCACTCACATCGGCCC
>JBQNBA010000112.1:0-6283 GCA_052170175.1 Sphaerochaetaceae bacterium | reverse complement strand
CTGGAGGGCGATGACCTCATAAAGCCCTGCGGGACTTGCGGCGCTGCGGATGGCTTGGGCAAGAAGGGAAGGCGGCCTATGAGCTATACCGTGAACCCCAGCGCCAGATTCATAATAGGCGTTGAGTTCTGGGCCGGCTGCGTGGCGCTTGGGGTCTTCAATTTCCATGGCGAGCGCATCCATTCCTCAATGGCCGATCTTTCTGATGATTGCGATGCGGACATGGTGATGGGGCAGGTGGAGCGCATGGTGCATCAATGCATCTCGCTTCTGAATCTGCCGGAGGACAAGATAATAGGAATTGGCATAGCTGCGCCTGGAAAGGTCGATATAAAACGGGGAAGCGTTGTTTTCTACCATAAGATAAAGGGCATGATCAACTATCCAATCGTGGCCATCCTGCAGGAGCGGCTTGGGCTGGAGGTCACGCTGCACAACAACTGTGCCGCCATTGCGTATGATTTGTTCAAATACGGTGGGCTGGGAGCGGTGTCATCGCTTTTCTGCTTCCTGCTGCGCTCCGGGGTGAACGGAACCTTGGTTTCAGGCAACGGGATATTCCTGGAGTCCGATCAGACGACCTTGGAAGCGGGGCATATACCGCTTGCGCTTGATGGCCCCGGATGCTCATGCGGTCTTCAAGGCTGCCTTCAAGCGTATTTCTATGAGCTTGACAGGGAGTACAGCGGCGAGAACAACGTCAATCTGTTCTCAAATCTGGAGGAGCCGCTTTCAAGGGGCGATTCAAAGGCCCTTGGGATTGTCCGAAAGGCTGCTCTCTATCTTCATGCTGAAATAAAGCTAATATCGCGCTTCCTTGCTCCCGAGGCATTTGTGCTTGTGGGGCTTGGAGATTTAGTGCCCAGGGCTATCGCCATGGAGGCGGAGAAGCTGCTCAAAGCGGATGAGGATTCGATGAACGGCGCAGGCAGGGTCATTCATTGTCAGCAGTATGACACGCTTATGGCTCAGAGAGGCGCGAGCGATCTGGTGCTTAATCGCTTTTTCTCGGACTGAGCATCCCCCGCCGGAGCCATTGCGGAATTCGCTGCGATGTTCCGCTGCGACTTGGTGAGCGATGCCCCCGCAGTTGAATTCCAAGGATGAATCATATACACTTGTCACCATGAAAAGCGATTACACCATAATACATAGAAGTCAGAACATAGGTTCTGTGATAAGCAGGCTTCACAAAGAAGAGCTTCTGTGTGTGATAATCCAGGACAAGGGCGGCTTTGATGATTTGCTGGGCTCAATCCAGTGGTACAAGGACAACATGAACTTCTCCATTCATGTGGCGCTGAACAATGACAAGGAGAAGCTTGAGAAGCTGTCCTCCCTGCACCCGGACATCACTTATCTGGTATTCAACAGCCCGGTGTCGATGGGGGCGAGAATCAATGCAATGGCGACCGAGTGCTATTCGACCTATTTTCTTGTGGCAAGAAGCGATGCGCAGATTGTCAGATTCGATGGCGGCGCTTTGATTGATATGCTGAGGGACGATAACCAGATTTGCTGCATCAGCCCGGTGCTGAGGAACCAGCTTGATGAGGTCGTGCCGACTCTGCGGGTTCCTGTGTTCACGGGCAAGCGTGAGATAAAGACAGATTGCTTCAGGCCCGATGGCAGCTTCGAGACCAATGTCTCGTACGATACGCTCTATCCTTTCTGGGGGCTGGGGCTTTATAAAAGGGCTGTATTCCAGCGGCTCCGTGGAATGGACGAGCTTATTCATTCCTCCTATTGGCAGGCGCTTGACTTCGGAGCCCGCAGCTGGCTGTTTGGATTTCCGATAGTCGCTACGAACAGTCTCCAGGTGAAGTTTCCGATGAAGCTTCATGTGTCCGAGAATATATCGGAATATGAAGGCGTTGAGCGTTGCTACGCCAAGGTGCTGGGCATGCGGCAGGTCAACGGAAGGAATTATCTGGAAAGATGGCCCTACATGAACAGGCGCCGGCTTCTGAGGGAGGAGGTTCGTCCCAAGCTTGCGTTATACAAGACTGATTATCAGCGGATTTGCCGTGATTTCTCCAAGCCGGCGGAGTGATGATGAAACGCTGTGCTCTGGTTTTTTCTGTTCTGATTTTTTCTTTCTTGCTTTATGGCGCAGATCCTTATGCCAAGCCTGTCGGGCTTGTTGTCATTGACCCGGGTCATGGCGGGCATGATCCAGGCGGGATTGGCAATGGCCTGCAGGAGAAGGATATAGTTCTGGACATAAGCCTTATGCTTAGGGAAGAGCTTCAGAAAAGGGGTCTGGATGTCCGCATGACCAGGACTGATGATTCTTTTGTGGAGCTTGCCGACCGTTGCTCTTTTGCGGCGGGTCTTGGATATGGTCTGGATGAAAGCGCTGTGTTTGTTTCCATCCACGCAAACTCCTTTCCGGTTGAGGCGGCTTCGGGATTTGAGGTGTTCACAAACAACCGCGGGAAGGTGACGAATGTTCTGGGAAGCGGCTGCCATCCGTATTACGGCTTCCGTTTCGCTTCATTGACGAATAAGGAGATAAGCGCTTTCAGGTGGGATGATTCCAGGCAGCTCTGCGAATCGGTTGTCGGTTCAATCTCAGCTGCCCTGCCGCATATGCGCAACCGAGGCGGGAAGGAGGATGACCTTTACGTTCTTAACTGCACCCCGATGCCTGCGATTCTGGTGGAGGTCGGCTTCGTCTCCAATGCGGAGGATGCGCGCAGCCTCGGCTCGGCTGAATTCCAGTGCAGGATGGCCGTGGCGATAGCTGACGGAATCAGGGGGTATTCTTTGCAAATCGCCGGTCTGTGAAACATCTGAGGCCAAGGGACGAATAATGTCCGATGAAACTTTAATAAAACATTGTTTTGTAGTAATATTTGCTCCGAAGGAGATTTTCCTATGATTGATCTCAGGGAGCTTAAGAGCAGGCGTGACGAAATCGCCCGGAATATAGAGAACCGCTTCATGAACTGCGATGTCGATGAAGTCATCAGGCTGCAGGATGAGCGGTCGCAGGAGATGCAGAGAGTCGAGGCGATGCGCAGCAGAAGGAATCAAATCGCCTCGTTGATGAAGTCCAGGATGGATGAGGCGCAGAGAGCGGCCTTGATTCAGGAGGGCAAGAGGCTGAAAGAGGACATAGCCGATGCGGAAATCCATTTGGAGAAGATTGTCGCCGAATATGACCGCAAGGCCCGCCAGCTTCCTAACTATGCTCATCCCGATGCTCCTGTGGGAAAGGAGGACAAGGACAGCGCTGTTGTCCGGTTTGTCGGAAAGCCTCCGGTGTTTGATTTCAAGCCCCTTGACCATGTGCAGCTGGGCCAGAGCCTTGATCTGCTGGATTTCGACACGGCCACGAAGGTCAGCGGCCCGAAGTTCTACTATATAAAGAACAAGGCTGTCGTTCTTCAGATGGCTCTGGAGAGGTATGCCCTTGATATAGTGATGAAGCATGGCTTCATTCCGATGATAACCCCTGATATCGCAAAGGAAGAAGTGCTGATGGGCACAGGCTTCAATCCGAGGGGGGCGGAGAGCAATATATACACTGTTGAAGGAACAGGCGCTTGCCTTGTTGGCACTGCTGAGATAACCCTGGGCGGCTATATGGAGGACAGAATCATCGAGAAGAGGGAGCTGCCCATCAAGTATGCAGGCCTGTCCCACTGTTTCAGGCGCGAGGCGGGCGGAGCCGGCCAGTATTCTAAAGGTCTGTACCGGGTTCACCAGTTCTCCAAGCTGGAGATGTTCATCTTCTGCCTGCCTGAGCAGAGCGAAGAGCTTCACCGGGAGCTTCTGGCGATAGAGGAGGAGATTTTCTCCGGTCTCGGGCTTGCCTATCGTGTCATTGACACCTGCACCGGCGATCTGGGTGCGCCGGCTTATCGGAAGTTCGACATCGAGGCATGGATGCCGGGCCGCGGCGAGGCGGGGGAGTATGGAGAGGTGACTTCTGCCAGCAACTGCACTGATTATCAGGCTCGGAATCTCAATATCAAGTTCCGTGATGATGACGGCAAGACGAAATTCGTTCATATGCTCAACGGGACCGCTGTCGCTCTCTCAAGGGCCATGGTTGCCGTGATGGCGAATTTCCAGACCAAGGACGGCGCCATAAGGGTGCCCGAGGCTCTGGTTCCTCTCTGCGGATTTGATATGATAGGTTGATGGGGTTCTGCCGGCTGTGCGGGCCGGCGTTTTATCAGGAGGGCGATATGGCTGTTTCAGGATTGTTCACTGACTTCTATGAGCTTACGATGATGCAGGGGTATTTTCTGGTGAAGAACAACCCCCAGGTGGCCTTTGACATGTTCTACCGGAACAATCCCTTTGATGGCGGATATTCTGTGTTCACCGGGTTGCAGTCGGTTCTGGAGCAGCTTGAATCGTTTTCATTCTCAGATGAAGACGTGGATTACTTGAAGTCGCTTGGGAAATTCGCCCCGGAGTTTCTTGATTACCTGAAGTCTTATCGCTTTGGCGGGACTGTCTATGCCATGAAGGAAGGTTCGGTGGTGTTTCCGCAGGAGCCGCTTGTCAGAATCCACGGCAGCTTGATTGACTGCCAGCTCATAGAGGGGCTTCTTCTCAATACTCTCAATTTCCAGACTCTTATCGCCACCAAGAGCGCACGGGTCTGCCAGGCTGCCGGGAATACGGCGGTGATGGAGTTCGGATTGAGACGCGCCCAGGGAATCAATGGGGCTAACAGCGCAAGCCGCGCCGCTTATGCCGGGGGAGTGGCTCTGACAAGCAACACCTTTGCAGCAAAGGAATTCGGCATTCCCACCGGCGGCACTATGGCGCATAGCTGGGTGATGTCGTTTGACAGTGAGCTTGAGGCCTTCCGGGAGTTCGCCAGGATTTATCCTGACAATTGCATTCTTCTTATTGACACATATGACACTCTGGAATCGGGGATTGACAATGCCATAGCAGTCGGTCTGGAGCAGAAGGCGAAAGGGCTGGGCATAGGAGTGAGGATTGACAGCGGCGACCTGTCCTATTTGGCCAGAATCATAAGGAAGAGGCTTGATGAGGCAGGGCTGAATGATGCGACCATATGTGTTTCAAATGACTTGACGGAGCAGATAATACAGGCGCTTGTGACCGATGGGGTTCCGATAGACAGCTGGGGCGTGGGCACGCATCTGGCCACAGGCGGCTCGCAGAGCTCATTGAACGGTGTCTACAAGCTGTCGGCCAAGATGGGGCCTGACGGTGCCTATGCTCCTGCGATGAAGGTTTCCAACAGCTTTGAAAAGACGACTAATCCGGGTATAAAGCAGGTCTACAGGTTCTTTGGCTCTGATGGGCAGGCTCTTGGCGACCTGATAACGCTTTATGATGAGCATATGGAGCCGGGGCAGGACTATATGTTCTACCATCCGTTCAGCGATGATATGTTCAAGATGAAGAGGACGGCCTACGCTGAGTTCACCCCGCTTCTGGAAAAGATGATGGAGAACGGCAGGATATGCGTTGATTTCAAGCCGCTTTCCCAGATTCGCAGCGAGGTGAAAGAGAACCTGCAGCGTTTCCATCCAAGTTACAGAAGATTCATAAATCCTCATATCTACAAGGTTTCGCTCTCAAGCAGGCTCAAGACGCTCAAGCGTGACCTGATAGAGGCGGCAAGACTGAGATGAATTGTCAGTCGATGATGGGCATTGCGGAGGCATGATGATAGAGATTCTCAAGGCGGTTTTCCTGGGGCTGGTTCAGGGCATCACCGAATGGCTTCCGGTGAGCAGCACCGGTCATATGATACTTGTGGATAGCTTCCTTAAGATGGATGTTTCCTCTGAATGCCGGCAGCTGTTTCTGGTGGTGGTTCAGCTTGGCTCGATACTGGCCGTTATTGTCCTGTACTTCAAGAAGCTGTGGCCTTCGGCGAGGAAGACCCGGGTTCTGTGGCTCAAGATAATCGTGGCTTCGGTTCCCGCCGGAATCGCCGGGCTTCTGCTTGAGGGCTTCATTGAGGACAGGCTTTACAATGTGGGTGTCATATGCGCTGCGCTGATAGCCTATGGGGTGCTTTTCATCGTGATTGAAAGGGTCAAGAAGGCAAAAGGGGATGTCTGCAGGATTCACAGCCTTGATGAGATAGGCTATGCTGACGCTCTTAAGATAGGGTGCTTTCAGGCGCTTGCCCTGATTCCGGGAACCTCGCGCAGCGGCTCCACGATTCTGGGCGGGATGATATGCAGCGTGGAGCGTCCTGTTGCCGCCGAATTCAGCTTCTTCATGGCGATTCCCATAATGGCGGCTTCAAGCGGGCTTAAGCTCATCAAATCGG
>JBQNBA010000111.1:0-6422 GCA_052170175.1 Sphaerochaetaceae bacterium | reverse complement strand
GGGCGATAAAGTCAAATGACGACATATGCACAATCATTCTCTCCGATTCAGGTCACCGCAACTTCCTGGAGCGGGTTCTGGGACTGGCGAAGGACAAGATAGTCCAGTTATGGAGACAGCGGAACCCAAGCCTCTCGGATTCCATGATAGACTACATGTTCCTTTTCTCCGCCCATGGCTGCATAAGCATACTGCTGAAATGGCTCACCGATGACAACGAAAACGACACGCCGGAGAAAATAGCCCGGATGATTGATGATATGACGACAGCCGTGGCGAGCTGTTTCATAACGGCGGATGACACAAAAACCCTTTTCTGCTAGACTTTTGCCATGGACTTTCTAAAGAAGCTCAAAGAAACCTTTTTCTCAGTCGGTCCGATTGTCGCCATAGTGACCGCACTGCATTTCACCGTGGCGCCTCTTGAAAGCGGGATAGGTGTTTTTCTGCTCTCCAGCGCAATCCTCATGATAGGCCTCGCGGTGTTCCTCACCGGAACCGACATAGGAATGGTCAGCGTAGGCGAAAGCATTGGCTCAGCCATGACCCGCAAGCGCAACCTTGTGTTCATGCTTATCACAGGATTTCTGATTGGATTCTCAGTTACAGTCGCGGAACCCGATGTGATGGTTCTGGCAAATCAGGTGACGAACTCCAATCCTGATATCAATCCAAGAACATTGGTGGTCATAATATCCTTTGGAGTCGGCCTCTTCATTGACATCGGTCTTCTCAGGGTGGTTCTCAAAATCAACCTCAAAGCGCTGTTCGCCATTTCCTATGCTGTGCTGTTCATTGTGGCCGCATTCACCGATTCCAGTCTGCTCACCGCCGCATTCGATGCCGGCGGAGCCACGACAGGGCCTCTTGCAGTGCCGTTCATCATAGCCATAGGCCTGGGTGTCTCATCAGCCTCCCAGGATGGCAAGGACAACAGCTTCGGGCTGACCGGAACAGCCTCGATAGGACCGATAATGGCGGTCGCCGTGATGGGTCTTTTCGTAAAAGGAGGCAATGCGCAATCCGCATCGGAGCAGGCAAGCCACGGACTGTGGAGCATAATCGTCGCTAACACAAAGAACATCGCAATAGGCTTATCGCCTCTTCTCGCCATAATAGTGTTCTTTCAGATAGCCCTGCTGCACCTGCCCAAGGTCAGATTGAGAAAGGTCATCGTGGGCATAGCGCTAAGCTTCATCGGAATCGTTCTTTTCCTATCCGGCGCCGACTGGGGATTCATGGAGGCCGGAAAGAACATAGGAGCTGCAGTCGCATCGCTTGACCAGAACTGGCTGCTCATCATCCTGGGGGCTGTGCTTGGGGCCATAGTCGTCTGCGCCGAGCCGGCGGTCTGGGTTCTCACACGCCAGGTTGAGGAAGTATCCGGAGGTCATGTGCACCACACGCTTGTGATGATATTCCTCTCAATAGGAGTGGCGGCCGCCGTTTCCCTGTCGATGCTGCGGGTCATGACCGGAATAAGCTACTGGTGCTTCATAATACCAGGCTACCTTCTAAGCCTGCTTCTCATGATATGGTGCCCCACCCTGTTCACCGGCATCGCATTCGACTCGGGCGGGGTGGCCAGCGGACCGCTTTCCACGACCTTCGTGCTCTCATTGGCCACAGGCGCCTCTATCGCCCTTCGAGGCAACCCTGTCGCCGATGCATTCGGCATCGTCGGGCTTATAGCGATGATGCCTCTTATCGCGCTGCAGGTTCTGGGAATCATATACGCCAAGAAGGAAAAGAAGGGAAAGGAAGAGAATAAAGGGAAGAAAGGGAAGAAGCACAGCGTCAATAAGACTGCGATGCCAGAGGAGGCCGGAAATGTTTGAGAAGAAGAACGGCAGGCTGCTGCTTACAATTGTCGGGCGAGGCCAATCGCAGAAGCTCATGCCTTTCATAAAAGAGGCCGGAGCGAACGGAAGCACTGTCATGCTGGGCAGGGGAACGGCCGACAACGCCATCCTTGCGGCATTGGGTCTGGGCGATTCGCATAAGGATGCGATCCTGACGCTGGTCAACGAAGAGGAAGATGCAGTCGCCGATGCCATCAGGCACAGAAGCCCGCGAGGCAGCATAATGACCAAGTTAAGCGTTGCAGGAGATGATGATAAGGAGCATAGCATGCAGAGCACAAAAAGCGAATGGCAGATGATTTGGGTCATCGTCAACACGGGTTATGCCGATGATGTCATGGCAGCGGCAAGGGAACAGGGAGCGAAAGGCGGAACCATCTTCAATGCACGCGGCACCGGCACCGAGGAGGATACAAGGTTCTTTGGCATAACGCTGGTTCCGGAAAAGGAAGTTCTGATGATAATCACGCGCAGGGAGCAATCAGCCAAAATAAGAAAGGCGATATCATCCCTTGAGTGCCTGAACGTCCCCGGCTCCGGCATAATGTTCACGACCGATGCTGATGATTTCGAGAATCTGGGCAAACGCTGACAATCGAATGCGCCCCCCTTCTGTGACTAGACGACAGAAAGAATTATAGTCACAGTGGAGCTGTAGATTCCTTCAGGCGCATCGATGTAAGACGAATCTGCAAATCTGAAATCAAGCCGCTTGATGTCATTGTCTCCAGCAGATGATTGCTTCAGCGTATAAGAAAGGACACCGGAGGCATTCTCTGCAAACGTGCTTTCCGTGATCACCGTGCCTTGACTGGAAGCATGCTGCAACGAAAGAACATAGTCTAATGACGGCCCTCCCGATCCTGGATGCATCCGCATTCTATCGTGCATCACATCAATCTTAAGCCCGCTGCTCTGTCCGGCATTTCCATTTGCCGGTGAGAAGTCAATTCTCATGTACGCAATCGGAACTCCGCTGCCAAGCTCCGCCTCAAAAGGAGAAATATCCACATAAGGGTTCGTTCCCATCGGGTTGCTATCCGGATAGGACAGCAGCGAGAGGCAAGCCTCAAGCGCAGGAGGCTGCTCCGGCACTTCCGTATCTGTCGCTATAGGATTCGAATACCCGCCGCAGAACGGATTATCCGTAGTGTTTATGCCAGGGCCGGATATAGGCTCTCCATCCGCGCTCCCTTCGTGCAGCTCAAAGCGGTAATCGGACAGATTGCTCACATAGTAGGAACCGCCTGTCATTACCACCGGATTGGCTATAACGAGCCAGATTGTCATGGTAAGCGAGGTTTTCTTATATTCAGGGAAAAGGATTATGTTTTCCTGGGTTGACGAGGTCAGATCGATCATGTTTCTCTGCCCGGATTGCGGGAAATACTGCGCCACCAGCCTTATATCGTTCGGCTGCTGTCCGGGAAACGGGCCGGTGATTGATATCGGTCGTCCTCTAGTCGTGAGTATCACAGTCGTGCCGCTGTCCTGCCCCTGCGGCAGTCCATCGATGAAAAGCGTTCCAACCTTGAGCATCTTGACCAGATTCTGAGTGACATCGCTGCTTCCCGGGTCAAAGAAATTGCCCTGATCCTTTCCATTGACCCACGTAAGCGTAGTCTCAGGGGTGTATTGATAAGTGATCTCCGCGGCCAAGCCAGATACAACCATAAGAAGAACCACAAGGAAGGCAAATCTTTTCATACTAGAGATTATACATGATTATATCCCGAATATGCAATGCCATTTATAAAAGCTGTTTCCAAAGCTGTCCTCAAAGCTGTTTTCAGCATTGAAGCATCCCAAAACCCTGCAAGACAGAAATAGAAAGCCCCTCGCAAGCTCTTATCCTGCAAGGGGCTGTTGAAAGCGGGAAACGGGACTCGGACCCGCGACATCCACCTTGGCAAGGTGGAGCTCTACCACTGAGCTATTCCCGCATATGAATAACAAACATGGGGATTCTACTAGAAAATCGTGTTTGTGTCTAGTGTCCTTTCAAGGCTTTCCCGGCAAGGCCTGCCATATGCTTCATCGTGTTCTCCATGACGATTTTCCTTATGGAATCAAGCCGCGGAATCCTCACAGAAAGCGTCCTGACCCCAATTCCCATCAGAAGCATGGCTCCCTTGCCGTTGGATGCCATTTCGCCGCATACGCCTATCTCCTTTCCGGCGGAAGAAAAAGCCCGGACTGCACCATCTATCAGCCTAAGTACGGCAGGGTCGAACCAGTCAAGCTCTCCGTCATCGGGGATAAGCCTGTCCTTGCCCAGCGCAAGCTGGGTCAGGTCATTTGTGCCTATGCTTGCGAAATCCACAAGGCGGGCCAGGGCTGCCGCATTTTCAGCCGCCGCCGGCGTCTCTATCATAGCCCCAATCAATGGAACGGGGCGGCCGATTTCCGCAGAGCAGGCTTTGACAATGGAAACCGCCCTCTCAAGCTCCGGAAGCCCTTTCACCATAGGGAACATTATGCGTGCATTCGTACCTGCCCCGGCAATCGCCCTTATCTGGGCTCTGAACAAGTCCTCATTGGCCAGGCTGAGCTCAAGACCCCTTCTCTTCTCCCCTTCCGGAAGGTTCAGGCAAGGCAGGCTCTTGTCCAGCCCGATGTCCAATGTGCGGAAGCTGACAGGATTCGGATAAAACGCCGCCGCAATGCGGGAATAAACGGAAAGCTGCTCGTCCTCGGATGGCAAATGCGCTCTGTTCATGAATATGAACTCCGTCCGCACAAGACCCGCCCCGTCGGCGGCAGGCGAGAAATCATCCGCCGAGGAAACGTTCGCCATCACCTTCACTCTGTATCCATCCTTCGTGACAGCATCGCCACTGCACCGCCCGGAGCCGATGTCCGCATTCCGGTCAATGGAGACCTGACCCTTGCGGATGAAAGCCGCCGCTTCATCGGGGGAAAGCCCTATGGTCAATGTTCCGGAGGATGAATCCAAACAAGCCAAAGAGCCTTCGAAACGTTCTGCCTTGTCCATCAAATCCGTGATTCCGACCAATGCGGGGATTCCGAAGCTGCGAGCCAGAATCGAAGCATGGGAGACAGCGCCGCCTGATTCGGTCGCCCATCCGAGAGAGCAATCCCGCAGGGCTGCAGCCTCTGAAGCCGCAAGCTCTCTTGCGCATATGATTTTCTTCTCCGCACCATACCCTCCATCCTGCGATTTGCTAATTGCAGGACGGTCTGACGGCAATGTTTGACCCGAATCAGAAAGAATTGAGATGTTTGAAGCGTCCTCATCGACCGGAAAAGCGCCGGTCAGCGATGCCAGCGGGTCTTTCTCACCGTCAAGGCAGCGCAGCAGCCTTAGTTTAACATCACGCACATCGGCGGCGCGGGAGCGGAAATAGCTGTCCGGGTTTTCTGCAAGCCTCTTCTCATAGACATCCAGCACATCAGCCACAGCCCAGCGAACGCACTTCCCTTCTCCTTCGATCGCTTGCCTTATTTCATCTTCCACAACAGGATCAGTGAGCATCTCGGAATGAACGTCCATGATTCCCGATGAATCCGGCAAAGAACCTATTTCCGTCAAAGCAGCATCTCGGGCTGACAGAAACAATCCGAACTCCGCCTCGGCATGCCCGCCATCTATGAAAACCTTGGCGAACCCAGGGGCAAAGGGTCTGTAAACAGCTATTCTCCCGACAGCGATTCCATCAGAGACCGCCATCCCTTTGAAAATCATGTCCATGAAAAGGATTATCAATCATGCAAGCGATATTTTCAAGACAAGCACTTGCTTAAGTCGGTCAAATTTGATATATTCGCCCCGTGAGATTCCTGGGAATGCGATCACGGGTTTCTGACATGGCGGCGTAGCTCAGCTGGTAGAGCATCCGGCTCATATCCGGAATGTCAGGGGATCATGGCCCTTCGCCGCTATCTGAAAGGAGCCCTCGTGGTTCCTTTTTTTAATAGAACCTTCGTTTCAGGTGAAGCAGTTCATTGCGAGGGCTCCGGTTTCTATTGAACCTGCCGTCTGAAAGACACGGGCAAGGGGGAAAGAGGTGAAGCAGGAAACCAACCGGATGACGGAAGGACGCATAAGCACCAACATAATACGCTTCGCCCTGCCTATATTCTGGGGCAATTTATTCCAGCAGCTGTACAACATAATCGATGCGATAGTCGTGGGAAACTTCGTGGGCATGAAAGCGCTGGCGGCCATCGCCTCGACCGGCTCGCTTACATTCCTGATAATCGGGTTCTTCACCGGGATATTCATGGGCAGCTCGGTGGTGATAGCGAAGTATTTCGGCGCCGGAGACAATGAAAGCATCAGCAAGGCGATACACACCGACATCGCCTTTGCGCTTATGGCCGGCGGCCTTCTGACCGTCATCGGCGTTCTGCTGACACCCTGGCTGCTCAAGCTGATGCAGACCCCGGATGATGTCTTTGGCCTTGCATCCCAGTACATCCGGATAACCTTCTCCGGGATAATGTTCACTGCGCTGTATAACACCGCATCCGGGATATTCCAGGCAGTCGGCGACAGCAAGCACCCGCTCTACTACCTCATCGTCTCATCAGTGACAA
>JBQNBA010000110.1:0-6568 GCA_052170175.1 Sphaerochaetaceae bacterium | reverse complement strand
CGGGGTTTTGCTTACAAGCGCCATTGTGGCGGCAGGCATCTCCAAACCTACGCTGGCCGATTTTGTCAAGAAAAATGAGTATGAACGTGTTGGACGAGGCGTGTATTGCTCGCAGGAGTGCTGGAGGGATGATTTGTATTTGCTTCAACTGCGCTGTCCCAAGACGATATATTCGCATGATACAGCTTTGTTCCTGCTTGATATGACAGACCAGGAGCCTCTTAAATATTCCGTGACTGCTAAGACCGGCTATAATCCATCGCACCTTTCCATGGACGGAATAAAAGTATTCACTGTAAAAAAGGAACTCTTTTATCTCGGAATCACGGAGGTGCTTACGCCTTTTGGCCATGCAGTCACTGTCTATAATCCGGAAAGGACTTTGTGCGATATGCTCCGTAGCCGCAGTGAGATGGAAATTCAATCTGTGCTGGATGCGCTCAAAAGGTACACCCGTCGAAAAGATAAAAATCTGCACAAACTCATGGAGTTCGCTAAGCTGTTTCACATTGATAAACGTCTGAATCAGTATCTGGAGGTGCTATTATGATTCATACTTCAAGGCAACTGAAAGATCTTGTGCGCAATCTTTCAAAAGAAACCGGGATTGAACCTCATGTTCTGATTAGGAAATATATCATGGAGCGTTTTCTGGAACGCACCTCGCTTTCAAAGCATAGGGAGCAATTTGTCCTGAAAGGCGGGCTTCTCGTGTCCGCATTTGTCGGAACGGAAGTTCGTGCAACTATGGATATTGATACTACGGTCAGAGGGCTCCCTGTCACCGAGGAAAATATGACTCAAATCATCAAAGAAATCTGCGATATGAATCTGGATGATAACATTAGGTTCAGAATAAAGGGCGTATCTGAAATCATGGATGAAGCTGAATACAGCGGACTCCGTTTTGCAGTGGAAGCATATCTCGACGGCTCTGTAATACCTCTTAAAATTGACATTTCAACCGGGGATGCGATAACGCCACGAGAGATATTATATTCTTACAAGCTTATGTTTGAGAATCGGTCAATCTCTATTATGACCTATCCAATCGAAACGGTTCTGGCAGAAAAGCTTGAAACCCTGATTGCAAGGTCTGTTACCAATACGCGTATGCGTGATTTTTATGATATCCATGTTTTGCTGAATTCTGAAAAACAGAAAATAGACTATACCACGCTTCAAAAAGCGTTGTCTGCAACATTGATGAAAAGGGAATCCACAGAGCTAATGGAAGAGGCTGAAAACGTGCTTGCTGCGCTTAAAGAGAGTTCCTTGATGCAAGACCTCTGGAAGAACTATCAGCGGAAATTTCCGTATGCTGCCGATTATTCATGGGATGATGTGTTGTGGTCGGCACGGATACTGTCGTTTGAAGCAGGTCTGTCAGTTAGGAAGCCGTCTATGCTTTAAATGATATGAACCCCGAAAGTTGGACTGGTACCAACAGTAGGGGTTCACTTCACATGTTGTTGGAGCAGAAGCTAGCCAATCAAATGATGATATTGAGGTCCTTCGAAATCAGCACAAAGAAGGATGGTACATGAAAAACGGGCAAGGCTATTGCCATTGCGAAGCAAGTCAGACAGCGGTTTGATTTGACTTTTGGCCTTATTGACCTTATCCTTAAATCAGCAAATCAAAAAGGAGAGGCGCGCATGAATCTAACAATCAAGGGCATCCGTTACAATCCCAGCGAAGAGACCAGAGATTTCTTGGACAAGAAGCTTAAGAAGCTTGCATTTGCAGAAGATTTTGTCCATGACCTGACGATTTCGATAACCCGGGAGACATTGGGGCAGGGCTTCCATCTGGATGCAAAGCTCCATTTCAACTGGGGCACAGTCAAGATGGTAAGCCAGGATTGCTATGAGCTTTACGAAGGCATAGAGTTCATCGCAGACAAAATCGAAGCCTGCGCCAGAAAGGAGAAAGGGAAGGTGATTGATTCCCATTGACAGCTCCGACCGTGGGGCTGTATCACATAAATCTTGAGGCTGGTCGGATTGGCCAGCCTCATTCTTTTTGCGTGAAGGGCTTTTCTTAGGATTCTTGCAGATAGCTTTTTATGTGGAAATCCTTGAATGCAAAGGATTTTTCACCTGCATATACTATGGTGCCCGCGGAGGACATCTCTTGATATTCGGACTTGAACTTGTCTATTCCCCTTGTCCAGGCGGGGGAGAATGTCTCCGAGCATTTTATCTCAATGGGATATAGTGTCCTGCCTTTTTCTTTTACCAAATCCACCTCAATCCCATCGGCTGTCCTGTAGAAATACAGCTTGTCAGAAGAGGCGCTGTTGCATTTGCGCTTCACTTCCTCCAATATCACGAGGTTCTCGAAAAGGCTTCCTCGCATTCTGTCTTTCTGAAGCCGGGCTTCACTGGTGATTCCTAATAATGCACAGGCCAGGCCTGTATCGTAGAAGAACAATTTTGGTGTTTTGACCAGCCGCTTTGTCCGGTTATTGTAGTATGGCTGTAATTTGAAGCAGATGAATGAGGCTTCCAGGATGGAAAGCCATTCGCTGACGGTTTTTGTGGAGATGCCGCACTCACGCGATAAAGCTGTGATGTCAAGAAGTCCTCCGATTCTCTCTGCGCAGAGAGAGAGGAAAATCCGGAACCTATCGGCATCCTTTATCCTCAGAACGCTTCTGACATCTTTCTCCACATATGTCATTATGTAATTCTCAAAGAATGCATCTTTGTCCATCCTGTCTGCAAGGAGCCTTGGATACCCGCCATAGATGATGCGCTTTTCATAAGAATCCAGCAACGTCAGGTTCCGGGTTTCCTGAATGGATAACGGCAGCAAGCTGAATATCGCCACCCGTCCGGCAAGGGTCTGGGTGATGGCTTCCATGAGCAGAATGTTGCTTGAGCCGGTGAGGATGAACATTCCGTTTGATTCTTTCTCATCAACGATGCCCTGTATGTAAGACAGCAACTCTGGAACCCTTTGGATTTCATCTATCACAGCTCCATCAGGGAGTTGGCGCATGAATCCTCGTGGGTCTTCATTTGCCTGTTCGCGGATGTCCGGGGTCTCCAGCAGCACATAGGGCTTGTTTGGGAACAGCATCCTGCATAGAGTTGTTTTACCTGACTGCCGCGGCCCTTGGATGAGCAGAACTGGATATTCCTTTGACAGTGCAAGCAATTTTTCTTGCATAGCTCTTGTAATCATGGCTTATATTACCATATTATTTGTAATTTGTAAAGCATGATTCTTGCAATCTGGGAAGTGAATTTCTTGTAATTCGGGAAGTAGACTTCCTGTAATTTGGAAAAAGGCCTCCTTTTTTTGCAATTATGAGGGGAGAGGCGTGGTTTTTCCTGTTGCTATTTCAGCGGTCAAATGAGGAATCGAGGTTCAGCTCCGCGCGGTATTTCGCCACGGTGCGGCGGGCTATCTTGATTCCCTCGGCGGTGAGCATGTCGGCAAGTTTCTGGTCTGACAGCTTCTTGCCCGATTTGTCATCCTCGATGAGCTTTGCGATTTTCTGCTTGACAACGCTGCGTGAGATTTCAGAGCCTCCGCCATCATTGCCTCGCCCTGTGGTTCGAAGCCCCTGGGTGAAAAGCTCTTTCATCTGGAAAAGCCCCCAGTCCGTGTCAATCCACTTTGCCTGGGATATCCGCGATATAGTCGTTTCGTGAACTCCTACTTTCTGAGCGACATCCTTTAGAATCAGAGGCCGAAGTTTCTCCGGGCCTTCCAGAAAGAAATCCTTTTGAAGTTCCATCAATGCCAACGCCGTCTTGTAAAGGGTGTTGTACCGCAGCTCTATCTGGCTTATCAGAAGCTTCGCCCTCTCGATGGATTCGCTTATGAAGCGTCTGGCCTCATCGCCGTCTTTCCCTTTAAGGCCATCTGCCAGAGATGAGAAGCCGGGGGCCAGCTCAAGGTCGGGAAGGCTCGCCTTGTTCATTGAAAGCGTCAGGCTGCCGTCAATGTTGCGGATTGAAAGCTCCGGCACTACGTATGATTCATCACCGCTTGCAAAAGCCGCTCCGGGATAGGGGTCGAGGGTTCGCAGGAAAGCATAATAGGAGTCAATGTCTTCTTCGGAAAGCCCCATCGCCTTGGCGATTGATTCAAACCGCCCCGGTTTAAGATTCATGAAATGCTCCCTTATCAGCTTCGTGAAGTTATCAAGGTCGGCAGGGGAAAGCCCGCTGCGGCGCGCCTGCTCAATGAGCGATTCCTTGAAATCCGGCACGCACACCCCCGGCGGGTCGAGGCTGCGTATCAATGCCACCGCCTCATCTACGAGGCCCGATTCATCGGGAGCATCCACGAGGGCATGGGGATTCTGGGTGTAGAATCCGTTGGAGTCAAGGCTTGTTATTATCATCTCGCAGACTTCGCGGAGCTTTTGCGGGATGTCTGAGACCCCAAGCTGATCCATCAGATAAGATTGTATCGATTGCTCGTCTCTTGCGGAATTCCCGATGAAGGCGTTTTTCCTGTCGCTTGCGCCATCGTCCGCAGAAAGGCCGTATCCATTTGCCTGTCCATAATAGCCGCCGCCTTCGATGCCATAGCCGTCGTTGCCGTAATCAGAGGTGCCATAGCCATCGTTCACAAAATCCCCGCCCTCGGTGTCATCGTCGCCGGAACGGCTCCCGGCATCAGGGCCGGCGTGCTGAATCTGCTCATCCGCCGAGAAATCGCCATCGGGAATCTCAAGCGCGGGGTTCTCTTCGACTTCCTTCTGAATCCGCTGCTGCAGCTCTGTGACGGGGAGGGTCAGCAGAGCCATCCGCTGGAGCGTCTGCACTGACAGAGTCTGTTCCTGCCTCTGGCTCTGGGAAAGCATCATGTCAAACGGAGGTGCCATCACTCCTCCTCAAACGAATCGCCGAAGTATATTTCCCGGGCTTGCTGGTCTGATAGGAGCTCTTCCTTTGTGCCGGAAACCAGAATCCTGCCTTGGCTTATTATATGGGATGTGTCGGTGATGGACAAAGCATCGCGGACATTGTGGTCGGTGAGCAGGATTCCGATTCCATCGGAGGCGAGGATTCTGATTATCTGCTTTATTTCGTGGATTGCCTTGGGGTCTATGCCGGCGAAAGGCTCATCCAGCAGCAGGAAGCTGGGGCTGCACGCCAGGCAACGGGCGATTTCCGTTCTGCGGCGTTCCCCTCCGCTGAGGGTGTATCCAGGCTGTTTCGCTACGGGATTCAATCCGAATTTGCATATCAGGCTGTCGACAAGGTTGTTTTTCTCTGAGCGGGCAAGGTCATCTCTTGCCTGAGCCACCAGCTTGATGTTATCTCTTACGCTCAGCTTCCTGAATATGGAAGGCTCCTGCGGAAGATATGAGATGCCGAGACGCGAGCGCTTGTACATGGGCAGGCGGGATATGTCAGCGCCGTCCAGATATATCGAGCCGCTGTCCGCCCGGATGAAACCGACTATCATGTAAAACGTTGTTGTCTTGCCGGCGCCGTTGGGACCGAGGATTCCCGCTATCTCGCCGCCTTTCATTCGGAAGGACACCCCGTCCACCACCTTGCGGCGGCCGTATGACTTGCAAAGCTTGTGAATCTCCAGTCTGTCAGCCATTTACAGTTCCCGTTATCTTGCCTTCCATTTTGATTTCGTTGGTTTCAAGGTCGATTGAGATGGAAGATGCGTTATAGGAGCTTTCTCCCCAGTTCGCCGAGGCGCGTCCATCTAGGCGCAGTGTCTGGTTCTTGCTATCGTAGGTTATGCTGTCAGCGCTGCATGAAAGCAGCCCTTGTGAGGTTTGCTTGATTATGCGGGCCTTTATCTGAAGCTTCATGATGCCTGTTTCGGCATTGTACTCCAGACGGGCGCAGCTGAGGGCTGTCTGCCTGCTCCTGTCCTGTATCTCCACCCATGAATCGGCACGCAGGCTGTTTAACGAGCGGTCAAGCAGCAGACTCAGGGACATGAGCGTTATGCCTTCGGAAACCTTGACTGCGCTTGCGGTTCCTTTGCATTGCACATATTGGTGGTCTTTTCCCCATATCTTGATTTCATCGGCTGTTATCATGAAATCATCAGCTTCGACCTTCGCTCCTCCGGATAGTGAGATGACAAGCTCACCGCCCGTTTTCTCAATCGATGTGCTGCCGCCGCTGAATGTGACGGCCGCCGCTGCAGGCAGCGCAAAGACGGCGGAGAGCAATGCGATTATGAGCATGACGCCTGAACGCTTCATTTCTCCAGCCTCCCTTCTACGATTTCATCAAGCTCGTAGCGCGAAACCCTGAAATCTCCGGTCAGTCCTATCCCATGGATTTCACTGCTGGAATCATACTCTAAAAACACTTCTTTGTCAGTTGAAATCCTCTGGTTCTCGTTATCCCAGGCGATATCTGCGCCGACAATCACCAAGCCGTCCTGAGGCCTCTCTATTCGGACAAAGCCCTCCAGAACAGCTGAGAAGTCATCAGTGTTGACGGTCGCACTGTCGCAGAAGCCGGACATCAGAAGCGCTCCGGCTTCATCATTCTGGAAGAATGTGACGTTCTCAAGCCGAGCGGTGGAGGATTCATTGCGTATCTCCATGCTGCTTGCATGAAGA
>JBQNBA010000109.1:0-6582 GCA_052170175.1 Sphaerochaetaceae bacterium | reverse complement strand
CAGCGGCGCTCCGCCTCTTTTCCGTCAGCTCTCTTCCATTCAGAAGAATCCTGCCTCCTTGCTCTTTTCTCAAGCCGCACAGAACTTTTCCAAGCGTTGTTTTCCCGCAGCCGTTCTTGCCAAGCAACGCAATCCTGTCGCCTGCATGAACAGAAAGAGACAAATCCTTCAACACATCGATGCCCTTCTCATAAGCAAACCATAGCCCTTCAAGCACCAGCAAGAGAGGCGACTTTTCCCTCTTTTCTGGAAGCAACGCTGCATTCTGAAACAAATGCAATCCCCGAAGCCCCTGCCGATTGAATTCAGCATTGCCTGCGGCTCTCAATGAAGGTCTTTCATAGACAGTCAACAGCCTTCCGCCTTCAATCACTGCCAGCCGGTCGCAGATGTCATCAAGATAGTAGAGCCTATGCTCGATGACGAGAATCGTATATCCTGATGACTTCAATCCCGAAAGCGTTTCCTTAAGAAGGGCTATGGACTGAAAATCAAGGTTGGATGAAGGCTCGTCCAGCAACAGGACCTCTGAACCAAGCATCAAAGTCGAGGCTATGGCCACTTTCTGCTTCTCGCCGCCGGACAGTTCAGAAAGCTTTCTATCAAGCAAATGCCCCAGCGACAGGGCATGAACGATACGCCCCAAGCGCTTTTCCATCTCATCCCTGGATATCCCGTAGTTCTCACAGGCATAAACAAGCTCGGAAAGAACATCTGTCGTGAAGAACTGACTTTCAGGATTCTGAAAAACGGAAGCCGCAATCTCTGATATGTCGCAGATTCGCAACGGCGCAATGTCCTCGCCATTCAGATTAACACTTCCTGCCATCTCCCCCTCATAGAAGTGCGGGCAAAGCCCATTGATGCACCGAAACAGCGTGGATTTCCCGCAGCCGCTCCTTCCGGCAATCACAACCAACTCTCCCTTGACTATGGAAAAGGAAAAATCCTGAAGACTCCATGCCCTGCTGTCCTTGTATCTGTAATTCAACTCTCTCAACTGTATATGCCCTTCCAAGATTCACAGCCCCTTCAAGATTCACAGCCCATGCAAGATTCACAGCCCATGCAAGATTCACAACCTTTCAAAACACATTCATCCTAACGCCTGCGGCCAGAATCAAAACGGTCATTGCCAAAACCAAGATATCAATTCCCCGTATTCTGACATCAAAATAAGAGCTTTTACGCCCCTCGTTCTCAATTCCTTTCACCAAAGCAGCGCAGGACAGCTCCTCAGAAACTCTCAGACTGCGGAACAGCATCGGCACCAAGATCAATTCCAGCATTCGGATTGGATGAAGCAGGACACCGCGCCATGAGGCATCAAGGCCTTTCAGCTTCATGGCATCCACAGTGACCAGAAAATCATCCTTCATTCCAGGAAGATAACGAAGCATCACAGCCACGCTGAGAATAACCCCCTTCGGCAATCCGCATCTTTCCAGCGAGGTTGTGATTTCAGCAATGCTCTTTCTCCTTCCCATCACCGCCGCCAGCATCAGAAAAGGGATGATTCTCTGAACGACAAAGGAAACAATGCCTATGACAGAGAAAACAGGCCCCCGCAAAACCGGAATCCGCATATTCGCCATCAGCACATGATAATATGAAAAAAGCCCCGCAAATATAACGGCATAACGGCATGCAGCAACACAAAGTCCGGACAGCAGCGATACTGCGAAGGCAACCACGAAAGCGGCCAAAGTCACCTCCGGCTTTCCTGAAATCAGCATGCACAGCATAATCAGCATGTCCAGAAGGATAATCGTCCTGAAATCAAGCGTGACCCCTTTCCTTCTTGAGACAATGGCAAGCAAGACAACCTCCCCCGCAGCTCCTCGGCTTCCAGAAACCAATGCTTTGTGCTATAGTAGCAAAAGCGAGTTAGCAATGTCTAACCAAGCCGGTGATAATTGACTCCAAGCCATATTTATTGGCTGTTATGATAATTTGGAATGAATCAATTCCGAAGCAGAGAAGCAAGCTATGACAGAGACAGGAAAGACACGGAACATGGATTTAACCCAGGGCCCGCCGGCAAAGCAGCTCCTGCTCTATTTCCTGCCCATCCTTGCCGGCAGCCTGTTCCAGCAGCTTTATACCACTGCGGATGCAGTCATACTCGGGCAATTCGCCGGCAGGACAGGACTTGCATCCATCGATGCCATTCACAGCCTTGTGAAGCTGCCAATAAACTTCTTCACAGGATTATCCGCGGGGGCGACAATCCTCGTCTCACAGTTCTTCGGAGCCAAAGACGACTCAGCTTTGTCCAAAGCTGTTCATACCGGAATATGCTTTGCCTTATGCGGAGGCCTGATTCTATCCGTCCTGGGGTTCGCCGCAGCCCCCGCCTGCCTGAAAACCATGGAAGTGCCAGAGGAAATCTTCGGCCTTTCACTGTCTTATGTCCGCACCGTCTTCGGCGGACTTGTCCCTTCTCTCCTCTATAACATCGAGGCAGGAATCCTCCGTGCAACAGGCAACTCCAGAACTCCATTTCATATATTGATGATTGCAGGCTGCTCCAACATCATCCTGGACTTGATTTTCATAGCCCTGTTCAGAATGAACGCCTTCGGGGCTGCGCTTGCCACCGTCATCTCCCAAAGCCTCAGCGCCGCATTGGCATTGCGGACTCTCATGAAGCCCCAAGCGCCTTACCGGCTCGAATCCCTCCTTAAGCTCAAACCCGACAAAGCCATCCTGCGCTCCATTCATCGCATAGGACTACCCATAGGGATTCAATCTGCGCTATACCCCATCGCAAACATGATGGTGCAATCGAGCATAAACAGCACCGGCACGGATAACATCGCCGCCTGGGCGCTGTGCGGGAAGCTGGATTTCATGATATGGCTGATAACAGATTCCTTGGCCATAGCCGTTTCAACCTTCGTTGCGCAAAACCACGGAGCCCGGAAGCAGGCCAGAATCAGACATGGCGTCAACCTTGGACTGGCAATCACATTAGGCCTCATCGCCCTGCTCAGCATGATTCTATTCTGGTGGAGCGTTCCATTGGGGCGATTATTCATCAATCCAGCCGACAGGAACATCGCCTCCGAAGCCGGAAAGATAATGAATTTCCTTGCGCCTTTATACTGCCTCTATGTATTCGGCGAAGTATACTCAGGGGCGATACGCGGCACGGGGGAAACATTCAGACCAATGCTCATAACGCTGCTTGGAACCTGCGCAACCCGAATCATCTGGATTCTCTTTGCAGTTCCACAGCGCACAGACATCTTGACGATTCTCCTGTGCTATCCCATATCCTGGGCATCAACCTCCTGCGCATTCATGATCTATTATCAAATATACAAGCGAAAGGCCTTTTCAGATGAAGCAGCATGCGGCTGCCGATGATTATTGTGAACAAAAGATTCTTATGGACAGAGGACACTTATGAACAAAGGATATCAAAGCTTCATAGAGCAAACAGAAAGCACGCTTTCAAGGAAGGGCGGCTTCCCCGGCCCATACTTCAGCACATATGCATTTTCTTCTGATTTCGGCAGAGGATACACTTCCATCTATGAGATTGATTCATATGCAAGCATCTGCATATCAGAGCATGTTTACACCAAGGACTTCAAATATGCCGTGCAGTCGGACGAATCCATAGCCATGCAACAATACGATTCCATAGCATCGGATCGCAGCTATCCCAGAGGAAATGTTTATACAGGCATGCAGTATATAGGCTATCATAAGGACAACGAAGTCTATGAGTACGTGATAAAAAAAGATATCCCCGCAAAGGTGATATGCATCGTGCTGATGCCCGAATATTACGAAGGGTATCTGAAAAAGGAGCTTGACGCAAAAGACATGGATTTGAAGGAAGAGCTGCAAGCCTTCCCGCATGGCTTCTCCATACCGGAAATCTCTTTCTTGCTTAATCAAATCCGCAATTTCAAAGGAAGCGAGGTCAGCGCAAGATTGTTTTTCAAAAGCAAGATAGATGAAATGGCTGCGCTGATAATTCAAAAAGCGGAAGAGTTGCGCACCCTAAGTTCAAGTATCACAGCCGCCGATAAACATGCCATCATAGAGGTAATGGCTTATCTCAAAGACAATCTATCAAAGAATCCCTCGCTGTCTGCCCTGGCATCGTCCTCTTATATGAGTGTTTCAAAGTTCAAATACGCCTTCAAGGCTGTTGCCGGACAAACCGTTTCTGAATACATAACTCAAAAAAAGATGGAGCGCGCATGCGAGCTATTGACGTACAGCAATTTATACATTGCCGAAATTGCCGATCTTATAGGCTATAAGAATGCAGGAAGCTTTTCAATCCAGTTCAAAAAGCACCTGGGCGTCCTTCCGTATGATTACCGCACATCCAGGATAAAATGACCTGACTGGCGCCTTGGCGTTCACAGGCGCCCCGCCTAATCCAAGCATTCTGCCTCATCCAAGCATTCTGCCTCATCCAAGCATTCTGCCTCATCCAGACACCCTGTTCATAGCAATCATAAAGATATTCCCTGACCACCGGCTTTCATCCAATGACAGTCCCTTCAAAGCTTTCCCCATGCAGAATGCGCATGGTGTTCTCCACATCCCGCCCATCGGCGCAGATGACCTTCATGCCGCACTCCTTTGCCATGGACGATGCCACAGGGTCAAAAGGCGTGTTCTTGCCGGGCACCCATTCAGAACCGACCATCTTGCAGAAATCATCCCAGCCTATCGCATCAAGCGGCCTGGCATCCGGATTCTTGCGGGGATCATCGGTATAAACCTTTTTTATATTGGACAGATTGATGATGAGCTTGCCGCCGAACCTCCTGGCAAGATAGACCGCATCGGCATCAGTGGAGAAACCGGGCTTCCAGCCACCAGCGACAAGCACCTGCGATTCAAACCTTATCGGTGCAGTCGGATCGGTGACCAGCGGATCAGAGCAGAACTCATCGAACACCGCCCTGACAAGCGTTCCGTTCAGATGGGTGGCCTTTATGCCTATCCAATCGGCCATCTGCGCGCTTACCTTGTCCTGGCATACAGCCCTGTAGGCATTCTGATACACCCTGGCCGGAGCGCCGCCGCCGCATACCAGAACGACCTTCCGACACACATCCTCATGGAGGTATTCCTTGACCGCATCATAGAACCGGCGCAGGAACACGACATCAACGCCATCAGGCGAGATTATCGAGCCGCCCACCGAAATCACAACAAGACTGCCGTCCATAGCACACCTCCCAGGCCCAGGCCTTCGTGAGAAAGAATAATCCAATTCCCCTAAAAAACAAAGCCCCCTCATCCATCTTGTGAGCAGCTTTGCACTGGCCTGCCAAGCGGCGCGCTGCAACGGGGCAAGCCCCGTTGAGAGCCTTCATCCGCTTTTTGCTGCCACCCGTTCCTGCAAAACCGCCATTTGTGCAAATGGGGGTGGATTCATAAGCCGCTTTCCGCTAATATGCAGATGTTGATGCCCATGCACAGGAGGCTTTAATGAAAAAAACATTAATGACGATATTCATTCTGACCGCCATCGCATTCACAGCCGCCGCCGTATCATCCGCAAACGAACTCAAGGCCATGGACCGGCTGGAGTATAACCGCAAAGCCCTTACCGTATCCGTCTACAACACATACAACATGACGGGAGGAACCTACATTCCGATAACCGAAAACTTCGACCTGGCCGTATTCTCAGGAGAGCAGACCGTCAAATGGATTGCCTTCCAAGGCAACAGGAAGCTTACAAAACCCGAGTTCTACAGCCTCGCCGGCTATCCGGAAGAGGCTCGGCGCTACGAGTCCTTCAAGCGCAGCAAAACTTTCTGGAACGTCTTTTCCTGGGTGGCTGTCGCAGCCGGCGCAGCGAGCTTCTCCTTCGGCGAAAACATTGCAGCGAGCCCCGGAGAGCCCCAGTGCAACCTCAAGACAGCCCTCATGATTTCCGGCACAGGGCTGTGCCTCGCCGCAGTGTTCGGATTTGTAAAAATAGGTCTTCTCAGCACCGAAGAGCAGCAATTCTCCGTAGGCTTTGCCACAAACATAGCCGATGGCTTCAACGCCACCCTGCTTGCACAGTACGAGTATTGAACCCTTGAGAATCCATAGTTGACTGGCAAGTTAGAGTTTGAGAAGTCAGCACGGGTCTGGTTAGCCGCCACTAATCAACAAACCAGCCGCCGCCGCTTGACAAGTTAACACTTGACCGATTAACGCTTGACAAGTTATCGTTTGACGGATTAACGCTTGACAAGTTAGCCATTGCTAACTATAATCCCATTATCGACAACACTGTCGATAGCAATCATCATGAAAGGAAGGACTGCATACATGGAAAAGAAAAACGAAGCGGCACAACCGCCCCACAGGCAACGGATGATGCCGCGGGAACGGCGCAGGCTGATAATCAAGGCGGCAACAAAGGTTTTTCTGGAGAAAGGGTACAAGGAAGCCTCCATGAAAGATATAGTCAGAACATCCGGACTGTCCCAAGGCGGTTTCTACCACTATTACAAGAACAAGGCGGACATCTTATTAGACATATTGGAAGAAGGCAACAAGCTGCGCTTCTACAATATGCTGGATTTCATGAACTCCAACCCCGGC
>JBQNBA010000108.1:0-6639 GCA_052170175.1 Sphaerochaetaceae bacterium | reverse complement strand
ATGGTGCGTTCTCTTGTTGCTGACGGGGCGTTCGCATATATCGCGGATATGAATCTGGAGGGAGCTCAGAGATTGGCCGCCTCGCTGAATGCGGAAGCTGGAGCGACTGTGGCTGCCGCCATCGGCGTCAATGTGACCGATGAGGGCTCTGTTGAGCAGATGGTTGAGTTGATTGACAGAGAGACGGGCGGCTTCGACCTCTTTGTGAGCAATGCGGGGGTGCTGCGCGCCGGAAGCGTGAAGGAGCTTTCATACAAGGATTTCCAGTTTGTCACAAATGTTGACTATATTGGGTTCTTCCTTTGCGCAAAGCATGCGGCTAGGCTTCTTGAGGTGCAGAATATGGCCAGCGGGGAGTATTTGACCGACATAATATGCATATCCTCCAAGAGCGGGCTTCAAGGCTCAAACAAGAATGGCGCGTATGCTGGAGCGAAGTTCGGCGTCATAGGGCTTGTGCAAAGCTTTGCGCTTGAGCTGGTGACGGATAATGTGAAGGTCAATGCGATATGCCCGGGCAACTTCCTCAACGGTCCGCTCTGGAGCGACCCTGTCAGGGGGCTGTTTGTGCAGTACCTGAATACGGGGAAGGTTCCCGGGGCGAAGTCGATTGCGGATGTGAGGGCGTTCTATGAGTCCAAGGTTCCCATGAAGCGGGGCTGCGAGACTTCTGATGTCATGAAGGCTATGCTCTATATTGTTGAGCAGAAGTATGAGACAGGGCAGGCTGTTCCGGTGACAGGCGGACAGGTCATGCTGAATTGAGGATTAAGCTTTATTGCCTTATGGTTTTATGGCTTTATTGCTTTATTGCTTTATAAAATGAGGTGCTGATATGAAAACAAAGGCTGCAAGGCTTTATGGAGTTAACGATTTGAGGGTGGAGGAGTTCGAGCTTCCTGCCATAAAGGACGATGAGATTCTCGCCAGAATCACGACTAACAGCGTATGCATGAGCGACCATAAGGCCGCTGCGCAGGGCGCCGCTCACAAGCGTGTCCCTGAGGATATTGCCCGGAACCCTATAATCATGGGGCATGAGTTCTGCGGAGAGATTGTCGAGGTAGGGAAAAAGTGGCAGGGCAAGTATGAAAAAGGGCAGCGGTTCTCGATTCAGCCGGCCTGCAAGTACGAGCCGCATCCGCTTTATGCCCCCGGCTACAGCTTTCCGCATTGCGGAGGCTACAGCGAATATGCGGTGATTCCTCCCCATATAATGAAGGAGGGCGGGCTGCTTGCCTATAACGGGCCGTGTTTCTTCATGGGGTCGCTTGCCGAGCCTGTGAGCTGCATCGTGGGGACATACCATGCCATGTATCATACTGAGGCGGGGGTCTGCACGCACAAGATGGGAATAGCGGAGGGCGGCAACATGGCGATAATCGCCGGGGTCGGTCCCATGGGGCTGGGCGCCATCGACTATGCTCTGCACTGCGACCGCAGACCCGGGTTGCTGGTGGTCACCGATATTGATGATGCCAGGCTTGCCCGGGCCGAGCAGCTGCTTTCGGTGGAGGAAGCGAAGGTGAACGGCGTAAGGCTGGTCTACCTGAACACCAAGGATATCGATGCCGTCAAGGTCATGATGGAGCTTTCCGGTGGGCGCGGTTACGACGATGTGCTGGTCATGGCCCCGGTCAAGCCGCTGGTGGAGCAGGCCGATGCGATTCTTGCCTTCGATGGCTGCCTGAACTTCTTCGCCGGCCCGTCCAAGACTGATTTCTCGGCTAACATCAATTTCTACAATGTCCATTATGCTTCTCATCATCTTGTGGGAACAAGCGGCGGAAGCACCGCTGATATGGTCGAGTCTCTGGAGATGATGGAGAGGGGGAAGCTCAATCCGGCTGCGATGATAACCCATGTGGGAGGTCTGAACTGCGTGCCGGAGACTGTGGTGAATCTGCCGTCCATCCCCGGCGGCAAGAAGCTGATATACACTCATCTGGATATGCCTTTGACGGCAATCGCGGAGTTTGAAGAGGCGGGGAAGACGAACCCTGTTTTCGCAGAGCTGGATAGGATATGCAAGGCGCACAAGAATCTCTGGTGCACCGAGGCGGAGGAGTATTTGCTTTCCCATTGGAAGTGAGTCTGATATAATCGGCTTTGGCGTGATTTGATATGCGCCGGAGCCGGTTTTTTTCTGGTCAAACATCACCGCACGGCCTGCGGTTTGCTTAAGGAGCTTGCTGTGAGTAAATTCATCGCCATAGATCTGGGCGCTTCCAACGGAAGGGTTATAGTGGGGTCTCTCGAAGGGATTGAGGTTGTGCATCGCTTCATAACGGAGAATGTGCGCATCGGAGGCAGCCTGTATTGGGATGCAATGGCGATTTTCCGCGAGATAAAGAAGGGTCTCAAGCTGGCCTTCCAGAAGCATGGCTCCCAGATAAAGAGCATAGGGGTCGATGCCTGGGGGGTTGATTATGCCTTGGTGGACAGAAGCGGGATGCTGGTGTCTCCTGTGTTCCACTACAGGGATGATCGCACCGATGGGATAATCGATGAGGTGTGCAATCTGTATGGAGGGCGTGAGAAGGTCTATGGCCGCACGGGCATCGCATTCCAGCCTTTTGATACGATTTATCAGCTATATGCTCATAAGAAGGAGCATCCATCCGCTTTCAGGGCGGCCTATCGCTATCTTTCGTTTCCTGATTTGCTCTGCTACTGGCTGTCGGGGGTGATGGCGAACGAATTGACCCATGCCTCCACCACCCAGCTCTATGACCCTGTCGCCGGCGACTGGGCGTGGGATTTGATAAAGGCAGCGGGGCTTAAGAAGAGCCTGTTCGGCAAGATAGTGCAAAGCGGAACGGTTCTGGGGTCTCTGACGGGGGAGCTGGTCGCCGAGCTTGGCGCGCCGGAGGGCGTGAAGGTTGTGGCCATCGCCGCCCATGACACGGCTTCCGCCGTGGCGGCGGTTCCCTCCGAAGAGGGCGAGAGCTGCCTTTTCCTGTCAAGCGGAACATGGTCGCTTCTGGGGTCGGTTGAGGAAAAGCCTCGGCTCACAGACGAGTTCTGCCGCAGCGGGTTCACGAATGAAATCGCCTCGGATGGTCGTGTCCGCCTCCTTGAGAACATAATGGGGATGTGGATTCAGCAGGAGTGCATGAGGCACTGGGAGTCGCAGGGGCCGCTTCCATCCTGGAAGGATCTTGACGATATGACGCTCAGGGCTTCGTCTTCCTACAAGGGGGCGATTGACTGCACTGATTTGCGGTTTCTCAAGCCGAACGCTCCGGGCAATCTTATGGAGGACAGGGTTAAGGAGTTCCTGCGGGAGACGGGACAGGCTGTGCCCGCGTCTCGCGAGGAGGTTCTGGTGGCCATCTATCATGGATTGGCCGTGACCTACAGGAAAGCGATTGTCCAGCTTGAGGGGCTTTTGGGCAAGAAGTTTGAATCGCTGTATATAATAGGCGGCGGCTGCAAGAATGAGATTCTTGATCAATGGACCGCTGACGAGACGGGTTTGAAGGTGCACGCCGGGCCTGTTGAGGCCACGGCTTTAGGCAACATACTGATGCAGGAGCTGGCCATGGGGCAGATAAGCTCTCTGGACGAAGGGAAGCGGATCATAAAGGAAACGTTCAAGATAAAGGAATTCAGCCGATGCTTGAGAAGCTGACGCTCGATTTCTCACGGCAGCTGTCCTCTTTAAGCTTTGATTTTGACGGAGTGGTGTACAATCCGCTTGAATACGCATGGGACAACCACAGGGAGTATCTTGAGCGTTATTTGCTTCCCGGTGCAAGTGTCCTGCTCCTTGGGATGAATCCGGGGCCTTTCGGAATGGTTCAGACTGGCGTGCCGTTCGGAGCGGTTCCGATGGTCCGTGACTATCTGGGAATAGACAATCCGGTGAGAAAGCCGGCGATTGAGCATCCGGGCCGTCCGATTCTGGGCATGGATTGTTCGAAGTCTGAGGTCAGCGGTCTAAGGCTGTGGTCGCTTGTGCAGTCGCGGTTCCCGCTGCCGGAGAAGTTTTTCTCCAGATTCTCTGTCATGAATTACTGTCCGCTTGCATTCCTGGATGGAGGCGCAAGGGCAAGGAATGTCACCCCTGATAAGCTTCCGGCCGCTGAGCAGCGCAGGATAGGCGAAATCTGTGACTGCTATCTTGCCTCTGTGATAAAGGAGATGGGGTGTGATGTGCTGATTGGAGTCGGGGTGTATGCCGGAAAGCGGCTTGAGGCTGTTGCTCCGGCGGGATGCAGAGTGGGCGTGATTCTGCATCCAAGCCCTGCTTCCCCGGCTGCTAATTCAGGCTGGGCGGAAAAGGCTTCTTCTCAGCTGCGCGCTCTTGGTGTGTGGGGCTGAGTGCTCTTGGTGTGTGGGGCTGAGTGCTCTTGGTGTGTGGGACTGAGTTTTTCTCTGTAAAGCGCCTTTCAGCTCAATGGGTGGTCTCGCTGCAATTGCAGGGCAGTGAGCCGGCGTTATCAGAATCGGCGATTAATATAGGAAGATATAGGAAGCATTTCCCAAAAGCCGTCATCTGGGTTATATTTGACCTATGAAGACAATCATTGAGAAGGGGCGCGCGCCTGCGAAGGTCAATCTGCATCTTAATGTGTTCAGGAAGCTTCCTGACGGGTATCATGAGATAATATCGGTGTTTCAGAAGGTCAGCCTTGCCGATGAGCTTATGGTGAGGCTGTCTTACGATGACCTCTCGATTATGGACGCTGATTGCACTGTCAGAGGTCTGGAATCCGTGGCTGAGCCGGGGAAGGACACTATGACCAAGGCGGTCAGGTTCTTCGGGGCAAGATACTCGATTCCGATGAGGGTGGAGATAGACATAAACAAGAGGATTCCGTCAGGGACGGGGCTTGGGGGAGGTTCGTCTGATGCGGCGACTGTGCTGCTGATTCTCTGCAATGCGTTCCAGAAGAAGGTTGACCAGGATTTCCTATTGGCCTGCGCCCGGTCGGTCGGCGCCGATGTGCCTTTCTTCATAAGCGGCGGCCATGCGGCGGTGGTGGAGGGGATAGGGGACATCCTCACCCCGATATCGCCTAAGAATTTCTTTGGCTACGTGCTTGTGCCCAAGACGGTTGAAAGCACCGCCGATGCATATGCGCGGCTTGATGAGAAAGGGCTTTGCACAAGGGTGTATGACAGGGCGGAGCTGGAGAGGATGTACAGCGGCCCGATAAAGAACTGGCGATTTGCAAATGATTTTGCACGTGTGGTGAGGCCGCCGGAGACAAGGCTGCCTCAGGGCAGTTTCTACACGCTCACAGGGAGCGGCAGCGCCGGAATTCTGCTTAATTCAATTTTCCCTCCGTTCAAGGCGGACTTTGACGGCGATGCTCTGCCGGTGCTGCTCCTTTAGCGGGGATGATTCGCCTGCTGGTTTGCGTGGTTTGAAGAGCTGAGCCGGTGAATGTTTTATTTATGCTAATATTTTAGATCCTTCACGGATTTCTGTGGGATGCTTTCCCCAAACACCATCTTGACCTTGCCCTGCGCAAGACAGGTTCCGCGCCAATCTGACAGAATATCATCAGAGCGCATCAGGCATAACGCCATAAGAGAGCCAGATGCCATAAGAGCGCACCAGAGAACGCCATGTTCCCGAGGGTGCCATGGCCAGTCTCGAGAATGTCAATCCCACAGGAATCCGTGAAGAGCCATACTTTATTTCTCAATTATGATTCCTTGCACTCTTGTTTCTCGAAGGGTCTGATGCTACAATCGGACACAAAGGTGACAATTGGAGGGAATAGATGAAGAAAACAATCGTTGTTATCCTTATAGCTTTCGTTGCAGTGGCATCTGCATCTGCATTCAAATTCAATTCAATCGGCATTGAAACAGGGGGCGGTTATCACATTTCTGCGGACATGGACATAATCGAAAACCTCGATATCTATGCCAGGCTTGGATACATGGATGCTTTCGCATTTTCCTTCGGCGCCCAGTATGATGTCGCCGACTTCAAAATAGACAGCACGAAAATCGATGTTAAACCCGGCGCCCAGATGAACTTCGGCTTCGGAGATCATCTCTTCATCTTCGTTCTTCATGGCACTTGCCAGCTCTCGTTCGATGCCAGCCGCTTTTCGGCCTTTGTCAGACCCGGACTTGGACTGGAGGTCAGCTCTTACAGCTATTATGATTATTATGAGGGCAGGAGGCGCTCAACTACAAGCACATCATTCAGCTTGGCGATTGAGACTGGCTTGAGGTACTTGTTCTAAGCTGCAGGCAGGTGACATTGTTCATGCATATGCGCTGGCTCCCACGACTGTTCTTGTGGAGCAGCACTGCTGTTGACCGCGCTTAGGTGCATATGCGTTGGATGATGGTTCTTTCACGGGGGCGGGAGCGTTGTCCGCGCTTAGGTGCGTATGCGTTGTCCGGGGCTCTGTCGGCGCTGCTCTTTCAGACCATGAATTGACATGAATCGGGCATGAGTGCGGATTCTGCTTCTACTAGACAATGACAGCTTTTGACTGTATATTGCAAGAGGTTGTTTTAGGGCAGTAGCCAAGTGGTAAGGCTCTGGTTTTTGGTGCCGGCATGCGTAGGTTCGAATCCTGCCTGCCCTGTATGTGAAATTCCGCCGCTGGTGTCGCTATTAGGTTATTTGTTCCCGCCTTTTTCTGCAAGAGTTTGTTACAAATC
>JBQNBA010000107.1:0-6651 GCA_052170175.1 Sphaerochaetaceae bacterium | reverse complement strand
CTATTCCCGCTATGACCGGAAGCGCTGCCCCGAAGCTCTTTCCTACGTACAATGCCCCTTGGTAATCCGCCGGCTGGGCGAATGAGGCGGCCACGGATGCGCAGAGACATACAACATAGCCAATGGAAAGGTCTATTCCTCTGGTTATTATTATGAGCCCGACTCCAAGGGCGGCGAACGCTCTGACCGATTCGGCTATGAGCAGATTCTTTATTGAATACCACCTTATGGCCTGCCCTCCGGTAAGGATGGCCAGGATAATCAATAGAATCAGGAACGTTATGTAATTTGTATATTTAGCGGCGAATTTGCCGACTTTCCTAAGTGCATTCACAGCAGTCGTGTTCTGTGCCATTTGCAATATCTCCTTAATTATTTCATGAATGATGCTGCAAGCCGCAGCACGTTCTCCTGTGTCATTTCCTTCTTGCAGAGGAATCCGGTCTGCCGTCCCTCGCACAGAACCATGACTCTGTGGCTCATGCCTATGAGCTCCGGCATTTCGCTGGAAACCATCAAGATGGACTTGCCCATCTTGATGAGCTCGCTCATTATCAAATAGATTTCGTACTTGGCTCCGACATCTATGCCACGGGTTGGTTCATCCATTATCAGGATGTCCGGCAGGGTCATGAGCCATCGGCTTATTATGACCTTCTGCTGGTTGCCGCCGGAAAGATTCTGGATGAGCGTATCCATCGATGGCGTCTTTGTGTGGAGATCTTCGTTGTATTTGCGGGCATCGCTGCGTATTCTCCTGTGGTCAAGCAGCCTCAATCTGTTCATATACTCCCCAAGGGATGATATGGCGGTGTTGCCGGTTATGCTCATAAGTGGGAACAGGCCGCTTCCTCTGCGATCCTCTGTGATAAGCCCGACGCCGTTTTTTATCAGCACCTGCGGCGAAAGCTTGTCCAGCTTGCGCCCATTGACCTCCACTGTGCCGCTTGATACAGGCCTTATGCCGAATATTGACTCCATCAGCTCTGTTCTCTGGGCTCCGACCAGTCCTCCGATTCCCAGTATCTCGCCTTTGTGAAGCTCAAAGCTGATATCTCGGAAGCTTCGTTCAACGGCTGAAGTAAGGTGGTCAACCTTGAGTGTCACCTCGGTATCAGCCGCCGTGCCTATGGAAGGGAAGCGCTGAGTGCTTTCACGGCCTACCATGAGGCTTATGAGCCTGTCACGCGTCATGCCTGCAACGGCATAAGCACCTATCATGCACCCGTCTCTCATGACTGAAACCATATCGGCGATCTGGAATATCTCCTCCATCTTGTGAGAGATGTATATGACGGCGACGCCTTTATCCCTGAGGCTTCGGATTATTCGGAAAAGGTGGGTGACCTCGTCCTCGGTGAGGGAGCTTGTCGGCTCATCCATAACCACGACCTTTGCATTATAGCTGACCGCTTTCGCTATCTCGCAGCTCTGCTGCTTTGATATTGATAAGCTTCCCATGCGTGTTTCAGGGGAGATGTCCAGCTCGACATTCTTGAATGCTGCGATTGTGTCATCGTGCATCTTCTTGTGGTCTATGAGATGGAACTTGTTCAAAGGCTCTCTGCCCATCCAAAGGTTCTGCGCCACGGTTCTTTCCGGACAATTGGCCAGCTCCTGGTGAATCATGGACACGCCGGCCCTCAAGGCGGCCCCGGAGCCGTTGAAATGGCATTGAACTCCATTGAGGAGTATCGTTCCCGAGTCTTCCTTGTAGATTCCGAATAAGCACTTCATCAACGTGGATTTCCCTGCGCCATTCTCTCCCATAAGGGCGTGGACTGTTCCCGGCTTGACGCAGAAGTCTACATTGTTCAGCGCAAGAACACCGGGGAACTGCTTCGTTATCCCTAGCATCTCTATGGCGAATTCCGACATCTTCCTCTCCTTAATGATGCTTGCTGTTTTTCAACTGGATTTTCATTTCTGCGGTCCAGGGCCGCGTTGAAAACGAATTGATTCAAAATGAGCCGGCCGTCTATGGCCGGCTCGTGTCAACATCAGAATAAGACCCTACAGGAATTCTGCGATATTGGCCTTTGTGACTGGCTTGAACGGAACTAGGAAGCACTGGGCGATGACTGCTGCGTCATTTGCCGGGGCTTCATCTATCGGAGCCTTGGGGGCGGTCAGGCCGAATACGGTCTTGCCGATTGCAGTGCCTGTCTTGGCTGTCTCAAGAACAGCATAGAATGCTGTGGAAGACTGGCCGATTGCATCCTGAAGGACTGTGGCGTAGATTTCGTTTGCCTGCATCGAGGCAAGTCCTGTCGGTGTGGCGTCGATTCCCAGAACAGGAACGACAATGATGGTGCCGTCATCGGCATTGCCCTTGACAAGGCCTGCGGCCTTCAAGGACTCGCATGCGCCCAGAGCCATGTCATCGTTCTGCGCAACCACGCAGTTGAACTTTCCCCTGAAAGCAGCGATCCATGCGTCCATCTTCTGCTGGGCTTGGTCGGGCGTCCAGTTGGCTGTGTCCTTTGCAACGAAGTTCACAGTGTAGCCAAGAGCCTTCAGCTCTTCAAGCATTCCATTCTCTCTGTTGATTTGGGCAGGGTGGCCTAGCTGTCCTTGGAGATAAAGCATGTTGAGAACCTTTCCGGGGGCCTTCTCGGGATACTTTGTGAAGTACTCGTCAAGGATCCTGGCCTGGTACTGTCCGGCAACAGCCTCTGGAGATGAAGCATAGTACATGTTCTTGCTCACCTTGAGGGCATCGACTGTGGGCTGTATGTTGGAGAAGGCAGCCGCTCCGCCGACTTCCGCGATCTTCTCGGCCATCTGCTCGGTGGCGGATGAATCCTGAGGTATGATCACGAACCATTTGTAACCCTGGGTCAGGAGGGTGTTGAGCTGGTCAAGCTGCTTGTCAACCTGGCTTTCGCCGTCCATGACTGTCAGCTCCACGCCGTTCTCCGCAGCGATCTTCTTCAGATTCTCTGTGTAGTTCTTCACGAACTGCTCGTTCTGGTTTCTGATCAGCGCGCCCATCTTGATGGCTCCCGCCGCGGCCTTTTCATTTGCGCCGCTTGCAAAAACCGAACCCATCGCAAGTGCGAGGACCAAAAGTGCAACTAGGACTTTCTTCATATTGTGCTCCTTGTGTTTTCTCTGCGGGACATCCCGCATGATTGCATATTCACCTGCTTTTCCCGAATTGTCAAGAAAAATTTGTAAACGTTTTCATCATTCTTTCACCACACCCTTCCGGAGCATGATATTTGCATAGATCGAAGTCTCTCCCGTTGCCACAACGGCAAAGGCCTTGCGGGTTCTTTCGTAGAAGTCAAACCTGTCTATATATGAAAGCCCCTTGAATCCAGAATCCCCGCTGCGGCAGATTCTCTCGTAATCCTTCCATATGCTGATTTCCAGATTGCTGTCACATTCCATCCGCTGCATCAGAATCACATTGTCTGCATAAGTGTCCAACGGGAAGAATCTTAGCATCGCCTCTAATATATCAGCCACTCCATGTCCGTCAAGCCGGACAAGACGCTGGGCGCAATTGGCGGCCGGGAAGTTCCCGTCTCCTATCACAATCTCATCCCCATGGCCCATCTCCATCATGATCTTCAAAAGCTCCGGGGACAGTATAGATGGCACGTTCTTTAGCATCTCAAACTCCTTTCAAGTTTCACTTGCCAATTCTCCAAATGCATGGAATAATGGTTGTGTAAACGATTACATGATTACTATAGCATAGGAGTTCGGATATGGCAAACATTAAAATGAAGAATGTGGGACCCGAGAAGCGGTATAAGGATGAGTTCCCCGTGATTGGCATCAGGCCCGTCATCGACGGCCGCCAGCGCGGCGTGCGGGAGTCGCTTGAGGAGCAGACCATGAACATGGCCCGCAGAGCGGCGAGGCTCTTGGAGGATAACCTCAAGTATTCAAACGGTGAAAGCGTCAGATGCCTAATAGCTGACACCACCATCGGCGGCCAGGCGGAGGCGGCCATGTGCGCAGAGAAATTCCGCAAGGCCGGAGTCGACATAACTCTGTCGGTGACCCCATGCTGGTGCTATGGCACGGAGACTTTCGATAGCGATCCGATGACGATAAAGGCGGTCTGGGGCTTCAATGGGACAGAACGGCCCGGGGCTGTTTATCTGGCCTGCATAATGGCCGCTCATGCCCAGAAGGGGCTTCCGGCATTCGGGATATACGGACGTGATGTCCAGGATGCCGATGACACCTCAATCCCGGAAGATGTAAAGGAGAAGCTGCTTCGCTTCGGACGGGCCGCAGTGGCCGCAGCCACAATGAGAAGGAAAAGCTACCTTTCAATAGGCGGCTGCGCCATGGGCATCGCCGGGTCGATAGTTGATCAGGACTTCTTCCAGAGCTATCTGGGCATGGGCACCGAAGCGATTGACATGTGCGAGGTTGAACGCCGTATAAATGAGGGCATCTATGACCCCGAGGAATTCGAGAGAGCCCGAAAGTGGGTCGCTGACAATGTGGCCATCGCTCCGGACACAGTGAATCCGCCTGAATGGAAGAAATCCGCCGAGGTTCTGGATCGGGATTTGGATTACTGCATAAAGATGACGATTGTCACCCGCGATCTCATGGTGGGCAATCCAAAGCTCGTCAAGCTTGGATTCAAGGAAGAGGCAAATGGGCATAATTCACTTCTGGGCGGCTTCCAGGGGCAGAGGCAGTGGACCGACCATTGGCCTAACGGCGATTTCATGGAAACCTTCCTTAACACAAGCTTCGATTGGAACGGAATAAGGGAGCCTTTCGTGATGGCCACGGAGAATGACAGTCTGAACGGCACGGCGATGCTGTTCAACAAGCTTCTTACCAACCGTGCCCAGATATTCTCCGATGTGCGCACATACTGGTCGCCGGATGCTGTGGAGCGCGTGACTGGATGGAAGCCGGAAGGACTGGCCAAGAACGGATTCATGCATCTCATAAACAGCGGGGCGACCACTCTCGATGCAATCGGGGCGATGAATAACAGCGATGGCGAAAGCGAGATGAAGCATTTCTGGGAAATCAACGAGACGGATGTCGAGGAAACCCTCAAGCGCGTCAAGTTCAGCGTTGCCAATGGAGGGTATTTCCGTGGCGGCGGCTTCTCCTCAACATTCCTTTCGGAAGGCGGGATGCCATGCACCATGGTGAGGGTCAACATCGTCAAGGGACTCGGGCCGGTGCTTCAGCTGGCCGAAGGCTGGACTTGCAGCCTGCCTGATAAGGTGTTTGAAATAATCAACAAGCGAACCGACCCGACATGGCCAAGCACATGGTTTGCACCGCGCATCGACGGCAAGGACGGCCCGTTCAAGGACGTGTACAGCGTGATGGCGAACTGGGGCGCTAATCATGGAGCCATAAGCTATGGGCACATCGGCGCAGACCTGATCACCCTCTGCTCGATTCTGAGGATACCTGTCTGCATGCACAACGTTCCTCAGGACAAGGTGTTCAGACCCAATGTGTGGAATGCGTTCGGCATGGATCCGGAAGGGGCGGATTACCGCGCCTGCATGTCCCTTGGCCCGATGTACGGAAAGTACTGATTCCGGATGCAAGTGCTGATTCCGGATGTAAGCACTGGGATTCCGCATGTAAGCACTGGGATTCCGCAGCGGTCGGAGGACTTCTGCCCATCCATGGATTTATTCATGGAAAGATTATTTCATGGAAAGGCGGAATCTTGAGCCGGCCACCTGTTGAAGATTGCCATTGCTGAAAGAATACCGGCATAGTTTGGGTTGTTCCGGCTATGCCGATTTCTTTTCTCTCGTGTCTGGGTCTTGTGCCTGAGACGGTCTGGAGCCTTGTGTCCGAGACGTTGCATCCGGGGCAGTCCGGCCTTCCTGATTGTTCCCAGTCTCTTACTTGTCCTGCCCCTTGAAGCAGTCGTAGGGGGCCGTCTTGTCAAATGGCTTTCTTTTTGACATCACGGGTATGGCATCCACATGGTCAAATGCGCTCTTCGCATCTTCAGTCCATCCGTTATGAGAGGTAAAGACAGCTTTCAGATCATATCCGGCGACACGTTCTTTCAGGCTTTTGAGAGACTTCTTGTTAAGCTCGCTGTCCAGATTGAAGATATCAAAGAAGCAGTATCCGCCCGTCTGATTGAGCGCAATCGAATCACCCGTGAACAAAAGCTCGTCGTTGACAAGATATGCGCTGTGCCCAAGCGTATGACCCGGAACCAGCAGGGAGGTGATTTTCAAATCGCCAAGCATAACGGTTTCTCCATCTTCAAGCAGCTGATATCCTCTTTTGATCTGCACTGGATTCTTCAACCTGATAGGTCCGATCTTCTTTCTGTGCCATGTGTTGGTCAAATAATTCTCTTCCAGCTTCCCAAGGAAGATTCTGGCGTTTTTGAATGGATTTGCACACCGGTGATCCAATCCGCCCGCATGGTCAGGATCGGCGTGAGTAAGAAACAGCTCTGTCACATCAGCCGGATTGATGCCGATTTTGCTGCATTTCTCCATCAGATCCGGATAATCCTTGTAACCTGAATCAATGGCTGCAAGATGCTGTTTCCCCCGGATAAAGAATATATTCACGTCATACTCCCGGATGCAGCTGACGCCGAAGCCAAGCTCGCCTGTGGCTGTGGGATGCAAAGCGCCTTTGCCGCGATACATTCTTGGGACGATATGC
>JBQNBA010000106.1:0-6705 GCA_052170175.1 Sphaerochaetaceae bacterium | reverse complement strand
GGCGCTGTCCGACAAGGTAAGCATAATGAGGCACGGGAAAGTCGTCTTTGAGGGAAACACCTCCGACTACACCCCTAAGCAGATCGCCGCCTTGATGACGGGTCACGAGATAGAGACCACAGAGAATACGGAGGAGCCGTGCCATGGAGAGCCATGCCTCGTCATAAAGAACCTGAAAGTGAAAAGCGACAGAGGTTTCTATGCCCTGGACGGCTTCAACCTTGAAATCCGTTCCGGAGAGATTGTAGGATTGGCAGGCGTTTCAGGAAACGGGCAGAAGGAGCTGGCGGAGGCGATAAACGGCTTGAGAGAAGCAGAAAGCGGAAGCATATCATTCAATGGGAAGGAGATATCAAATCTCACCTCACGGCAGGTGATTAATCTTGGAATGGGCTATATCCCTGAAGAGCGCAATGTGGAGGGGATTGTCCCCTCGATGTCCATAAAGGAGAACATGATTCTCAAGGACAGCGAGGCAGCTCGGTTCTCGCACCATCACCTATTGAAGAACGGGCAGATTGAAGAATACACCGAGATGCTCCGCAAGGATTTCGATATCAGGTCGCCGCATATGCATGTAGCGGCCGGGTCGCTTTCCGGAGGAAACATACAGAAGGTCATCCTGGCCAGGGAGATAGACAGGAAGCCTCGCTTTCTAGTCTGTGTCTACCCTATCCGCGGCCTTGACATGGGGGCTGCGGAATTCATACACAGGCAGCTGCTGAAACTCCGCAATAAAGGCGTGGGGATTCTTCTCATAAGCGAGGAGCTTGAGGAGATAATGAACCTGAGCGATCGCATCGCCGTCATATTCAAGGGGAAGAATCAGAAGGTTCTCTTGAGGGAAGAGGCGGACAGCAGCCGATTGGGCATTCTGATGGCGGGAGTCAAGGAAGATGAATGATTACAAGATATGGTACAAGGTCACAGTGATTCTCGCTGCGATTCTCATTGCCCTGCTGGTCGGAGCGCTGGTCATCCTAGCAGTCGGCGGGAACGTGTTCGAGACATATTGGATAATAATCTCCATGCCGTTCAGAAACGTCAGATCGATATGCGAGGTGTTTACAAGGATGATTCCGCTGACTATCATCGCCTTGGGAATATGCGTTTCGTCCAAGAGCGGAATCCACAATATAGGAGCCGAAGGTCAGATGTACATGGGCGTTGCGGCTGCCTGCGCAACGGCTTTCGCTGTCGGCAGCTTGCCTAGAGCCATTGCGATTCCGCTTTGCATTCTCGCCGGAGCCTTGGCGGGCGGCATCTTCGGCTTCATCCCCGGAATCTTGAAGGCCAGGCTTGATGTAAGCGAGCTTCTTTCCACAGTCATGCTCAACTATGTCGCTCTGCAGTTCTATAGCTTCTGCATCCGCATTCCGCTGCTGGATCCTAACGAAAAGACCGGCACCCCCATGAGCGCTCGCCTGCCGGAGAACACCCTCCTCTCCAAATTCATCCGCGGCGCCTCGCTTCACGAAGGCATCATCTTGGCGCTGATTCTGGTCGCAGTCATCTACGTGCTTCTGTTCAAGACAACATATGGCTATAAGATGAGAGCCGCCGGCGCTTCCTCAAGAGCTGCCAGGTACGGCGGAATCAACGTTCCGCTTTATCTGATGATCTCGATGGCCATCTCGGGAGCCTGCGCCGGCATGGCGGGGGCCGTTGAGCTGATGGGGGTCCAGAGCAGAGCTATGAGCGGCATAACCTCGGGCTATGGATTCTCAGGAATAGTCGTGGCCCTGTTCGCCGCTCTTCATCCGATAGCCATCATTCCCGCCTCTTTCTTCTTCGGAATATTGCTGTACAGCCAGGTGAACCTTCAGATAATGACCTCGGTTCCGCCGAATCTGGTCGTGGCGCTCCAAGGGCTGATAATCCTCATAATAGTCTCGGTGCAGATGGTCATCAGCAATCCTTATTCGCAGGAACGGTTCAGAAGGCGATTCTTCGTCAAGAGAAAGGAGGCCTGAGATGGGAGCGATGATTGTAAACACATTGACATTGACCGTGCGCTTCGCCGTGGCCTTGATGATTGCCTCAATGGGCGAGATGTTCAACCAGAAAGCGGGGATATTCAACCTCGGCTGCGAAGGAATCATGAGCATGGGGGCGTTCCTTGGGATGCTGATTCCTTTCTCTGTCGGCGGAGCCGGCGTTGTCCCCGGTTATGTCAATGCCCTGGGTCTTCTGGCCGGATTGGCCTGCGGCGCTTTGCTGGGTCTGATGTTCGGACTGGTGGTCATCACCTTCAGGGCTCCGCAAGGCATAGCGGGAATCGGGATGCAGATGTTCGGCGTGGGGCTGGCGGGCACCTTCTTCCGCTCATACATAGGCGGAACCCAGTCGATAACGGGAATAACCGCCACGGATATCCCTCTGCTGTCGAAAATCCCTGTTCTGGGCACAATATGCTTCACCCATAATCCCATTGTCTATATCGCCTATCTGATGATTCCCATCGCCTGGTACATAATATTCAAGACACCGTGGGGCTTGAAGGTCAGAGCGGTCGGAACCCATCCTCGGGCGGCGGATTCCCTTGGGATAAACGTCACAAGGATACGCTATCAAAGCCTCATGCTGGGAGGCGCGATGGCCGGTTTCGCCGGAGCTTTCCTGACGCTCTGCCAAGCCAAGATGTTCAATGCGGAAATCATAGGAGGACGTGGATTCATAGCGGTCGCCCTCGTCTATTTCGGACAATGGCACCCTGTCAGGATATTCCTGGGAGCCTTGCTCTTCACCTTCGCACAGTCATTGCAGACTCAGATTCAAATCTTTGTGCCTCAGTTTCAATACTATGAATTCCTGACCATGCTGCCGTATCTGCTTGTCATCATCGTGCTTGCGTTCAACCGCAATTCCAACAAGCAAGGACCTGCGGCGCTGGGCAGGCCGTTCAACAGGGAAATGCGTGTGTAAAAATCTGCCTATCTGCTATCTGCCGTCCCCTCGGATTTCATGGAGAATCCTGCGGACTTCCGGATTTGAGTAAACCTTGTCGATCTCATCGCTCGAAAGGCCGACGAACTCATGGCAGAGATAATGAATCCAAGTCTCCTGATCTTCCGACTCAAGCACATGCTTGCGGCAGTAATAATCCGGCTGGACAGGAAGCGGCTGGACATTCTTATAAAGAGGAACCTTATAATCAAATACCGCAATCTTTATATCCTCGCGCGGAATACCTTTGTTGAGTATTATATCTGTGAGGGCGTTGACTGTCTTTCCTGTATCAAATATGTCATCGACAATCAATATCTTGTCTCCGGAGCGCAGGTAATCAGGCGAATATGTCCAGCCGTCCACCATGACCCTTGTCTGGCATCGGATATCGGAATAGCTGCGGGCGACGACCGCTGCATAGAAAACAGGACGCTTGCCTTCCTTTGAGCGGACAATCTTGTAATACTCGCTCATGACATTCCCCATGTACACGCCGCCCCGCAGGGAAACATAAATCACATCAGGGACAAAATGATCCTCTGAATACATCTTGTGGCAAAGCTTCAGAGCCTCATCACGAATCGTCTCAGGCGTCACGAATTCCTTTTCCATACCAACCCTCCAGAAGCGAATCTTCACATCACCGTGAGGACACGAATCCCCTCATCTGTGATTCCTATTGTATGTTCAAAATGAGCTGAAGGCTTTCTGTCGGCTGTGACGACAGTCCATTGATCCTTCATGACGTCTACGCGATGCGTGCCCATATTTATCATGGGCTCTATCGCCAGAACCATGCCCTCCCTCAATCGCAGATTAGGATGGTAGGGGGAAACGAAATTAGGCACATCGGGATCCTCATGCAGGGCGAAACCCACCCCATGGCCGCAGAAATCCCGCACAACACCGAAGCCAAACTGATTCGCATGGCTGAAAACCGCATTGCTTATGTCATTCATCCTGGCCCCTTTTCTTCCGGCGGCCTCTATCGCCAGATCAAGGCACTCCTGCGTCGTTTTCACCAGCAAGGCTGTCCGTTCTGCGACATGCCCCAGAACGAACGTTCTGGTGCTGTCTGCAAAATAGTTTCCGTCCTTGTCCACAACTATATCGATGCTGACAATATCGCCAAGCCTTATCCTCTTGTTCTTGCTGGGAATCCCATGGATTACCTGCTCATTGACAGATATGCAGGTGCCGGCGGGATACCCCTCGAAGCCTTTGCTGCTGGGATACGCTCCCCGATGCGTTATGTAATCCTCGCAGAACTGATTGATATCCCAAGTGGACATGCCGGGCTCAAGCCAGGTCTCAAGCTTGTCAAAAAGCGAACAGATTATCCTGCCGTTCTCCTGAATGGCATCCATATCGCCTTTCGTCTTAAGCTCTATCATCGCCCGCAGCCTCCCTTGTCTGCCTTGCATATGAATCCAGCACTCCGTTCACGAATTTGTAGTTGCGGTCCGAACTGAACTCCTGCGAGAGCTTCACAGCCTCGTCAATCACAATATGCGGATGAACATCGGGGCAGAACAGCAGTGAATAGAAGCTGATTCTCAGAATGTTCCTATCCACGATGTTGATTCGATCAAGCGGCCTGTTTGTGGAGTATCTTTCAATCAGTCCATCAATCCTGTCCAGATTCTCAAGCGTTCCATGAATCAGGAAAGAGGCATAATAGCGTATATCCATCTCAAGCTGCGCCTCCTCCTCCGCCGATATTCCGGCGAATGGGATGTCAGCCGCAGCCAATGCCTCATGCATGCTGTTCCCCTCGTCATCATAAAGCTGATGAGAGAAATCGAGCGAATACAGAGTCTGCATAGCCAATGACCGTGCCAGATGGCGTGATTTCATCAATTCGCCTCTTTATAAAGAATGTTTATCCTGGCCTGCTTGGTGAGTTCTGCAATAAGCTCCGCAGCGGCTTTCTTAAGCTGATTCTCGAATTTATCCTGCTGGAGAACACTTGAAATGGACTGAGCAACGGTTACCTCAGGATAGGCGGGAGAAAGAGCCTCATCAAGGGCGGGCATCTTGTACGGGGTGTGCCTCATGACCTTCACGATGACATATCCAATGTTCGAATCCACGACCTGCGGTGCAATCTCACCGTCATCCAAGGCGAATGCGGCATCGTAAAGCGCCTCGCCGAACAAAGCTCTGCGGGCTTCGTTGTCAATCGGCAGCCAGCCCACCTCACCGCCTTGCGCACGGCTCGCAGCATCCTCGGAATAAGCGGACACAGCCTTCTCAAAGGTAAGCTTGCCGCTTTGAATCCGGGAAAGCACATCCTGCAAGGTCTTGAGCTTCGCCTCGTTCTCCGCAGCGTCCTCGCCCTTGGTCATAATAACAAGGGCTATCCTGACAGCCTCTGAATTGGCGAACATGGAGCGGTTCTTGCGATAGTACGATTCAATCTCCCCGCGAGTCGGCGTAAGAGCATCCTGGGTGAAATACGACTGCTTCGCCGAAAGCACATAGTTCCGCCTGCGCTGCATCGTGGCAAGGGAATCCTTTATCTCTTCAATCGTCATTCCCGAGCCCTCAATCAGCTTCTTGAAATCATCATCGGACATAGAGCCGTACTGCGGCTCCACAACATTGGTCTTATACAGGGCGAGAAGCTGATTCTTTTCGGATTCAGAAATCACTATTCCAGCCCGCTCGGCACCCTGATCAAGAAGCGCATTCTCTATCAATGTCTGCAGGACTTCCAGCGTGGACAGCTGATATCCCTGCGCCTTGGCCGCATTCACTGCGTCCTCCAAATCTGATTTTGGGATTATAGTCGTTCGTATGAGATTGACAGTAGCGGCGGGCGTTGCCACCGTGGCGGCTGATGCCGCTCCTGCCGCAATGACCATGATAAGCAAAGCTGCGATAAATGTCTTTCTATTCATGAAAGTCATAAAAGCGAATCCTCCGAATAATATTACAAACTGGCTTGATCCTTGGTCAGCTTAAGCCGTTTCCCGACTGCGGCCGCCAGTGATGGCGAATCCAGAACATTGAAGTTGCTTACGAAAACACCCTCGGTCTCAAGGGCTTTCATCAACACCCCAAGGGTTCTGCCTTTCCTTAGTCCTTTCTTGCTTATGAAGCAGAAGCATCTCTTGCCGGCCAAGCTTCCGCAGTCTTTAAGAAAATCTGCGACTATGGGAGGAATCCTGCCGCCAAACAGCGTGGAAGCCTCGGTGCCCATGATGATGAAGTCAAAGCATGAAACCTTTCGCCCACGCTCATGATGCATATTGAAAACCTCCACAACGGGATTCCCCTCCTGTTGAGCGATTCCACGTGCAAGAGCATCGGCCAGAACCTTCAGACCATGGCTTTCCTTGTCCGTTCCTCCATACAACAAGCAAACTCTCAAGCGTCTCTCCTATAAAAGACAACAGCCTACCCTGTCTTTTGGCAAGGTAGGCGAATCCAACCGCAATGAATCAGTTCTGAGGTGATTCAGTCTGGACAGTCTCCAGGCTCTCCTGCACCTGCACCGCCGCCTGGCTCAGAATCGAGCTATCCGGCGACTTGTTCAGGACAGCGACCACTATAGCAAGCACGATGAAGGCGCCCCCAAGATAAGCCGTTATCTTGTTTATCACCCTGCCGGATCTGCCGCCGAAAGCGGAATTGCCGCCGTCACCGCCGAAAACCCCGCCCAGCCCGCTGCTGTCATCGCTCTGAATCGTCACCATGAAAATCAGCGCAAGCGAAACCAGGATGAAAAGAACCAACAACACTATACTCAAA
>JBQNBA010000105.1:0-6793 GCA_052170175.1 Sphaerochaetaceae bacterium | reverse complement strand
GAACGGTGCAGATCGCCCTTAGGATTTTCTTTCCCCTGAAACTGAATCTGGCCATTATCCATGCTCCGGGAAGACCTATCAGCAGCGAAATCAGAGTGCTCAGAGCCGCCTGTCGGAAGGTGAATCCAATCACTTTCAGGTTATATGGCTTGGAGAAAACCGCCGATATGACGGAGAAGCTGAGCTTGCCGTCTTTTAGAAAGGCTTGCGACAGCGTGAAGGCAAGGGGTACGAAGAACAGAGCCACGAGCACCGCCATGGCAGGGTAAGGCGTCATTGAAACGAATGTCGTCGAACCATACGGACTGCTTTTTCCCGGCATAGCCATGCTCTTCATGCTTTGAGCGCTCCTTGCCTGCATTTTGATTGTTATGCCTCAAACTTTCAAGGCATAATGCCGCTTTAATGCCGCTTTAATGCCGCTTTAATGTGCTATTTGACCATAATTTCAGACCAGGCCTCGATATATTTCCCCTGATTTGCCACCAGTGTCTCGCGGTCGGTGTAGAAAACCTTCTGAGGCCTCATCGCATAGTCAAATGCTGCCGGAAGGGAGACGCCTGCATTTGCGGGGAACATCGAATTGTCAACTGCAATCTCACTCTGGGCCTCGGTCAGCAGGTACTCCAGAAACAGTCTGGCATTGTCTTCATGGGAGGCGGTTTTAAGGATTCCGGCATACTCGATGCATCCATGATGGCCTTCGGAGAATTCGAGGGCCTTTATGGCGGTTGTGTCCTCGTACATCACATGGTAGACGGGGCTTGTGCTGAAACTTATGACAAGCGGCGCCTCTCCTTCGGTGAAAAGACCGTAGCCCGATGACCATGAATCGGCTATTGTAAGCGCGTTATCCTTCATCTTCTCCCACCAGTCAAGATACCCGTCTTCGCCATATGCGGATATTGTCCACAGCAGCAGACCCATTCCCACTGATGATGTCCGAGGATCCATCAGAATGACCCGGTCCTTGTACTGAGGCTTAGTCAGATCATCAAGGCTGGCGGGCAGATCGGAGATTCTGTCGGTATCTGCGACAAAGGCATACACGCCGTAGTCGAACGGGACAAGCACGCCGTTTTCGATTGACAGCGCAGGAGCGAGGGTGACGGAGGATGGAAACGATATCTGTTCAAAAATCGAGTGATCCACGTTAAGCGAGTCCTCGATTCCGATGACCATGTCGGCCTCGGTCTTATCCCCCTCATAGCGGAGCTTCTGCAGCATCTCGGCCGCACCTCCGCAGCTTATGAGGTTAAGCTTGATGCCGGTCTTGGCTTCGAAGCCTTCCTTTATAGCTGCGCCGGGCCCCCAGTCTCCAACGAACGAGTCGTAGCAGTAAACATTAAGCTCATTGTCAGCGGATTTGCTCTCGCTGACACCTTTCCCGACCAAGCTGAAAATCGCTGTTGCGGCCAGAAAAACCAGAAGCAAGCTTTTCTTCATTAGAAAGCCTCCTTTGAGAAGTTCTATGCCATGGGGAAGAAAGTCGCTCCCTACGCCGGTATTATCCGGATCAGGTCAACGGGTTTGATCTCAGGCGCTAAGGCCACCCCAGGACAACTAGACTCTACACTCCATCGGTTTGTTTGTCAACAATCTGAAAATCGTCATCATGGTTGAAAAATCGGCAATCTAAGTTTATTCTGATAGCATGGAAAAGGTTCTGCGATGTTCTGAGGTTTCTCTGATTGACCGCATGACGGTCAGGGATTTCAGGGTTCCTGAAGCATTGATGATTGAAAACGCTGCCGTAGGCTTTGTTTCCACGCTCAGCGTTGCCAAGGGCTCGCTTGTCCAGATAATCTGCGGCAAGGGCAACAACGGCGCAGATGGATTCGCCATAGGGAGGCATCTGGTCAATTCATTCGCCGCCGATGTCCGCTGCATCCAGATTTACGATGCGCTGAATGATGAATGCGCCAGGCAAAGGGACATGGCCATGCTCTACGGGGTGCAGGTCACGGATATGTCTCATTTCATTCCGCAGGGCGGCATTGTGATAGATGCTCTGTACGGAACGGGATTCCATGCGCCGATGGACGAGAGGGGGCTGGCTGCGCTCAAGGCTCTTGAGGGGCATCCAAACATCATATCAGTCGATATCCCCTCCGGAATTTCCGACAGAACCGCCTTGAATGCCATATCCGTCAAGGCGCGCATGACAGTCACTTTCGGTGCGTTCAAGCCATGCCTGCTGGCTCCATATGCCAGTTCCAGGGTTTCCGAGGCACAGCTTCCGATTGTAAAGAATCCGCTTTTCCCGCGCAGGCTGCTTGATGACGGCTCGTTTGACATCCGGCTTGTCGATGATTCCGACATCTCCATAGGGCGGCTCGCTTCCAGCGCATTCAAGAACATCAGGGGTCATGTCGCGTTCTTTGGCGGGAAGGAAAGTCAGAAAGGCGCGGCGGTTCTGGCCGGTCTGGCCGCTTTCAGAGCCAGAGCAGGGCTTGTCACGGTTCTGCACAGGGAAGGGGAGGTACGGTCAGGGGATGCCAGGTCATTTGATTATCCGCAGCTCATGTCCGGCAGCTGGGATGACGATCTTGGTGGATTCCAGGCGGCAGGGATGGGCAACGGTCTGGATACAGAGAATCCTGATTCTCTGAAAGCCCTCAAGCGTCTTCTTGCGTTTGATATCCCCACTGTGCTTGATTCGGGAGCTTTGCGGCTCATCAATCGGATTACGGCTATCAAGAGAAGCAAGCCGCTGATTCTTACTCCGCATATGGGAGAGCTCAAGGCGTTGCTGGAAATTGATGATATTGGCGCGCTGAGCACAGAGCAGTACATTGACAGGCTGATTGGAAAGGCCGGCGCTCTTGGCGCCGTCATAGTGGCCAAGAGCAACGTCACATGGATTGCTTCTCCCGAGGGAAGGATATCCATTGTATGGGGAAACCTCGGTCAGCTGGGCGTGGCGGGGAGCGGGGATGTGCTCTGCGGAATCATAACAAGTCTGCTTGGACAGGGCATGGAAGCAGAGGCCGCCGCAGTCAATGGCGTGCTTCTGCATCTCAGGGCCGGCCGCATTGCCTGTGGATTGTCGGGATGGTTTGACAGCATGGGGTTGATTGAGGCTGTCGGGAAGGCGATGGAGGGGTGTGGATGATTCAACTCTACCTTCTGTCGCTTGCATACCTTCTGATTGGCGCAGGGCTGATTCTTGTAAGACGCTATGATGGAGGTCTGATGTTTCTTGTTGATATGAAGGCGAGCCTTCGCAAGAACCGATTGGGGCAGCTTGTGCTTGTGCTGGCAGGGATTGTTATATCTGCCGGGCTGCTGTTCATGCCCATGCCTCCGGGTCCTGCCATCCTGGGCGATCTTATCCCGGCTATCGCTGTGCTGCTTCTTGCCGTGCATTATCTGAGCAGCGCCACCGGCAATGGCCTCCGCGGGAAGCTCCGCGCCTTGCTGTCACAGACGGGGTTTGAGAAAGCCCGGATTCCGGTGGAGGAATCCCAGAGGATACTTGCGGAAACCATAGGGCTTGAATCGGATGGCACGGCAAGGCATCAGAAAGCGCGAAGGCTGCTGGGCTGGTTCTGCCTGGCTGTGGCCGCGCTCCATTTTTTCTTTCCGGCGTTTGTCCTTATTTGAATGGGCTGGATGTTGGAAGGGGCTTTGCGCAGCTTGATGTTGGAAGGGGCTTTGCGCAGCTTGATGTTGGAAGGGGCTTTGCGGCAGCTTGATGTTGGAAGAGAATATGTGTTGGAAGGGGCTTTGTGTTGGAAGGGGCTTTGTGTTGGAAGGGGCTTTGTGTTGCAAGGGGCTTTGTGTTGCATGCATGAGAGAATAACCACAAGCGGGATTTGGATAAGGGATTCAGAGGTGCTGATAGGCAGGCGCATGGAAGGCGGCTCCATAGGGGCAATGTGGGAGTTCCCCGGAGGAAAGAACCGGTGGGGTGAAGCACCTGAGGAGACGGTTCGCCGCGAGTTCCATGAGGAGCTTGGAATCGACGTGGATGTTAAAGGTCTCATATGCACCCATGATTTTTCCAACAATGACGTTCTATATCACCTGCGTGTCTACGAGGTGTCGGCTGATTTCAGCCAGCCGCTTCAAAAGAGCTGCCACACTGAGTTCAGGTGGGTTGATGCCGCAAGCCTTGATGACTATGACATGGTTCCCAGCGATTTCGCATGTCTGGCCGGCATAAGGGAATGGATTCAGAAAAAGAAAGAGTTTTCAGAAAAAGAAAGAGACGAGAGGCTGATGAAAGCCTGATGAAAATCTGATTCCCCGGCAGGCATGATGCTTCACGCCTTTTGCTTCACGTCTTTTGGCACACGCCTTTAGGTCAACGATTATGCGTCGGAGGAGCATTCGAATCAAAGGTTATGCAAATCAAAGGCTATCCGGAGCAAAGGCTATCCTAATCAAACTATCCGAATCAAAGGTTATCCGGAGCCATTACATACTGGTGCCGTCCGGTATTATCGCCCCTTTGTGTATGACTATTATTCCGTCATGGACGCTGTAGTTATCGAAATCTCCTTCCGGCCGCGGTATGTCATCGATTCCTATCCTGCAACCTTCGCCGATGCGGGCGTTCTGGTCAATTATTGCTCGGCGTATCATGGTTCCCTTGCCTATGCCGACATTCGGAACACCGTTCCTATGATTCTCTTCCTTCTGCTCCTCGGTCTCGTAGAATCCCGCACCCATGCAGTATACGCCATCCAGCGATGCTCCGCTCTCTATGAGCGTCCTGACGCCTATTATGCTGTTGACGATGTAGGCATTTGTTATTATGGATCCTTCTGATGCAAGGGAGCTTGAGATGTTGCAGAAGTTCATCTTGGTCGCAGGAAGATGGCGGCGGTGGGTGTATATGGGCATCTCCTCGTCATAGAAGTTGAACTGAGGCTTCATGTTGGCGAGATCAAGATTCGTTTCGTAGAATGCCTTTATTGTACCTATGTCCTCCCAGAAGCCGTTGAACAGGAAGGTGGCAAGCTTCCTCTGCCCCAGCGCCATCGGTATTATTTCCTTGCCGAAATCATCTTTATCGTTGTCCAGCATCTGCACAAGGCTGTTCCAGTTGAATATGTATATTCCCATTGAGGCCAGATACTCGTTTGAACTGTTCGGCTCGACTTCAAGCTGGGCTTTCAGATAATCAGGGTCGACCTTGAAGGATGATATGTCCTGTTGCTCCGAGGGCTTTTCGAAGAATCTGGTTATCATGCCTTCGGAGTCGGTTCCGATGATTCCGAGTCCGATGCATTCCGCCCGGCTTATCGGCTTGGCCGCTATTGTCAGCTCCGCATCGCTGTCTATGTGACGCTTGAGCATCTTGTTGATGTCCATCCTGTAGAGCTGGTCGCCGCTTAGTATCACGCAGTAATCCGGATTCATGTCCGAGAAGTGCTTTAGGTTCTTCCTCACGGCATCAGCAGTGCCTTGGTACCATGTGCTGCTGTGGAACGTCTGTTCCGCCGCAAGTATTTCCACGAAACCTTTGCTGAATGTGTCAAAGACATACGTGTTGGATATATGGGTATGCAGAGACGCTGAATTGAACTGGGTCAGCACGTATATCTGCTTTATGTCGCTGTTTATGCAGTTTGAGATGGGAATGTCCACAAGTCTGTATTTGCCGCCGAACGGCACTGCCGGCTTGGAGCGATCCATTGTGAGCGGATACAGCCTTGTCCCCTTTCCCCCTCCCAGAATTATCGCAATGACTCTCTTATTCCTTAGCATTCATCCCTCCCTTTGCCTTCATGCTTATCATATCATATATATTCTTGTACGTGGCGGCGGAACGTCCCCATGAGAAATCCGATTTCATTGCGTTCTTCCTCGCCTTTATGAATTGCTCGGTGCCGTATATATCGACGGCTCTCCGTATGCCCTCCGCTATGGCAGGCGGGGTGACTTCTTTTATGAATATCCCGTTCCCGCTTTCGGAATCCTCATCGATATCCTTTATGGTGTCAGAAAGCCCGCCGGTTCGGCTTGCCACGGGAATAGATGCGTATCGGAGTGAATACATCTGGTTCAGCCCGCATGGCTCGTAATGGCTGGGCATCAGGAAGAAGTCACTTGCCGCCTCGGCCAGATGCGCCGCTTCGTCAGAGAACACCATGTTGGCGGAAAGGTTGGGGAACCGGCGCGCAAGCGACCTGAATCCTTCCTCGTACTTTCTATCGCCTGTCCCGATGACTAGGAATTGCGCTCTGACTGAATCCAGGAGGTCTTCCATGCAGGCCAGGGTCTCTTCTATCCCTTTCTGCCATGCCAGTCTGCTTATCATGGCGAAAAGGGGAACAGCGTGCTCCATGGGCAGGTTGAACTTCTCCTGCGCCGCCGCCTTTGCCGCCGCCTTTCCGCTCATGTCCTCTATGCTGTATGGCATCGGAATGGCCGGATCGCTCTTAGGATTCCATTCGTCAGTGTCGATTCCATTCAGTATGCCGAACAGCTCGGATTTGCGCCTTGCCAGTATCTCCTCCATGCCGAAGCCCTGTTGCGGCGTCTGGATTTCAAGCGCATATTGAGGCGATACGGTGCTGATGGCATCACTGTATATCAAGCCGCAGCGGAGCATGTTGATTTTGTCATTGAAAATCAGGTTCCTTTCCGGCGCCTCCATCGCATATAGAAAATCGGTCTTGGGGAATTCTCCCTGATAAGCGATATTATGGATTGTGAAGAGCGTTCTTGATTTGCTGAAAACCCCCCGGCTTTCTTGTTTTACAAGGTACGGGACAAGCCCGGCAGTCCAGTCATGGCAGTGGACTATGTCAGGTATCCATCCGGTCGCCTCGCAGACGGC
>JBQNBA010000104.1:0-7002 GCA_052170175.1 Sphaerochaetaceae bacterium | reverse complement strand
GTGGAGAATCGCATGTCCGAGGAGAATCGCATGTCCGAGGAGAATCGCATGTCCGAGGAGAATCGCATGTCTGGAGTTGTTCTGGCTAACGACCATGGAGCGGTAGAGATTGCCGCAAAGATAAAGAGGCATCTGGGGACGAGGGGAATCAAGGTAAATCATCTGGGCGTTTTCACCGAGGATTCGGTTGATTATCCGGACATGGCCGAGGCTGCGGTCATGGAGTATCGTGCCGGGGATTATGAGTTCGGAGTGCTTTGCTGCGGAACAGGCATAGGAATCTCCATTTCCGCCAACAAGATGAGCGGAATCAGGTGCGCCCTGCCGCAGAACGTTTATGCGGCCAGGATGTGCAAGGAGCATAACGATGCCAATTTCATTGCCTTCGGCGGACGTGTGGAGTACGGCGACAAGGTTGAGGATATGCTGGATGCCTACATTGATGCGAGGTTCCAGGGGGGCAGGCACGAGCGGAGAATCGAGAAGATAATGGCGCTTGAAGGCAAATGAAGCTTTGCTTGACTGATAAAGCCCGCTTGACTGATAAACCTTTGCTTGACTGATAAATCCTTATTGGTTGCTTTGTTGACAAATCCGCTTTTTTAGCAATAGAATCAATCATATTTCTGATATCAGGAGTTTAGGGGGGATATGCTGATGACCGAACGTCCGCCTTTGATCGGAAAGAACATACAGAAGCTGCGCATTGCCCGCAATCTCACGTTGAACGTGCTTTCCGAGCGTTCAGGGGTTTCCAAGGCGATGCTGAGCCAGATAGAGTCCGACAAGGTCAATCCCACAGTGGCCACTGTCTGGAAGATCGCAAAGGGTCTGGGGGTTGATCTTCAGGATCTGCTCAACACCGATGTTTCCGTCAAGAGGACGTTCCTTGTCAATCCCACCAGCACGGAGACGGCTCCCAAGCTGGAGGCGTTGGAGAACGGGGTGCTGATAAAGGTTCTGTCTCCCCTGAGCATGGTCGAGGATCTGGAGATGTACATGCTCACGTTCCCGCCCAACAGCTCGCTGCCATCCGAACCTCACTTCGATGGCACTCAGGAGTTCCTGACCATAATAAAGGGGCAGGTGAGCGTCAAGGCCGGCGAGAACAGCGCCGACTTGAAAAAAGGCGATTTCCTTGTCTACCATTGCGACATCGACCACACCATATCTAATAACTCCGGTCAGATTGCCGTGATTCATATGGTTGTCAGATATCAGAATCAGAAATAAAGGCGGTTTTATGGCATTCATGACAGGCAATGCAAGATTGGAGGGAACGCAGGCTGCAGGCGCATGCGTGAGCGATGAGCATGTGAGAATCGGCACTATGATGAGCTATGGCACCGGGAAATTCCTGGCTGAGTTCCTTACCGGCGCCGAAGGCGTCATGGTATTCTATTTCTTCGAGAAGGAGATGATGCTCAATTCATGGCTTGCCATGGTGGCCCTGATAATCTATTCGGTGTGGAATGCGATAAACGATCCGCTGATTGGATACCTGACAAACAAATGGGCGCCCATGTCGCGCACGCTTGGGAGAAGGTTCCCCTGGATAATACTGGGGCTGCTTATGTGCACTGCCTCATTTGCGCTGATATTCGCCGTTCCCGCCGAATGGGCAGGCAGCCGTCAGCCGGCCTTGTTCTTTTGGCTTGTCGTGTCATTGTGCTTCTTTGATCTTCTTTATTCTCTCTGGGAGCTTAATTATCAGGCGGTGTTCCCCGATAAGTTCAGATCGCAGGCTGTGCGGACAAGGACTATAGAAGTCGCCACTCCCATCGGGGTCGTGGGAATGACGCTTGGTTTCGTGCTGCCGCCGCTCTTCTATTCCTATGGGGTCAAGGAGAGCTATCTGATTGCATCCGTGATTGTGGCGGTGATAGGCGTTGCCGGGACTTTCCTCATAATCCCGGGGGTCAAGGAAACGCCCCAGATGATAGAGCGGTTCGCAAGGAAGCAGGAATACGAGAGGGTGCATCCCGAGGAAAGGGTTTCGTTCATATCTTCCCTCAAGGGGGCGTTTAGCAATCGTGACCTTCTGGCCATGCTGCTCTGCCTGTTCCTGTACCAGAGCGGATGCATGTGCATGACGGGTTCGGTGAACTATGTGGTGGAAGGGGTTCTGGGGCTCAAGAGCAATCAGACTGTGCCCATAATGGCCGGCATGATAATAGGCTCTCTTCTGGGAGTGCTGCTCTGGGCGCAGGTTCAGAAGAGGCTGCGCAACAACCAGCTCATGCTGATTCTCACTGCAATCGTGATGGGGGCTGTTGCCATTCCGATGACGCTCCTCCGCTCCAGTCCGGGCTTCATGGTGGCCATGGGGCTGTGGGGGCTTGGCTTCGGTGGTTTCTGGACTTTCATGACGCCCGCCATGGCTGACGTGGTGGATCAGACGGTTCTGCATGAGAAAAAGCGCAACGATGGAATCATCCTGGGGCTAAGGGCCTTCTTCATGCGCTTCTCCTACGCATCTCAGGCGCTTGTTCTGGCTTCATGTCATAGAATCACAGGATACGACAACGCCCCCGGGGCGATTCAGACAGAGCTTGCGAAATGGGGCATCACCTTCCATATAGGGCTTATCCCAGGGCTGTTCTTTCTGGCTTCGGCCCTTGTGTTCTGGAAGCTGAACACGCTGAATCCGGAGAAGGCCGCGGCCAATTCGCTTGAGCTCAAGAAGCTCGATCTTTAGTCATATTTTTATTATTTTATATTCAACTCAGGAGTCAGAACGTGCTGGACAAACTTCCGGAATTTGAAAAACAGCTTTCCTCGATAGATGAGGCTCTCTCGGAGCCGGAGACACTTAAGGATATGAAGAAATACAAGTCCCTTATGATGGACCGTTCCCATCTTGTGCCTATTGTCGAGGAGCTTCAGAAGCTGCGTGACTTAGACTTGCAGATACAGGAAGCGGAGGCCTTTGTCCGCACCGAGCATGATACGGAGATGGTGGAGATGGCAAAGGAAGAGCTCTCCCATCTGCATGAGGCGCAGATTGAATGCGAGAATCGCTGCAAGATGCTTCTCGTCCCCCCGGATCCGCTGGAGGGGAAGAACATAATAATGGAAATCCGTGCCGGAACAGGAGGGGAAGAAGCTGCGCTGTTCGCCGCAGACCTTTATCGCATGTACACTCATTTCTGCGAGAACATGGGCTACAAGATGGAGATGATGAGCATAAACGAGACGGGGCTTGGGGGAATCAAGGAGATAGTCGTCTCGATTGCCGGCAAGGAAGTCTACGGGAACCTTCGCTGGGAGAGCGGCGTCCATAGGGTTCAGCGTGTTCCGGAGACCGAGTCAGGCGGAAGAATCCATACCTCCGCCTGCACTGTGGCTGTCCTGCCGGAGATGGAGGAGACTGACATACAGATAAGGCAGGAGGATTTGAAGATAGATGTGATGAGGGCGGGCGGCCCGGGCGGCCAGTGCGTCAACACCACAGACAGCGCAGTGCGCATCACCCATATACCGACCGGAATAGTTGTCATCCAGCAGGATGAGAAATCTCAGATAAAGAACAGGGCAAAGGCCATGAGGGTGCTGAGATCAAGGCTTTTTGACCTGGAGGAATCAAAGAAGCAGCATGAGCGTGCCGAGGCCCGCAAGAGCATGGTGGGAACCGGTGACAGGAGCGAAAGGATACGCACCTACAATTTCCCGCAGAACAGGCTGACGGATCACCGCATCAACCTTACGCTTTACAAGCTGGATTTGATAATGGAAGGCGATTTGGGCGAGGTCATAGATGCGCTTAAGATAGCCGCCGGAGAAGAGGCGCTCAAGGAGGCCTGATGACTGTATCCGAAGCCAGGGCGATTGGATTCCGGATGCTCGGTGCGTCTTCTGACACCGCTGCCCTGGATGTGCGGGTGCTGCTTGCCTGGGTTCTGGGCGTATCGCAGACCGGCCTTTTCACGATGGATCCGGATTTGTCTGCTTGCCAGGAGTCGCTTTACCTTGATTGCCTGAAAAGACGAAGCGAAGGGGTTCCTGTCGCCTATATAGTCGGAAGCAAGGAGTTCTACGGAAGGGATTTCATCGTGAACGAGTCTGTGCTTGTGCCCCGTCCGGATACAGAGACACTGGTGGAGAGCGCTCTGGATTTCTGCTTTGCAAGATGCGGGCTTGCGAGATATGGGCTTGCGAGATATGGGCTTGCAAGATGCGGGCTTGCAGTTGAGCCTCGCCCCGGAGATTTCGCAGTTGAGCCTGGCGCCGGTCGATTCGCTGATGTCGCTGATGTGCCTTATGAAGCTAAGTCCGCAGTCTCCATGACGGCTGTTGCGGATAGGGTGCCGATTGATGCGCTGGACATATGCACAGGAAGCGGCTGCATCGGAATCACGATAAAGGCCCAGCTTTCCGAATATGGAGTGCCTTGCAGCCTGACACTTGGGGATTTGTCTGACCAAGCCCTTGCTGTGGCGAAAGATAATTGTAGACAAATCCTGCAAAATAATGCAAAGTGTATCAAAAGCGACTTGCTTGAAGCGTTTGAAGGACAGGTTTTTGATTTGATAACGGCGAATCCGCCGTACATAGACCCGAGTCTGCGCGGCGGGCTTGGCCCTGAAGTGCTTCACGAGCCGGAGCTGGCCCTTTTCTGTGAAGAAGAAGGGATGGCCGTGATTAAAAGGATAATCAGTGATTCTCCGCCTTTCTTAAAGGACGGTGGTCTGCTGATTCTGGAATGCGGATGCGACCAGGCTGAGGCGGCTGTGGCTTTGCTGGAAAAGACGGGATTCGCAGGGTGCTTCGTTCAGAAGGATCTGGCCGGATTGAACAGATGCGTTGGAGGATATATTGATGCATGAGCAAATCATAAAGGAATTCATGTCTCATGTGACTTCTTATCCCAAGACCGACCAAGAGAAGATCCGCAGGGCGGCGATGCTGGCTGCGGAGAAGCATGGCGACCAGAAGAGAGCGAGCGGCGAACCGTATCTTATCCATCCGATGTCTGTAGCTAAGATCCTCATCCAGCTTAACAGCGATGCCGATACCATATGCGGCGGGCTTCTGCATGACCTAATAGAGGACACGAGCATAACCTTGGAAGAAATAGTCCAGCAATTCGGGCTGGCTGTAGGCAACATGGTGGAAGGAGCCACCAAGATATCCACGATAAAGGCTCAGAACAAGAGCAATCAGGAAGCCGAGACGATAAGGAAGCTTTTCCTGACCATGCCTAAGGATATACGTGTCATAATCATCAAGCTTGCAGACAAGCTCCATAATATGCGGACATTGCAGTTCCTCAACCAGAAGAGGGCTGTGGAGATTGCGAATGAGTGCCTTGACATATATGCGCCGCTTGCCGATCGTCTTGGAATCGCATGGATAAAAGATGAGCTTCAGGATTTGTCGCTCAAGATGCTTAAACCGGATGTTTATGCCTATATAATCGACTATCTTGGCTCAAAGCAGCTTGAGCATGAGGAGTACACCCAGAAAATCAGGAACATCCTGTCCAAGAAGTGCTTCGAGGCCGGCTTCAAGGTTCAGATTCTGTGGCGTGTCAAGCATCCTTATTCTGTTTACATGAAGATGAAGAAGCGCAACAAGGAGATAGACGAGATTTATGACTTGTTTGGCATAAGGATAATATGCGACAGCGTCGCTTCCTGCTATTCGCTTCTGGGAATCATCCACAGCCTCTGGCCGCCGATAGAGGGCAGGTTCAAGGATTACATCGCCATGCCTAAGGCCAACAACTACCAGAGCCTCCACACCACTGTCATGGCGCTTGAAGGCAAGCTGATGGAGATTCAGATACGCACGAAGGAGATGGACGAGATAGCTGATTTCGGAGTTGCGGCTCACTGGGCGTACAAGTCCAGCACGGGAAGGGAGAAAGGCGCCGCGCTTGCCACCGAGGCTTACACCGATATATACATGCGCCTGAGGAACTGGAAGAATGAAATCACCCAGTCTGATTCGTTCATGGACGATATAAAGAGCGAGCTGCTGAAGGATTCCATAATCGTTTTCACTCCGAAAGGCAATCCGATAGACCTGCCTGTGAATTCGACCGCTCTTGATTTTGCATTCAAGATTCACACGGAAATCGGAATCCACACCGTAGGGGCGAAGGCGAACGGCTCGATAATACCGCTTTCCCAGCCCCTCAAGCACACGCAGGTGATAGAGATTCTGACATCTCCGAACGCCAAGCCGAAGCTTGCATGGCTCAAATGCGTCAATACAAGCAGCGCAAAGCGCAAGATAAGAGCCTGGCTCAACCGTAACGACGAAAGCCTTATTCTGCAGAAGAACATCATCGCAAAGCCGTCCAAGGAGGATCTTGAGGACCCTAAGGAAGAGCAGCAGTTCGCTGACAGCGACATCGTGCGCAGCGTCACCAACACCTCAAAGGCCTCTCTGGTGGTGGGCAAGCAGAAGAATCTGATGATTTCCCTGGCTCAATGCTGCAACCCCAAGCCGGGGGATGACATTGTAGGGTATGTGTCGCGCGGCAGGGGGATAATTGTCCACCGCAAGGATTGCCACAACCTTAAGAACATGTCTGAAATCAACGAACGCTCGATACCGGTCGAATGGGAGGCCGAGGGGCAGCTTCTGGTGAGGCGCTTCAAGGTGACATCCAAGCGCACGCTTGACCTCTTCTCTGAAATCGAGGGGGCGATAAAGAAGTACAGGGGCCACCTGATAGAAGGTCGCCTTAATGACACCGACGAGGGCCAGCTCGTGGGCACATTCGCCATGGAATGTGATAAAGAGGAGTCTTTCTCGAACATCATGAAGAGCATCCGCGCCATCCCAAACATAATCCAGATAAGCCAGATGTATGGCAATCAATAGATTTTGACATCTTGAAATTTGTTTAATATAATGAACCCGGAGGCGGGGGCCTGTCATGATGCCTTCGTTTGTGCCTATGAAGAATATCGTCGTTGTTGGCTCGCTGGGACAGCTTGGAAGCGAGATTGCAATCGAGCTGCGGCGCAGGTACGGTTCTGACAATGTGGT
>JBQNBA010000103.1:0-7028 GCA_052170175.1 Sphaerochaetaceae bacterium | reverse complement strand
CAACGTTCCGAGGGGCAGGCTTGTCTTCTATCGTGACAGAGATGGAAAAAAGATAGATATGATATTTGAAGATGAAAGCGGCATGCACCCCTTGGAAATAAAGAAGTCAGCGAATCCCAGCCGGACAGACATGAAAGCCTTCTCGATTTTACAGAAAGCCGCATCCCCGATAAGCTTCGGCGGCATAATCTGCATGTGCGCCAAGCCCTTTCCGATAGACAGAATCAACAGTTGCATCCCAAGCAATCTGATTTGATGAAAGCCGCCATGGCATGCCGCTATGGTGTGTCGCTATGATATGCTTTCAAAAGGATGCAATCAGTGCAGGATGATTTGCAAATGTTTTTATTGGATTTCTCTTATCTTTGTGGCGCTTGCCATTTATTATCCGCCTTTATTTGGCTGTGATGAGGATGCAGTTTTTCTCTTTGCCCCAGCGGCATGGTTTCTTATGGCTGTTGGCAGAAATATGCACAGAACTTTGATATGGGGGAGCTGAGCGCTTTATCGGAGAACTTGCCTTGGCAATGTCATTTATTGAAGGCCAAAAACTGCTTTATCACTCCTCATATAAGCTGGGCGCCGAAGGAATCGCGACAGAGATTAATGGATATTGCTGTGGGCAATCTCAGACAATTCATTAATAATAAAACGGTAAATCAGGTAAGCAAATGAAAAAATTAGGATTCGGCTTGATGCGTCTGCCCAAGAACGGAGACGAGATTGATATCCCCCAGGTCTGCGAGATGGTGGACAAGTATATTGAATCAGGTTTTGAGTACTTTGATACAGCTTACGTATATCCAGGTTCGGAAGTGGCATTCGGAAAAGCCGTGGCCAGCCGTTATCCGCGTTCCCGTTTCTCTGTGGCTTCCAAGATGTCCGGATGGCTGCTGAACGACAATTTTTCAGCAGCGCAGATGTTTGAGGAGCAGAAGAGGCGGTGCTGTGTGGATTACTTTGATTATTATCTGATTCACAGTTTTCAGAATAGCCGCATTCAGGCATACAACAAGCATGGCGTCTGGGATTTCTGCCGTAGCAAAAAAGAATCCGGTGGTGAGCATAACCGTCCTCATTTCTATTATGAGGATCTCGTATCCACCCGCAGTGCGCGTGCTTCTGAATGTATTCAATGCGGCCGTTGCGAGAAGGTCTGCCCTCAGCATCTGCCCATCCGAAGCATCTTGGCCAAGTCTTCAGCCCTTTTTGATTCCCGGTCGTGAATGAAGGCTTTGCTCCTGCCAAGAGACCGTTAGGCTCGCTTTTTACATGTTTTTCCGCATAAAAAATCCCATCTCATTGCTATAAGCAACTTGATGGGACTTTATGCCTGAGCAGATACCCTTGGATACAACCACAGAATTACTTTGTCAGGTGGGGACACTTCCACAGAATTACCCTGCTTCCACAGAAAAAGGGAACTTCCGCAGAATTTGCCCTATGCGGGGACAGAATCCTCAAGGAAAGAACCTCTGAAGGCGCAGCCTCGCTGACTCCCTTGGCATAGACATCTCATGCATTTCGGTGAAGGGCAAGACCGCCGAGAAGCTTCTGGGCGAGCTTGGAAGCGGAGATGCCGTTGTCGCCCAGGCCTTGGCGCTGGTGGAGTGAGACAGGGGCTTGCAGTTTGGGTTCCAATTTAAAAACATCAAAAGATTGGCGTATTGCTATCCTTGCGTTTTGATTAATGCAGTTCAGATACGATTTGAGTGACCCGATTTGAGCGACCCGATTTGAATGAATCAAGAAAAGGACTTGATTTTCATTCAAACTAAGCATTATGATTTACTCGGTGATAACCGAGTCGGAGGTTGTCGAATGGAATTCCACGGCAGGGAACAGCAGAGAAAATTGCTAGCTGAAATGTTTGCGGCAGATAGACTCCAAACAGCCCTTATATATGGGCGACGACGGGTCGGCAAGAGCGAATTGATCAAACAGGCATTAAGGGAAGCAGGGAAAAAGAGCATCTATTATGAATGCAAGCAGACAACCGAGCTTAACAACGTTGATAGTCTGGCTGCTATCATCTCGGAGACATTTGCCTTCCCCAAACCACTCTTCCGCAGCATGGAGGAAGTGTTGGATTTCCTTTTTAATAAGGCAATAGAAGAGAATTTGATTTTGGTTTTGGATGAATATCCATATCTGCGGACATCGGTGATTGGATTGGATAGCATAATCCAATCCTTGATTGACCGGTACAGAGAGATATCCCATCTGAAATTCATATTATGCGGTTCATACGTGGACACGATGAAATCATTGCTTGATTCAGGGAATCCGCTTTATGGCAGGATGGATCGCACAATTGATTTGAAGCCAATGGACTATAAGGAATCGGCGTTGTTCTACCCATCTTTCTCTTATGAGGACAGGGTGAGGATATACAGTGTCTTTGGCGGCATGCCGTATTATAACAGGCTCGTAAATGACAAGCTGTCTGTTCGTGAGAATATAATCGAATTGATCGCCTCGCCAAGCGCGCGGCTTGAAAATGAAGTGGCGATGTATCTCAAGTCGGAGATTTCAAGAATCAATAATGCCAATGAAGTCTTTGAGGCCCTTGCAAAAGGATGCTCCAGATTTTCCGATATTCTTACTCAGTCCCATGTAAGCAGCAGTCCAACGCTTGTTGATGTCTTGGATCGTCTTATTCGGATGGAACTAGTGAGAAAAGTGGCGCCCATCAATGATGAAAGCAGCAAAAGGAAAACCGGATATCATATCATAGACCCACTCTCGATGTTTTATTATCGCTATTGCTTCCGCTTTTCATCCCAGATGCATGTCATGCCCCCTGAAGCGTTTTATGACAGATATATCTGCGATGAGTTTGATGAGTGGTATGTTCCGCATCAATTTGAAGAAGTGTGCAGACAGTATCTGATCCGACAGAACATGTCAGGCATGTCCGTTGCGCCATTCGACCGCATCGGCAAGTACTGGTACGATGATCCCAGAACGAAAGCAAATGGTGAATTCGATCTCGTCACGGAAGATGAGCATGGCTTTGTTTTCTATGAGGCGAAATTTTGCAAGGAACCTATCACCCAGAAGATGGTGGATGAGGAGATAAGACAGGTTGAGGCAACCGGCATCAACTGCTATAAGTATGGGTTCATATCACGATCGGGATTCCAATCGATAGACCGCAAGGATTTGATTCTGATTGATTTGAAGCAGCTTTACGGATGATTTGCCTGATGGAAATTGATAAAATCCAGATAGCGCTGGAATATCAGCTGAATCAAGCGTAGTCTTCTTGGTATCAAAACTTGCCTGGGCGGTGTCAGTGAGCGCCGATTTTCACTATTTCGCTATTTCAATTTTTCGCTCTTTCACTTTCTCATCTGCCCCTCTATCGCCTCGATTCGCTGGCTCAGCGTAGGGTGGGAGCAGGATAGCTTCACAAGAAGCGGCGATGGAGCAAGGTTGCTGAAATTATCCCTGGCAAGTTTCTTCAATGCGCTTATAAGCGATTGCCCATAGCCCTCGGTCACAGCCTGCCTGTCGGCGCGATATTCCGCCCGGCGTGAGAACCAGCTTGAAAACAGCCCAAGAAACGGTGTGACCAGAGCCATCTCGATATCCATCATCAGAACCAGAGCAAAGCCGTAGTTGACAGACCGAAACCCGAAGTCCGTGTAAAGGCTCTCGGTGCGTATGGTCAACCACAGAAGCGCCGCAATCAGGCAGATATTGAGCAAGTTAAGAATCTGGTGCTTGAGCGTGTCCTTATGGAGCCCATGCCCCATCTCGTGGGCGAACACAGCGCAGATTTCGTCCGCCGTGACGGATTTGAGCAGATTGTCGTACAGCACTATCGTCTTCATCTTTCCGAACCCAGTGAAATAGGCATTCGTCTTGGTTGTGCGCTTGCTGGCATCCATGACCTTGATTGCCCGCACCTTGTAGCCGTTCTTATCCAGCAGCTCTGAAAGCTTCTGCTTCAACTCCCCATCCTCCAGCGGCGTGAATTTGTTGAATATCCTCGAAAACACCGGATAAAGGAAGCTTATCACCAGCACCATAATGAACAAGAACGCAGCGAACAGCCAAAGCATCTGATCCCCCATCGCCTGATGGATTGCTATGAAGGCGCAAAGCACGCCGCACATAAGGATGATTGTGATGGCGAATGTCTTGATCAGGTCAACCACGAATGTCTTCTTCGTCTTCCGGTTGAAGCCGTATCGTTCCTCTATGATCATCGAATCATAGTATTCCAGCGGGATGCCCGCCGCCGCATTCACTGTCGTATTGAGCAGGATAACCATTATCGCTGGAACGTATATGCCTGTCACACCTGATGACACAGCCGGATATGCATTAAAGAGGATAAGCAAAAAGGACGTGAGGAATGTCACGCTTTTTCCCATGATGCCTATGCGGCTCTTATCTGCATTGTACCGCCGCCATTTGCCGTAAGTCTCTGAATCGTATACATCATTCACATTCTTTGGAATCGGGTTGTTCGCCGAACGGTAATCAAGGAATTCCAAGAATGCGCTGTAAACATAAATCAGTCCCAGCAATATGAGTGAAAGCGTTTTATAATCCATCGGCTAAGCCTCCTGCATTCAATTATGTTCAAATGATGCTTCGTCCTATTCAGCAGTGCCTGTATTCTGTGTTCCGCCACCTGCCTCCATGCAGCCTATGCATCTCCTCGGCAAGATGAAACCAGCGCATGACATCATTCCTATGAGGATAGAATTCAATGAAGCGTCCATCAACGAAAGTGTAGAACCTTGTGATGTCGGTGCACATCCCGAATGTGTAGACATTCTCAGTTTCCAGATCGAAGCTTAAAGGCTCTGCGCATGCTGTTCCTTTGAAATGAAGCCCTTCATGATCCAGGCTCAGAATCCCTTCCCCAGAGATGTCGGAGGTCTGAGAATGCTTGAGCAGCTTGTATTCCGGCAGCAGGCCAACCTTGACTTGCGCCGAGTATTGGAAATCAGGCGCTTTCACATCCTCGGCGGCTTTCTTGCGCTCAAGCATCGTCCAGTCTGTGACAAGAGCGGGGCAGATGCCGCCTTCGTTCACTGGACGCAGGTTGTAACGTTCATCAAGTTCAATAGTGTTGCCGCATTCAAGGCATTTCATACTGTTCCCACTTGTTTCCATCCTATGCATTGCGCCGCATCCGGGACACATATAGAGAAGATTGTCCAGATTTTTCGCCATCTCCCCTTTGCCGTTGAACTTTATCTGCTTCTCCTTGTTCCAGATATAATCGTCATGAGCCAGAAGACGATTCATGGTGTCCTCGATTTCCGCTGCGCTCATGCTGCTCAGCTGTTCCGGTGTGAACATCCTGTCAACAACGACTTCCACCCGGCCTGTCCTCTTGTCAAGGCAATGCTTCGTGTATGTCAGATAAGCGCCTGAAATCTTGGTGTAATAAACAGGGACTCCAAGTTTCTTGAGCATCTTGGCCCCTCCGGGAATCACAGGCTGCGCCATCCCGGTTATGGAGCTCATGCCTTCAGGCATCAGGCAGATGTTGCCGCCTTGCTTTATTATGCTTTTTATCTGCTGGATTGCGTGCATGTCCGGGGTGAAGTTCTTTTTGGGAATCGCCTGCATCATGTTGAGGATTATGTTAAGAGGTGAGCGGAAGAACTCATTGTATCCAACGACATAATTCAGCCTTTTGGGAAGCACGACAGGAGCGGTGAACTGATACTCCGCCCGGCTGGCGTGGTTGCTTATGAGGATTATGGGGCCTTTCTCTCTGCCGGGCCTTGCCTTGTAGCTGAAATGCGTTCTTGTACCGAGATTCAGAATCCATATCACAAGCATCAGGATCCAATAGAGGAAGAAATTCGGCTTGTGCAGCTTTCTCCTGAGCAGCTTCTGCTCGATGGTGAGCTTGTTTTTCATCTGTTCCTCGCATATTTGCTGACCGTGTGGCGATTCAGCTATGTGTTTTCAAAAGGATACAATCATTATCGTTGACGGACAAGCTCTTTATGACTTGCTTATGTTTTTCTTATCGCTTCTTCTCTTTGGAACGCTTATCGTTTATTATCTGCATTTCTTTGGCTGTGATGAGGGTGCAGTTGTTCTCCTTTGCCCAGGCGACACAGGCTCTGAGAACCGTTGGCAGGAATATGCGCGGGACTTTCAGAAGGGGAATGAGCGCATCATCTGAGAACTTGACCTTGTCATCAGCTCGCTTTGCGGCATATCTGACCGATTCCATTGAAGCCTCGCGCTCTGGAAGGAGTTCCGGTAGCGCCCTGCTGTGCTTTACATACCAGAAATTCTTGGAATCCCTGTAGCCATAGTCCACAGGGGCATGGGGGAAGCTGCTGGATTTCACGCCGTTGATGATTGCGTTGTATTGTTTCTCCTTCATAAGGATCTTGTCCACTCTTAGGACGAAATGGGCGCCGTATGGAGTGGTGATTCCGTTGAAGTCGTGGAAGGGGCCGGGATATTTGTCCTCAGAGGATGGCTTGTCCTTATCTGCACCGTCGAGTTCTCGCATCCATGTGCATTCCATTACCTGAAAGGCTTCTGCAATCACCTTGGGGAATCTTGCTTTGTTTACAGGATCAGACCCCGCCATGAGTCCATCCTCCGGGGTGAACAGAAATTCCTTCATCTTCTCCTGCGGCTTGTCCCCCGGCCAGCCTAGGCGTACCATCTCCTTGAAATACTTTCTTTTGTCAGGCAGGAAATTGAGGGAGCATTTCCCATTTCGCAGAAGATTCTGGCAGGTGTTGGAGGAATTGCGGCATATGAGCATCATCGCATAATAATCCTTGCCCGCGACATAGAAGGGCTGGCATAACGAATATGGGCCGAAAGTCGTGCTGCCGTCTTCCGCAAGGGTGCCTACCAGAATTGTGGGCATCGGAAAGAAAAGCGATGTCTGATAGAAATTGTCGACAATCCTTAAATCTTGAAAACTGCTCATTTTTTATCCTCTTTAAATAATGATCTCTTTATTATCACGCGTTCGATTACAAATCCATATTGTTCATAATCAATATCCCCTGTCGCTGAGA
>JBQNBA010000102.1:0-7038 GCA_052170175.1 Sphaerochaetaceae bacterium | reverse complement strand
CCGAACATGAGATAAAGGAAGGCATCTCCGCAGATGAGCCCAGAAGCGAGGTGATTCTCGCCGGGCCAACCTGCGACAGCATGGATATCATGTACCAGGACTTCAAATACAAGCTTCCGGATGACCTGAAAAGCGAATCAAGGCTCTATTTCCTGTCAACAGGAGCCTACACTTCGTCTTATGCCTCTGCTTGCTTCAACGGCTTCCCGCCAATCTCTACTTACGTTCTTCCGCAGAACTTCGAAGCCAGGAGAATCCAGAAGTAGCAATGGAACCAGCAATAGAAGCAGCAATGGAACCAGCAATGCCCTTCCGGAATCTGATTGATTCTCATTTCCATCTACCCCTGGTCGAACAGCCGGAACAGGTGCTGCGCCAGCTGTTCGAAGGCGGATTCGCAGGCGGAATAAGCATATGCGTCAGCACTGACGACCTTGTAATCTCTGATGCATTGACCTCTTCCCATCCCCGGATTCTCACCGCAAGGGCGAGCGGGCCATGGGACACGGAGAACACCTCGGCCAGTCCCAAGGCGCTGACCGAGGCAGTCGAGGATGACATCAAGACCCATCGCTGCGGATTTATGGGAGAGTTCGGATTGGACTACCATTGGGACTACTCGACCCACAGCCGGCAGATTGAGCTCTTTGAACTCCAGATGGAGCTCGCCGCCAAGCTTTCAATGCCGGTCATAATACACACCCGTGATGCGGCTGCGGATACCCTCATGCTGCTTAAAGCCTGCCGAAACCCGAATTCGGGCATCATACACTGCTTCTCCGGGGAGGCTGACATGGCATTGCAGCTTGCAGAACTGGGATATTACATCTCATTTGCCGGGAACATAACATACAGAAAGGCAGACAAGCTGCGCGAGGCGCTGAAAGCCTTGCCCGTTGACCGCCTGCTGCTGGAAACCGACAGCCCCTACCTGTCGCCGGTTCCGTTTCGAGGTCAGCCAAACAATCCCATGCGCATGAAGGAGATATACGATTTCACCGCCTCCTTGCTGGGCATTCCCGCCGATAAGCTTGCCATGCAGCTGATGTCGAATTTCAAGGCGCTCTGCGACCATTGCCCTCACCGGGTCTGATGAATCCGGTGAATTAAAGGCTTCCCGCGCCAGACGCCGTCGGCATCAAGCCTTGCACCCCCTGGGAAACTTATCCTCTTGCCGCTTCGCCACTTCCCGCACCAGAGGCCGTCGGCATCAAGCCTTGCACCCCCTCATGCGAATCTGCAAGACCGCTGGATTCAAGCTCCAAGCCCTCCCGGATGTAATCGGAAAGCCCGGAGGTCTTAGAAAAAACGCCTTTATGCATTTCATTGGAAGAAGGCAGCTGCGATGCTATCACTGCGGCAAACACAATGGCGCAGCCGGCGAGTTCAATCGGGCTCATTCGCTGCCCTAGGATAATCCAGCCGAACAGCAGGGAGAACACCGACTCAAGGCTCATTATCAAAGAAGCGGCGGTCGGGCTTATATTCTTCTGCGCAAATGCCTCCAGTGTCATTCCCACGCCTGACGACATTATCCCTGCATAGCATATCGGGACAATCGCATTCACCACCGAAGCCAACGAGACGCTTTCAAATACAAGCATGGGGATAAAGCAGAAGAGAGAGGCGAAGCCGATGTGCAGCGAAGAGAAGAAGAATACATCAAAATCATTCGCATAGAAGCCTATCGATATGATGTAAAGCGCAAACAACGCCGCAGCGGAGATTCCAAGCAGGTCGCCGGATTGCAGAATGAACTGTCCCGTCCCCATGCACATAAGATACATCCCGCCGGCCGCTGCAATGCAGCACATCCATATAATCCAGCGCGTCTTTTTTCCCAGAGCCAGGCTGAACAATGGTATGAGCATCACGTACAATGCGGTCAGGAAGCCCACCTTCCCCACTGGAAGGGCAGCGATGGCATACTGCTGGGTCAGGCTTCCGGCGGCAAGGAAGAAACCGGACAAGGCCCCCGCCTCGATGGCTTTCCTCATGAATCCCCCCTGAAAGCCGACTGTTGAAGCGGCGGCACCCTTAGACGCTTCATTCACATCAAAGCCCTTAAAACCCTTAAAGTCCTTAAAGCCCTTTGAAAGCAGAGGGCTTCTGCGCCATCTCCTGATTGCAAACGGCATGAGGAACAAGCCTGCGAGCAGGAACCTGATTGCATTGAAGGCAATAGGCCCTATGCTCTGCATCCCAACGCTCTGAGCCACGAAGCTCATTCCCCATATCATGGCGGTGAGCAGCAACGCTAAAGAAGAAACAACACTCTTTCTGTTCATCATGCACCCAAGCCCTCTCCGGCGGTCTGCAACCGGCAGTCGGTGGTCTGCAGGCAAACATCGTATGCCAGACAGCCAAACATACGCTGCGCAGGAGAAAAAGCTTGCTGCATATTAGCTCAATGCCGTCAAATAATCAATGCATGAGGGCAAAACGGCATTCCAGCGGCAGAATCATCGCCCCGCTGTGACGAACCCCGGCCTTTAGCAACGGCAGCAAGGTTCTGTGCAGATCCGGCTGTATCGTTCCCAGAATGAACTCATCATTCACCGCCATTCCTACGCTCCCATCGACTATCCACTGCACAGGGCCGCATTTTCTAAGATACTCGGCGAAATCCGGAATGTACGGACAGCATATAAGCTCTGCCCCCGAAGACCTAAGGGCGGCAGATGCATTGTCCGCCCCCCTCATGCCGCCCTGAACACGAACCATGACGGCTTGGGAGACATCTCCGAAAAGCTTCTCCAGCCCGGCCGTCTCGTCAGTGACCACCACAACCGCTGTGAGGTTTCTCTTTACTATATAAGCTTTCACCTGTTCCCACCCGGACAGCGGCGAATGCTGGAAGATGACATCGAACTGCCGCCTCTCGTCATTCTGGCAGATGCCCATCACAACAGCGCCGTCATAATCAGTCATGAAATCAGTTTTCTGGACAAAATGCGTCACGAGGGGACTGAGCAGCAGAACCTTGGCCTTCACGCCGGAGATTTTATTTTCCAGCCCGGCAGGGTTGTCTAGCAAATAGCCTTCAAGCGTCAGAACGGAAAGCCGATAGCCCGAGGCGGCGAACTTCAAACGCAGACCGAATGACACGCCAATCCTCTCCCCGGAAGCCTGGCAGAGCACGATGGAAGGAAAGAAAAAGAAGTAAAGCGCCGAAACGACCAGCAGAACAATGATGAAGCACAATGCAATCAGCGCGCCCTTTCGTTTTCCCATGTGAACCATGTGAACATCTAAACCCATAGGGCATCATCTGTCAAGCCGGATGGCCGCCGCATAAATAGTTGACCATCCTCTGCCATATAAATAGAATGGACGAAGTAATGAACACTTCATTGAAGGAGATAATATGACCTCATACAAGAGTCTCGGATTGGTCAACACCAAGGAAATGTTTGCAAAGGCCGTCAAGGGCGGCTATGCTATCCCCGCCTACAACTTCAACAACATGGAACAGCTGCAGGCAATAATAATGGCTTGCGTTGAAACCAAGTCGCCTGTCATCCTCCAGGTTTCCAGAGGCGCAAGGGATTATGCCAACATAAACATCCTTCGCAACATGGCCAAAGGGGCGACAGAGTACGCCCATGAGCTTGGATACGATATCCCGATAGTCCTCCATCTGGATCACGGCGACAGCTTCGAGACCTGCAAGGACTGCATAGACAACGGATTCTCGTCAGTTATGATAGACGGCTCCAGCCTCCCCTACGAGAAGAACATCGAGGTGACCCGAAAGGTGGTCGAGTACGCCCATGAGTTCGATGTGTCCGTGGAAGGCGAGCTTGGAGTGCTTGCCGGAATCGAGGACGAGGTAAGCGCCGAGGTCTCCCATTACACCCACCCTTCGGAAGTGATTGACTTCGTCTCCAAGACCGGTGTCGATTCGCTGGCCATATCCATTGGCACAAGCCACGGAGCCAACAAGTTCAAGCCGGAGCAGTGCACCAGAAATGAAGAAGGAATCTTGATTCCGCCCCCGCTGCGCTTCGATATCCTCCACGAGATTGAGAAGAAGCTTCCCGGCTTCCCAATCGTCCTGCACGGCTCATCCTCTGTTCCGCAGCAGTACGTTAAGATGATAAACGAATACGGCGGAAAGCTTAAGGACAGCGTGGGCATCCCGGAAGAGCAGCTTCGCGAGGCATCCAGGAGCGCAGTCTGCAAGATAAACATCGACAGTGACGGACGCCTTGCCATGACAGCGGCGATTCGGAAGTACCTGGCCGAGAACCCCGGAGCATTCGATCCGCGCAAATACCTTGCCCCGGCAAGAGAGGAGCTTAAGAAGATGTACATGCACAAGAACATCAACGTCCTGGGTTCCGCCAACCATGCGTGAACGTGCGTGAACGCGCGCAACCATGCGTCACGGCCAAGGGGGCTGCTGCAAAAATGCGGCGGCCCTTTTTCAATGGCTCTTCACGGATTCCTGTGGGATTGATATTCTCGAGACTGACCATGGCACCCTCGGAATCATGGCGTTCTCTGATGCTCTCTTATGGCATCTGATGCGCTCTGATGGCGTTATGCCCGATGCGCTCTGATGATATTCTGTCAGATTGGCGCGGAACCTGTCTTGCGCAGGGCAAGGTCAAGATGGCGTCCAAGCCTGCATAAGCGGAGGGGTCGGGAATCGCTGCATTCAATCACAAACGCAATCCTATCTTGATTCGCCAAGATATAAGGATTGGGGAAAGCATCCCACAGGAATCCGTGAAGAGCCTTTTCAATCCTGCCGCCAATCAACAAATTTCACGACATACATCATGCTCAAGCCGCCGATGAGGAAAAGCACAAGATAATCCAATGACCACTGACCTGAAATAGCCGCACGAATCGCATTGGCTGCATATCTTGTCGGGAAAACATAAGAAATAAGCTGGATAGGCTTCGGAAGCTCCGCCACAGTGACAAAGACAGGAGCCAAATAAATCAGAATCGGCGTTACCACCTGGGTCATTATGCTTGCCACTTGCATTGTAGGCGACAGCACCCCTATCATTGTTCCCAGACCGGCAAGTGAAATGCTTGTCAGCAGCACCGCCAGAAAAAACAGCAGATTCAAAGAAATCTTCACATGATATATAGCTGTTCCTATCAAGCTGATGATAATCATCGAGGGAAGCGACAGCACTATATTCCTGAAAACCTGCGAGAGGACAATCTCCTCCTTAGAAAGCGGCAGCGAAAGATAATAATCCAAGGCCGCTGTCTTCTTATAGTGCGATATGGTCTGTCCCAGCGAAAGGAATATCCCGGTTCCAAAAGTCATGACCACCGAGCCTGTCATATAGGCATCAAAATCAATGACGCCTTTTGCTATTATCTGGAGAAACAGCAAAACAGCCAAAGGATTTGCCATCATCAGAAGGAGATACCAGGCCCATTGTGTTCTGATGTCAAGCAATGCTGCTTTGAAAATAAGAAAATGCTTATACACGGCAGTCACTCCTCCTTGCAGACAAGCTGCTTGAAGATTTCCACCAAGGAAGTCCTGTAAACATTAAGCTCACCGTTCATTTCAAGGACAAGCGGCAGTATTCTCTGCACTTCCATCAAGACTTGCCCCTTTGCCACAAGCTTGCTGAACTGACCGGGTTCCAAAGCATACCCATCCTTCTGCAGCTGCTCCGGATTGCCGGCAGAACCCTTTGATTCATATCGGATGACAAGCTTGTAGTGCTGGCTGTACTTGGATTTGATTTCCTGAATGCCCCCGGAATCGAACACCCGCCCTTCTTTCAAAATCAATACAGTTCTTACAACCGATTCCAGCTCCGCCAGATTATGCGAGACAATGATGAAAGTCGTATGATGCTCCCTGTTGAAAACCTGAATCAACTCCCACAATCGCTCCCGATTCTCTGGATCCAAATCATTTGTCGGCTCATCCAGTATGATGTATCGGCTTCGCCCGACGAACGCAGCAGCCAGCATGACCAGCTTTATCTGCCCGCCGGACATATACCAGAGAGTCTTGTCCTTCGAACCCTCCAAATCAAAGTACTTGATGAGATAATCAGCTTGCTTCTGCGACTCCGCCTTCGAAAGACCGCGGTACACCCCGGTGAAATACACAACTTCAAATGCGGTATGCGATTCCAGCAGCATATATTTCTGATTAAAGAATGCTATGTCCGCAGAAGGCTTGTTGCCTTTGTCCGAAATCAATTTCCCATCAAGCCAGATACTGCCTGATGTAGGCTTTGAAAGCCCCACGATCTGGCGCACAAGAGTTGTCTTGCCAGAGCCGTTGGGTCCAATCAGCCCGACTAAATCGCCCTCTTGTATTGTTGCGTTTATGTCGATGTTAGCTTTCGTCTGATTTCGCCTGTAAGTCTTGCAGAGATTCTTTATTTCAAGCATTGCCATCCCGTCCTTATTTCAACTCACACTAAAGACAATGACAGTATTCGATAAGTTCAGCAGAATGTCAATTTTTCTCGCCATTATTCTTCCAATGACAATCGCCCCGGGAAAAAGGCTCTTCATGGATTTCTGCGGGATTGATGCGGCATCTGCCTTGATGCGTCAAGATATAAGGATTGGGGAAAGCTTCCCGCAGAAATCCGTGAGAAGCTAAATAAAAAGGAGCCACCGCAGTTCTGCAATGGCTCCAATCGTACTTGGATAAAGAATGCTCAGGCGGCTATCCTGCGGATGCTCCTCGATGGACTATGCGGCCACAAGGCCGTGCGCCCGGTCTGGTCAGAAGAGATTGTCGGTGTCGATATCATCCTCTGTGACGGCGGCGCCCCCCTCAAAGCTCTCAGCCACATCGAAGTCGTTCTGGATGGAGAAGTCATTAAGGTCATCAAGCCCTTCGATAGAATCAAGAGCCTCCAACGACTTGGAGATGCTCTCCTCGATGAGCCTGGTGTCCTCCTTATAGGAGTCAGCGTACATCTGAAGCTCCTCGTTGTGAGCCATGACAAGTTCAAGCTGCTGCTTAAGCTGCGCAAGTTCATCACGCTGCTTCTCGATAAGCAATGCCGCTTTCTTGACCCTGACCTCCAC
>JBQNBA010000101.1:0-7112 GCA_052170175.1 Sphaerochaetaceae bacterium | reverse complement strand
TTCGCCAAGATAAAGGATTGGGGAAAGCATCCCACAGAAATCCGTGAAGAGCCATTCTTTCAGGTTGGATTTGCATTCTCCCTTGATGGCGAGATAATCTATTCGAATCATTTTTTGTGGAGATTGCGGAAAAAGCTCTTGACTTCGCTGTTCCAAAGGATTGATTCGGCGCGCATCTTGACCTAATCCTCGCATTGACCTTGCGGCGCCTTGCAACGTCTTTAATCGTCTTTAATCGTCTTGAATCGTCTTGAAGCGCCTTTAAGCGCCTTTAAGCGCTTTGAAGCGCTGTCATGGTCAGCGTATTGTCCTGTACTTCGGCGGAACGGGATCCTGCCCATCCCAGATTATCCTTCTGAAATGGTTCGGGTCCGTGTTGCCCTCGGTGTTTATCATGAGAACCGTTGAATCCCCATCGAGTTTCAGGTCTTGCTTGAGGTCGTCTTTCTCCGGCTCGGTGAGGATGGAATAAAGAGCTCCAAGCGGGAGCGCTCCGCTTTCGCCGCTTATTACGAACGGGTCGCCCTTGAGAGGGCAGGAGAGGATTCTCATTCCCCTTGCCGCCACATAGTCGGGGAACATGGCGAATATTCCGGCGTTTTTACTGAGGATTTCGAATGCAAGGGGCGAAGGATCGCCGCAGGCCAGCCCGGCCATGATTGTGTCAAGATCGCCCTTGACGCTGTGGCATTTGCCGTCTCCGGCTTTTATTGATTTATAGATGCACGGAGCGCGGTCCGGCTCGCACACCACAAACACGGGGGGATTCTCCGGGAACAAGGCGGTGTAGAAGCCCACCACGGCTCCTGCAAGCGCCCCGACACCGGCCTGAACCAGTATGTGAGAAGGCTTCTGCATTCCAATGCCGGCGAACTGCTCCTGGCATTCAAGAAGCATTGAAGTGTATCCCTGCATTATCCAGGTCGGGATTTCGGTGTATCCATCCCAGGAAGTATCCGAAACGACGTACCATCCGTTCTTCTCCGCTTCCTTTGCCGCTTTCCTCACAGCATTGTCGTAATTGCCCTCGACAATCGTCACCGTTGCGCCGTAATTCCTGATTGCGTCAATCCTGGCCTTGCTGGTTTCGGAATGCACGAATATCTGACACTTGTGCCCCAGCTTGCTTGCCGCCCAGGCCAGGCCCCTTCCGTGGTTGCCGTCAGTGGCGGAGCAGAATGTGATATCGCCGACTGCATCGTGGCACTCCTTGCTTATCAGGTATTCGAACGTAAGCTCCTCATGCTCCTTGTGCAGGAGCTTCTTCATCAGATTGTAGATGGCGAATGAGCCGCCCATAACCTTGAACGAATTCAGCTCCAGCCTCTGGGCTTCGTCCTTTATGTAGATTCCTCCTATGCCAAGCATATGCGCCAGATTCGGAAGCGCCTCAAGCGGAGTCACCCTGTAGCCCGGAATCTGGCGATGGAACTTTCTCGCCTCCCTTGCGATTGACACCGGGAACAGCTGCTTCGCAAGCGCCTGGTCTTTCTTTTCAACATTTTTCTCATTTATTATATAGGAATAGTCGTTCGTCATGCCTTCCCTCGCTTCCTTTTCCCTTGTTTGCTCTGTCTGGCCTTTCCGCCTAAGGCTTCGCCATTCTTATCGTCAGGTGTTAATCATGATATACGAATGAAATAAAATTGCAATAGCGCAGAAGGCGAACATGGCGTTCTGTGGCGCATATGATGTTTTCCGGAGCATGTGGTGTCTGAAATGCTGTTCAGAGCTGATATTTATGATAGACTTTCGTTGCTGTTTGAAAACCTGATTTCAGATGGCGGGAGGTGATATTTGGCCAAACACGACTTGAAGGCTGCTGTTTTCTCATGCTCTGACGAGGTGAGCGTTCCCAATGGAAAAGGCTGCGGTGGAGAGCCGCAGCACCCTGATTGCGTCAATGTGCGGATAGCCAGGATAATCGACCGCCCGGAAGCCTGGGCGAAGAGCTTCATTCTGACCGGCGAGGATGGCTCTGCGCTTCCTCCATTCAGGGCAGGGCAGTACATATCCATAAGGCTGAAAATCGGAGACAGCCTTGTCACTCGTCCTTACTCCCTCTCCAGCTCTCCTCGCCGCGCCCGTCAAGGAGAATATGAGGTTACGGTGAGCGAGAACCCCGGCGGGTTTGCGGCGGACTGGATGCTGCGCAATTTCAGAGTGGGCGGCAAGCTTGTCATCTCAGCTCCCCGCGGTGAGTTTTTCCATGACCGGACAAGGGACTGCCATGATGTCATTGCCCTTGCCGGCGGCAGCGGAATCACCCCCTTCATGTCGATGGCGGCGGCCATCCGCGATGGAGATGAGGATTTCCGTCTTACGATTCTTGATGGAAACAGAAATGAACGCTCAATCATGTTCAGGGAAGAGCTTGATGAAATCTGCGCCGCCACGGACAAGGTGCGGGTCATACATGTCCTTTCCGATGAGAAAAAGGAGGGCTTTGAGCATGGCTTCGTAACGGCGGAGCTGATAAGAAAGCATGCGGCGGGCAATTTCAGCATATTCATCTGCGGTCCCGGTGCGATGTACAGCTTCATCCAAAGCGAGATTGCGAAGCTTGGCCTGGCGAAGCATCTTGTCAGGTCTGAATCACCTGCTGTGACCCATGACATAGTCCGCCATCCCGGTTTCCCCGCAGAGGCGGCGGGCAGGAGATTCAGGATAACGGTGAGGCAGGGCAATCGGGAGCGGGTCATAGACGCCATATCCGAAGAGCCTGTTCTGGTTGCGCTGGAGCGTGCCGGCATTAAGGCTCCATCAAGCTGCCGGAGCGGAGTCTGCGGATGGTGCCGAAGCCATCTGTCCAGCGGGGAATGCTTTGTGCCGGATGAGAACGATGGCCGCAGTCCTGAGGATTTGAAGGATGGTCATATACATCCGTGCGCCAGCTTCCCTGTATCCGATATTGTTCTGGAAGTGCCTGATGCGAAATGGTGATGCCTGATGCGAAATGGTGATGCCTGATGCGAGATGGTGATGCCTGATGCGAGATGGTGATGGATGGTGCTTGACGGGTGGCGGGTGATGGGTGATGCTTGACGCTTTGCAGTGATGAAAGCAAATGAGAGATAATTAAAGCATCCGGCTCAAGCACGTGCATTGCCATTATATGAGGATTATTTGTTCTTGCCGGCATTATAATCCGCAACGGCTTTTTCTGCACGCTCCTTCAAGTCGGTAGCTGATGCTGGGGGTGAAAAAATGCATAGAACGCGAAGCTTTGAATGCCCTGTATTCCTTATCTTGTGTTTCTCCCCCGGAAGCGCCGCTATCATTGTATTCGGTTTTAGATTATAGACGTTGTCATTTACAGACGCAGTCCCTTCCCCCTCAAGACAGTACATCGCCTCCGTTGCGCCATCGTGGAGATGCTCGTCCACTTCGGCGCCGGGCTCCCATTCTGTCATATGGACGGAGAAGTCTATCGGGCCATCGGCGGTGTCTTTTGTCATATAAGGCGTCATGACACGATTGAACGGAAATGGAACTTTGATTGATTTCTTTTCATTGTAGGAAAAAAACATTATTTGTCCTCCTTGGGATTCTTTATCATGATAAGCCCGATTGTGCCGAATAACGTTGCCTTTCATTCAACCCCGAAAGGAATGAGGTGAACTTGCCGGCCATATCCAAGCAGGCTTTCCCTGGAAGGCTGTGCTTTGAGTAGCCTTTGGTCGCCATCGGGAAAACCAGCGTCCTCCCGGAGGCTTCGACCTCGACTGCGGCATTGAACTTCTTCCCATCAGCCGCGCTTTCCCTTGCCAGCCGCACGGACGTTATGGCTTCATAGGGGAAGATTTCTTGGAAATCCTTCATTGCGATGGCGGCGATTCGTCTGGCGTCATCACGCACGATGACGATTGGCTCTTCAAGGTCGTTCAGCACCCTGGCCACCTTGTTGAAGCTGCAGTTGTTTCTCTTTTCAAGTTCCAATAGCTTTTTTTCAATAGGGTGGAAAAGGTTGTTGTATTTCATCTCATTGGCTTTGTTCCGGCGCTTGGAGCTGGAAGTTGCAATGAGATTGAAGACTGTTATCCCGATGAGGGCGAAAAGCAGGGCATGCGGAAGCGCGTTCATATCAGAATCCATGGAGGATATGGGCTTGCAGCAGGTTCCTGGCCTCCTCTTTGTTGCCATCCTTTATTAGCCCGATAAGCCTTGAATGCTGCATCAAATACTCCAGAAGCCGCTCATTCGGCTCGTTCTGCCTTATCCGCAGAAGCTGTATCTTGGCATCCAGACGCTCGTATATGTCGGTGAAAGCAGTGTTGTCCGCCGTCTTTATCAACGCCACATGAAACATGCTGTCCAGCTCGAATGCCTTCGCCCTGTTGTTCATGCTCAAGGCATACTGGCAGTCGGCTGCATAGCGGCATATTTCCTCCAGGGATGAGTTGAATATATCCATGTTGATGTTGTCGATGGCGAAATTCTCCAGATTGACTCTGAGCAAGGCGATGTCGTTGCTTTCCTTTTCCGAAATCTCTATGACCGAGGAATGCGATCTCGGCTCCATCTCTATAAGGCCGTATGCGCTGAGACGTCTCATCGCTTCTCTGATTGGGGTTCTGGACACGCCGAACTGGTCGGCAAGGCCGTCTTCGCTTATTTTCTCACCGCATTTTATCTTGCCGCTGAGGATTTGCTCCTTTACAAGGTCATATGCCTGATCAGCAAGGCTTTTTGAAACTAGCTTCATGGAAACAGCCTAGCTTAGAAAAATAGTGATTGTCAATCGTATACATAGAACAATTTTCATTGGTTCCAAACAAGATGTTGACCCGTGTGGTGTTAATGGGGTATAAGATTGTATACAGTATGCAAGAATGAGGGATGGCATGGATGATGGATTGCTGAAATCGATTCGCATTGCGAAGGTTTTAAGCGCTGGCAATATGGTTCAGGGAAATGATTGTGGATTTAGAGAGCCGGCCATGTCTGTGGATATATCCTGGCTTGCACATGTGCTATACTGCAGCAGATGATAAACGTATTAGTCATAGTGCCGTATGAAGGTCTCCTTGGGGAATACAGCAAAGCGATAAAGGCCGTCTCCATCCCCGGGATTCAGTTCACCACATCCTTTATTGTGGGCACGGCCGCGAGGTCGATTGAAACGGTGAAGGACTATGATATAGTGGTTGCCAGGGGCATGACCGGGCGGGCTATCGCAAAGAGCTATCCGGAGCTGAATCTGATTGATATCAGGATGGATACAAGCGATATAGCAAGTGCGATGCTGGAAGTCATCAGGAAATATGGGCATGAATGCAAAGTCGCACTGGTGCTTCCCAACTCATCGATATGTTCTGTTCCGCTTGTGGCGGAATTGACTTCATTGGATATAGGCTTGCAGGAGGTTGATGACGAGAAAGAGCTTGATTCTGTCATCGAGCAGCTGAAAGGCGAAGGGTACGATGTCTTTGTCGGCGGTCTTACTGTCAACCGGCTCTGCGCGGCCAAGGGATATCATCATGTTCATATAAAGACAGGGCTTCCCGCCATTGCAAAATCGATATCGGACGCTGTGCTGGCGGCTCAGATTCTTGATAGAGAGCGCACCAGGCTGGGGCTGCTCAAGTCCCTTGTGGATAACAACCCCGACTCTCTCCTTGTGCTGGATGAGCACGGTGTGATAACCGCCGCAAATCAGGCTGCCAAGCTGTTCTTCAAGAAAACAGATATAGTCGGGCTTTCGGCTGACAGCCTTTTCCCGCATGCCATAATGCGTCTTTCCGAAGACATGGAGATAGTCTCGATGGTGGACGGACAGCTGATGCTGATAACCGAGCATCAATTCACCGCAGAGGGTGAGAAGAAAGGGACTTTTGTCTCCCTCAGGAAAGTAGATGATATATGCAGCACAGAAAAGAAAATACGTTCCAAGCTGTCTGACAAGGGGCTTGTGGCTAAATATAGCTTCTCCGACATAATCGCCAATCAGGTCAAGATGAAGGAGCTGATTGCGAAGGCTATAAGATATGCCGGGGTGGACGGGAATGTCCTTATCACAGGAGAGACGGGCACGGGCAAGGAGCTGTTCGTCCAGTCAATGCATAATGCCAGCTCCCGCAGGGACAAGCCTTTTGTGGCGGTCAACTGCGCCGCCCTCTCCGAGCAGCTGCTTGAAAGCGAGCTTTTCGGGTATACGGAGGGTGCATTCACAGGGGCATCCAAGGGCGGGAAGATGGGGCTCTTCGAGCTTGCCCAAGGCGGCACGTTGTTTCTGGACGAGATAGGGGAATTGCCAATCAAGCTTCAAGCCAAGATACTGAGGGCGTTGCAGGAAAAGGAAATCCGGCGGATAGGCGGTGACGAATATGTACCCATCGATGTCCGGATAATGAGTGCAACCAATCAGAACATAGGCAAGCTGGTGGATGACGGTCTTTTCAGAAGGGATCTTTTCTACCGTATCAATCTTCTCACAATTGTGATTCCTCCACTGAGGGACAGGAAGGAAGACATACCGGTTCTTTTCAGCCACTTTGTTGAAGAGAAGAGCAAGGCTTTGAACAAGGGGCCTATAAGAATCGAGCCTGAAGCCGTTTCCCTCATCAAGAAATACGATTGGCCCGGCAATATAAGAGAGCTTAGAAATGTCGCTGAAAGGCTGGTCATTCTGAATTCAAACCATATAATCGATAGAAAGGGCGTCATGGAAGTGGATTTCCAGGTGACCTTCGAATCAGAGGCGAAAGATGAAAACACTCTCCTGTATGAACGGTATCTTGCCTCCGGGCTGTCTCTGATGGATTTCTCAGCCAGCATCGGTATTTCCCGCACGACGCTTTGGAGACGATTCAAAGCGCTGAAAAAGACAGACAGCAGTGTTTGAAACATTAGCAACATCGATGAAACGCCACTGAAACAGATGGGTGAAACAATAGGTGCAAATATGCGTTCCTGATGTTTCGGCGTTTTATGTAATTTGAATTTTTGTCAATAATAATCTACCCGTGTTGTTTTCATTCCACTTTGGCACGCTTTTTGCCTCTTTGATAATCATTAAGACATTTAGGAAGGTGGATGATTTTGGATAAGCCTGTGATTGGGATACTGCTTGGGGACGGAGCGGGCGTAGGGCCCGAGATAGTGGCTTCGCT
>JBQNBA010000100.1:0-7129 GCA_052170175.1 Sphaerochaetaceae bacterium | reverse complement strand
GATTCCAGCATTTATCACCATTCGCGGAAATTCGCTCCATTTCATCTTCTTATGCACAAATATCGATATTATCAAAGTATAAACCACAGCGAGGGCTGCACTCTCCGTGGGTGTAACTATTCCTGTAAACATACCTATGAGTATTATCACTGGTGCGAAAAGAGAAGGAAGAGCTTTTACTAATATGGCAAGAATATCCTTACCTGATCTTTTAACAACTCTACCGCAATTATGCTTGCGAGCATAAAGATAGTTCTGAACAAGAAACAGCGCAGACAAGCATACGGCAGGGCCAAAGCCACCGGCAAGGCACCTACCTACAGACTGATTGCCTGCAACGGCAGCAACTATCATCAAAATCGAAGGAGGAACTACAGAAGAAAGAGTAGAAGTGACCATCGTCAATGCTGAGGCAAAAGCTTTGGGATATCCCTCGTCTGTCATTGCCTTTATCTCCATTGGCCCAAGAGTGGCTACATCTGCCACGGAAGAGCCTGATATTCCGCCAAAAATGAACGAGCCTATCACATTGACATGACCAATACCTCCCTTGAAACGCCCCATCCAGGAATTCGCGGCTTCAAATATACGATCGGATACCCCGCCACCCTGCATCACATTTCCGGCCAGAACAAATAGTGGAACAGCCACTAGCAAGAAGCTGTTCATAGAAGTATACATCAAGCGTGTAACTATAGTTAATGGCAGTTCATAAACCAACACTGTGAGAATGGAAGAAACGCCAAGAGACACAGCCAGGGGAATGCCTGCAAAACTCAAAATGAAGAAAGCGATAATTAGAAAAAAGCTCATGCTCATAAACTCTCCTCCATTATTCTCTCCAGATTTTCAGTATTTGAAATAGGCTTTAACCCGATTACATCAGCCGTTGATTTTAAGAAAAACACGCTCTGCACACTCGCCAACAACGCAAGTATGTCACAAATGAAAAGCGGTATAGTGACAATAAACATAGGGATACCCAATGCTGGAGACATCTCTCCATTGCTGATTTGCCTTAATGTCATTCCTAGGTTCCAATAACAGGCAAAACCAAAGAAAATAACACAGGCAATAAAATATATCCACTTTCTAATCTGACCAACTAACTGCTTTTTTGTTTTGAACAAATCATAAACGATGGTGACATAAGAATGGGCTGCATTAAGAATACCTATTGTCATGCCGAAATTAACTGTCCAGAGGAAACAATAGCGCGTCAACTCTTCCGTCCAAGGCAGCGAATTAGAAAGAACACGGCCAATAACCTGAATCACAACAACTATCAGCATACTGAGGACAGTACAGAATATCATCCCCTCAACAATTTTCCAGAGTAAACCGCTTTTGTTTTCCATAAAATCCTCAAAACGTTCCCGCCCCTTGTTTCCCGGAGCGGGAATAAATCATTTGACACTCATCTACCAAGGAATTTAAGTGATTTCTCGACAAATTCCGATCCAATCATAGATTCAAAGCTTGGATATAACTTTAGAGCTTCGGCTTGGAAAGCCGCAATCTGCTCAGGAGTTAAATAGTTGACGACCATCCCCTTCTCTTGAAGTTTATTTACAATGGCCGCCTCTTGAGCAATATCGGATTCATTCTTGAAATCAGCAGCAGCCTCTGCGCACTCTTTGAGTATCCCCTTGGTTTCATCATCAAACTTGCTGAATACACTATGATTGAAGAATATGCCAAAAGAATCAGCAATGTGATTGGTCATTGAGACGTACTTCTGTACTTCGAAGAAGTTATTGGCAAGCGGAACCTCAATTGGGTTCTCCTGAGCATCAATCGTGGAAAGCTGCAGAGCGGTATAAACCTCACTGAAATTCATCGGGGTCGGATCAGCGCCCAGAGCCTTAAATAAATCGACCCAAAGCTTGTTATTCGGAACTCTGATCTTTATTCCTTTCAAGTCAGAAGGCTGAAATATAGGTCTCTTATTGTTGGTAATAACACGATATGTTCGTATGGCCAGCGCAAGTCCGTCTATATTCATATCTTCCAAAGAATGCAGAAGTTCCTGGCCTGGCTCTCCTTTCAAATACGTGATAAACTCATCATAGTTCGAGAAAAGATAAGGAAGAGACACTGCGTTCATACGCGGTTCAAATGAAGCGAATACAGATGTCGATAAAATCAGAGCATCCAATCCTCCATCCTGCAACATATTTATTGCAGCATTCTGATCTCCGCCAAAAAGTATTCCATCAGGATATACCTCAACGACCACAGCACCATTAGTCTTTTCCTTGACAAGGTCTGCAAACTTCTGAGCATAAGACCCTACTGATGACCCTGCTGGATCGGGGATGCTAAGTTTTACGGTTTTCACCGTTGCCTTTGTTTCCGCTGCTGCATTTGCAAACAGAGAAGAACAAATCAAGGCGAATGCTAAAAGAATGATTAAAGTTTTTTTCATATTTTCTCCTTTTCTAATGTGTATAATAACTTTAACCCTCAAGTGAAAAAATGTCAAATATTTTTTTTATTTATTGAAAAAAGTTCAATTTATTAATATAATCATTTCAATGATAATAAATTATTTCCATGATTTAGAATTTTATAATCTAATGAATATTGATTTTTCTGTTTGAACAATTAATAAACTAGTGAAAGAAATCTCCATAAAAAGATAAATCCTTGATTCTTTACTAGATTTTGGTTATATACTATATTCTATGAGCAATCAGTTGAACCATATAACTTTCAGAGAAGAGCAACAGATATCATTTTCTAAACGTCAGGAAAGAGAAAATAATCGGCTTAGCGCAAAAGAAAAACAAATCTGCGAATACCTTTCTCAAAATTCAAGCGATGTCATACATATGTCTATTACAGAACTGAGCGATAAATGCAGTACAAGTGAAGCAGCTCTTGTGCGTCTTGCTCAAAAGCTTGGATACAAAGGATTTCAAGCACTGAAAATATCAATTGCTCAAGAAAGCATTCATCCTGAATCACAAATATATGAAAAGCTTTCTCCAAATGATACAATACCCGCCATTGTCCAGAAAGTTTTTAATTCCAATGTACAAGCTCTCAATGACACCCTTAAAGTACTGGAAGTTGATAATGTCGCAAAAGCTGTTCAGCTGATTAAGGAGTGCAACCGTTTGATATTCTATGGAGTAGGCGGATCAAACATAATAGCACAAGACGGACAGCATAAATTCATGAGAATCGGATATCTAGCATCGGTATTCAGCGATACTAATCTTCAGCTCATGTCATCTGTCCTTCTCCAAAAAGGCGATGTAGTGATAGCAATCTCTCATTCAGGAGCATCCAGCGTGCTCTTGGAAATAGTATACCTTGCCCGCAAGAAAGGGGCTAAAATCATCACAATAACAAACTATTCTCGCTGCCCGCTTCTAAAATACAGCGACATCCCGTTGTTCACCTCATCACCGGAAACGGCTTTCAAACCAGAGGCAGTATCTTCAAGAATCGCAGAACTGTCCATCATAGATTCGCTTTTCATAGGCGTTTCCCTTAAGCAATACGACAAAGCCTTGGATTATATACAGCAGACAAGAAATGCCCAAGCCTCTAAAAAAATATAAAAACCTTATTAATAACACAAAAACAACCCGCCCCACGCCCATCAGCGTGAAGCGGCTCTTTTAGAACTCCAAAAAATCTCCAGCCATTCGCAAACGCCCGCGAGCCGGCCGTCCACATCACAGCTTTCTTCATCGAAACCGCTGCAACAGGAGAAATCCCAGCCCTCAGAGCAGCCAGCCTCAGTACAGCTTCCTCTGTGCGCCGGAGAAATCCAGATCCATCAACGCCCTTGCAGGATCCTTGACCTTGGAAAGGAAGATCATAGCGGCGATTATATAAGGCTTGAAGCTGGCCTGCTTGTAAAGCGGATCAAGATAACGATCAAACACCGAGTTGTCGACCTCGCCCTCCTTGCAGGAAAGACCGGTGATATCAGCCGGCAGACAGTGCAGATAAAGCGCCTTGCCGCCCTTTGTCAGCTTCATCATCTCTTCCGAGCAAGTCCAGTCCTTGTGAGTGGCATTCTGAGCCAGAAGCTTCTGCTCAAGCGCATCGATTCCGGCAACATCGCCCTTCTTGTAGAGCTCTGTCCGCTGCTCCATCGCGGCAAACGGCGCCCATGACTTCGGATAGACTATATCAGCATCCTTGAACGCCTCCTCCATGCTGTGGCACTGCTTGAACTTAGCACCGCTGGCAGCGGCATTCTTCCTAGCAATGCCAACAACATCAGGCATGACATCGTAGCCCTCAGGATGAGCCAATGTCACATCCATGCCGAACCTCGTGAACAGGCCGATGACGCCCTGAGGCACCGAGAGCGGCTTCCCGTATGACGGACTGTAGGCCCAAGTCATCGCGACCTTCTTGCCCTTGAGATTCTCCACCCCGCCGAACTCATGAATCACATGAAGCATGTCGGCCATGCACTGAGTCGGATGGTCAACATCGCACTGGAGATTGACCAAAGTCGGCCTCTGCTCCAGAATCCCATGCCTGTAGCCATACTCGCAGGCTTCAATGAAAGTCTTCTGATACTTGTGACCCTCGCCAATGAACTTGTCGTCCCTTATTCCGACAACATCGGCCATGAATGAAACCATGTTGGCCGTCTCGCGGACAGTCTCACCATGGGCGATCTGACTCACCTTCTCGTCAAGCACCTGCTCCTCAAGCCCCAGAAGATTACATGCAGAGGCAAAGGAAAAGCGCGTCCGGGTGGAGTTGTCCCTGAATATCGAAATCCCCAGTCCTGAATCGAAGATGCGGGTGCTCTTGTTCCTCTCCCTGAGGTCCCGCAAAGCATCGGCGACCGTGAACACCGCATCGATTTCCTCGTCGGTCTTGTCCCACGTCCAGTAGAAGTCGTTCTTGTACATATCATTTATGTGCAGCGACTCAAGATGTCTGGCAAGTTCTGTTGTCTTACTCATTTCTCAATCTCTCCTAAAAAGCAGGAGCGAAGGCGACTCCTCCGCTCCATGCCTGATTCGTTAATCCCTTATTTTATATCGTTTCCAGTAAGTTCCTGACGGAACGAAGTTGCGCTCTCGGTGTTCTTGCCCGGCTTGTAGAGCATCGGAACAGCCGCATACAAAGCGGCGCAAACCACCAGATCCTGCTTCCACGTTATCTCATTAGGCGCATGAGCCTGACTCTCGGCTCCGGGCCCGAACCCCACGCAGGGAATACCGTACCGACCCTGAATCGAAACGCCGTTGGTGGAGAAAGTCCACTTATCAGTCAGCGGCCTGCCCTCCCTCTTGGACTTGGCGGTGTCATCAGCGTAAAGCCTCTTGTCACCCCACAGAGCATGATGTGCGTCAACCAACGCCTGGACATGCGGAGCCGATTCCTTGTTTATCCAAGTCGGGAAGAAGCACTCCGTCTTGTAGACCTCGCCCGTCCATGCCGGCCTGTCGTACCAGTACATCGAAACCTTCACATCCTTGCCGTACTTCTTGACAGCAGGAAGATCCTCAATCTCCTTAAGGCAGGTCTTGTAAGTCTCCCCCGCAGTCATCCTGCGGTCAATCGAGATAGCGCAGCTGTCTGCGACGGCGCACCTTGAAGGAGAAGTGAAGAATATCTGGCTCGTGGTGCATGTGCCCCTCCCAAGGAACCGCGCGTCCTCCCAGTGCTCCGGGTTGTACTTCGGATCAAGCATCTTCACAAGCCCCTTTATCTCCACACTGTCATCAGCCGGATTCTCATTCAGCGCCCTGACCTCCTGGAGAATATCAGCCATCTTGTAAATCGCATTGTCGCCACGCTCCGGAGCGCTGCCGTGGCATGAAATCCCCTTCACGTCAATACGTATCTCCATGCGCCCCCTGTGACCGCGATAAATCCCCCCGTCAGTCGGCTCCGTGGAGATGACGAACTCCGGCTCTATCTTGTCCACATTATAGATATACTGCCAGCACATCCCATCACAGTCCTCCTCCTGAACAGAGCCCACAACCATTATCTTGTAGCCATCAGGAATCAGACCCATGTCCTTCATTATCTTCACGCCGTACGCCGCCGCAGCCATTCCGCCTTCCTGATCGGAGCCGCCGCGGCCGTAAATCACCTTGTCAGTCTCGTACCCCTTGTAAGGGTCATCGGTCCAGTTATTGATATTGCCGATGCCGACAGTGTCGATATGAGAGTCAATAGCGATTATCTTGTCGCCCTTCCCCATCCAGCCGATGACATTCCCCAGTCCGTCAATCTCGACCTTGTCATATCCAAGCTTCTCAAGCTCCTCCTTTATCCTTAGGACGACGCCCTTTTCCTCGCAGCTTTCAGACGGGATGGCGATCATATCCCTCAGGAACTTGGTCATAGCAGGCCCATAATCCTGCGCAGCTTTCTTTATTGCAGCAAAATCCATAGAAACCCTCCAGAATCTTGATGATTCAACTCTACCATCGACAACGCCATTTGTCTACTAAATTTGTTGTATTTTGTTGCATTTTGCCCTGAATCTTGTTTTTTCAGGTCAAAGATGACCGCTGCGCCGACTTTCAGCCATAGCCGAAACCGCCGTTCCCGTTGAGAATAAAAGAAATGCCGAAGCGACTCTCTGCTACTCCGTGATTATGACCGCCAGCAGCTCCAGCGTCTCCTCACCCTCATTCCGAATGGCATGCGAAGCCCCCCAGCCCGTTATGACAACATCGCCCTTGCGCACCACACGCTCGCCGTCATCCTCCGTCACAATCCCAGAGCCGCTTAGAATATAATAATACTCAACCTCGCCCTCATGCTTATGCGTGCCAATCGAGCATCCATGCTTCAACGACAGCTTCGCGAAAAGCCTGGCATTGACAAGCCTCTCCTGCGGCACAACGCACTGATTCAGCACCTCTCCATCTCCGCCGCGCATGTTGGTCTTGACAACAATCTCCATATCACCCAGTCTTCTTATCATGATTCCTCCTGCCCTTCACCCTTCACCCTTCACCCTTCACCCTTCACCCTTGAAGATTATAAACCAAAACAATCCCTATCACCACTATTGACAACACAATCGGACAAGTTTATATTTGTTACTAGCAAACTTTTCTAATAGCAAATATTGTCAATGGCAAATATTTGCCCCAGAACCCGACCCCGGAAAGGAGAAAGC
>JBQNBA010000099.1:0-7159 GCA_052170175.1 Sphaerochaetaceae bacterium | reverse complement strand
TGAGGCGTGTCTTTATAATTGCTGACAGCATTGCAGTCCATGCCTTAAGGATGCTTGATAGTCTTGTGTCCTGCTGATTCCTCCGTCAGGAGGGCTGGCTTATGGCTGTGAAAAGGAGAAGGCATTGAGCGAATATGCGATTCAAATGCTGGGGATAACAAAGACTTTCCCTGGCATAATTGCAAACGATGACGTGGATTTGATTGTCAAGAAGAACGAAGTCCATGCCATCTTGGGCGAGAACGGCGCAGGCAAGAGCACTCTGATGTCCGTATTGTTCGGAGCCTATGCCGCCGATGCAGGGCGGATTCTGATAAACGGAAAAGAGGTCAGGATAACAGATCCTAATGTGGCTGCTTCGCTTGGCATAGGCATGGTGCATCAGCATTTCAAGCTTGTCCACAACTATACGGTCACAGAGAACATAGTTCTGGGCAGGGAGCCCAGGACCCGGCTGGGTGTTCTTTCCCTCGGCGAGGCTCAGAGGAAGGTGAAATCTCTCAGCGAGCGCTACGGCCTGCAGGTTGATCCGCTTGCCAGAATCGATGACATAACCGTGGGGCAGCAGCAGAGAGTTGAGATTCTCAAGACCTTGTACTCGGATTCGGACATCATAATCCTGGATGAGCCTACCGCCGTCCTCACCCCTCAGGAGATAGACGAGCTGATGGATATAATCCGAAAGCTCAAGTCGGAGGGCAAGACAATCATCCTCATAACCCACAAGCTTAAGGAGATAAAGGCTGTTGCAGATAGATGCACGGTTCTTCGCCGGGGCAGATTGGTTGGCTGCGTCGATATAACGCCGCAGACGAGCGAGCAGGATCTTGCCTCGATGATGGTCGGGCGGCCTGTTAAGTTTGAGATAGACAAGAAGCCATGCAGTCCGGGAAAGAAGATTCTTGAAATCGATGGGATATCGGTGAAAGACAGCCTCGGCGTGCTTAAGGTGAAGGATTTCTCGCTTGATGTTCACCAAGGGGAGATTGTAGGCATAGCCGGAGTAGATGGGAACGGGCAGACAGAGCTCCTTTACGCCCTGTCCGGGTTGTCGCCTGTCGAGAAAGGCAGAATCATGCTGAACGGAGAGGATATAACAGGCTGTTCAATCCGGGAGCGCATAGAGAAAGGCATGGGGCACATCCCTGAAGACCGGCAAAGGCATGGTCTGATAGCAGGCTTGATGGTAAGCGAGAACATTGTTCTGAAGAATTTCTATACAGACAAATACTCCGGAGCTCTTGGCGTGCTTGACTATGAAGCGATAGTGTCAAACTCGGATTCGCTCATCCAGCAATTCGATATACGCTCCGGTCAGGGTTCATACACCCTATGCGGTTCGCTTTCCGGAGGGAATCAGCAGAAAGTCATAGTGGCGCGCGAGATTTCATTGTCTCCCGATGTTCTTCTCGTGGCGCAGCCTACGCGTGGGCTTGATGTGGGGGCGATTGAATACATCCGCAAACGTCTTATCAACGAGCGGGACAAAGGAAGGGCGATACTGTTGGTAAGCTTTGAGCTGGACGAGATAATGAATCTCTGTGACCGAATAGTAGCCATATCAAAAGGCTCCATAGTGGATGTTTTCAACCAAGGCGAGAAGACGGCGGCGGAGATCGGCCTGATGATGGCCGGCGTCAAAGCGAAGGAGGCATGAGCATGGCTGAGCGCAAATCTGACAATGACAATGCTGAAACCAGAATCATGCCGCCCGGGCGGCGGGCTGCGGGGCTGATAGAGAAAAGGGCCTTCATCGACTGGTTCTTGGACAGCAATGGCGCCACTTCAGTGGCGGTGGTGATTCTGGGGTTCCTCGCCGGAGTGCTGCTTCTTCTTTTGATAGGCCGCAATCCGATTGGGATGTTCAGGGCAATCGGCCAGTCTGTATTCGGAAAGGCATCCAAGGGCGGGGGATGGAGCTATAGAAACATCGGAGAGACCCTGGCTTTCTCGATTCCATATGTGCTTTGCGGCCTTTCCATGGGGTTCGCTGCCCGCGTGGGGCTGTTCAACATCGGGGCTGAAGGCCAGTATGCAATGGGCATGCTTGCTGCTCATGTAGTGGCAGTCTGCATCCCCGATTTCCCCGGGCAATGGCTGCTTTGCATTATAGCGGCGATTCTTGTCGGCTCAATCTGGGGCGGCGTGGTAGGGCTTCTAAAGGCCAATTTCAAGGTGTCCGAGGTCGTCGCCACAATAATGCTGAATTATGTTGCGTTGTATCTTTATCCGCTCGTTAGCCTTTACCTGCTGCCGCAGGGGACTGTCAACAAAACAGGAAGGACGGCTGACCTTGCCGCATCCTCGCTTCTTTCGAAGTTCCTCATAAAAGAATCCAATCTGAATATCGGCTTCTTCTTCATGATCTTCGCCGTGGTCGCATACTGGTTCATCATGGAGAAAACCAAGCTCGGCTTCAGCCTCAGGGCCACAGGATTCAACAAGGAGGCGGCCCGTTGCTCCGGTATAAACGATACCAGAGCCATATCGCTTTCAATGGCCATTTCAGGTGCGTTCGCCGGACTTGCCGGTGCGTGCGTTCTGCTTGGAATGGTCAGATACTCCAAGATACTCACCGGGCAGGACAACTATGGCTTCATGGGCATCGCTGTCGCATTGGTGGGCAACAGCAGGGCATTGGGCATAATTCTTGCCGGCCTGCTGTTCGGCATACTAAAGCAGGCATATTCTATAATGCAGGGCATGAGCATTCCAAAGGAGGTCGTTACAGTCATAGAAGGGCTTATCGTCATATTCATTGCGCTGCGTTCAGGGCTCTCTCGGCTTAAGGATTACAGGGCCAAGCAAAGGGTCCGGAAGGAGGCTTCCCGATGATTGGAATGATTTCTCTTGTCATGATGCTTGTCGCTCCGATACTTATAACCGCAACAGGCGGCATGATATGCGAGCGCTCTGGAGTTGTCAACGTCGGCCTTGATGGGTTGATGTCAATCGGTGCCTGCACCGCTGCGATAATGCACCAGCAGCTTGAAGCAGCCGGGGCCGGGCAGTACTCGCTCGTCATTGCCTTGGTCTGCGCCGCGGTGGTGGCCGGTCTGATTTCGCTGATTCATGGACTTGCAGCCATCGACGTGAAGGCTGACCAGACAATATCCGGCACGGGAATCAACCTGCTTGCAAGCGGTCTCACTGTTTTTGTGTGCCAGCGGTTCTACAACACCGACAGATCGAAGGAGTTCATGCTGGGGATGACAAAGGACGGTCTGGGCTTTTATCCGACCTTCTATATCTCCATCATCGTAATCGTCATTGCATGGTTCGTGCTTTACAAAACGCCCTTTGGCATGCATCTGCGCGCCTGCGGAGAGCATCCGGCCGCCGCCGACTCTGTGGGTATCAACGTGCGGCGTACACGCTACATAGGGGTGCTATGCTCCGGCGTTCTGGCTGGTTTGGCGGGGGGCTGCGCCGTCCTCACCCAGACCATCCAATACACCAACACGTTCACAAACGGCAGGGGCTTCATAGCCTTGGCCGCAGTGGCCTTCGGGCATTGGACACCGCTTGGGGTGTTCGGCGCCTCGCTGCTTTTCGGAGCCGCTCTTGCCCTGGCCACGATATCTTCGATGATACCGGCATTGAAGGCTGTGCCATCGCAGGTGTTCAACATAATTCCTTACGTGGTGACGCTTATTGCGCTTATTGCTTTCGCCGGAAAGGATTATGCTCCGAAAGCCTCTGGAATCCCATACGAGAAGGGGGCAAGTTGAAAAAGTACGCTTAAGGGATGGGTTGAATCAGCATGAGGGTGTGTTATCTGATTGCAGAATCACAGAAGCTCAGTTCCAGCTTTTCCAGTTTTTCTCTGGTTGCCACGTCATATTTGACAAGCATCTTCAGAAGAGCCTCAATGACTGTTGCGGGATCCGCCCATATGTCGGGGTCAAACCCTCTGCCTTCAAGGTTCTGCATTGTATTCGTGTAGCATCTGAAATCGGCGCCTAGAGCAAATGATATTCCTGAATTCGGGAGAGACATGCGCATGAGGTTCCCGAATAACTCGCATCCGCTGGTGTTTGAACCTATGACAATCGAATTCTCAAGGCTTTGCAGGTAAAGCAGACCCATCTCAGCGGACGAGGCTACATTGTTATCCACAAGAATGAGAACCTTTGACTTGTTTTGCAGGATTCTTCCCTGGTTTATGGTTTTTTCGCTCCACAGGCTTCCCGTTTCAGCAAGGCAGTCGCTGTTGAGAAAGCTGTATCTGCATACTGAAGCGCTTTTCGCATAGGCGCGTCTGCCTTTGTAGGAATACACGAAATATGGCATGTAAATTGTGTTGCCGCCGCCGTTTCCCCTGAGGTCAATTATTATCATCTTGGCTTTTTTCAGGACAGCTCCTCTGTAGGCAAAGTCGTAGAGTTCTCTTTCATGACCGGCCAGGCTTCTGACGCTTAGATAAGCGATATCTGCGCTCTGCTCGAAGCGGAACCAGTTGCGGTCTGCGGTTTTGTCGTAATTGCCGCTGCGTTTCCATTTGAATTGCATTTCCATGTCTCCGTTCTCTCCTGAAAGAGCGAGCGTGTCAAAGTCGTGCATATCGAGTGACGTAGCAATCTGAGCAAGTCCGTAGCCAAGCGTTCCATCGCTGAAAAGGGTTCGCTTGATGGCGGCGTTGTCATTGGAAATGTCGGCAAAATGCCATTTCACCCCATCTTGCATGATAAAGAATCCTGAAGCATCCCGGGTGAATCGAATGTCATCATTGTAAAGATACACATAGTTGTCTTCATCGCCGCAGAAAGTGAATGAGGCGATTGCAAAATGCTTGTCCTTGATGAAAGACAGCGCATTCGCCAAAGCTGCGCTCAAATCCCTTGTGGGAATTGCTTCAACCCCTGCGAATTGGGCTATGATTTCTTCACATATGGGTTCAAATACTGCGTTCCCTCCCCAGTAATAGTAAGAGCCCCAAGCATTTCTCAGAGTGTTGAAGAACAATCTGACATCATAAGCCATCTCGTCATGCGTTATGTACAGCTTGGATGGGGAGTGGCGCTTCAGAGCGTTCGCTTCCTCCTGCGTTATTGCGGTTTTGTCCGCCGGATCATCCTTTATGCATTCTTCCCAGCCTTCAAAACTGAATTGCTGATTATATAGGGAGAGCCGCTGTTCGTTTATGTTTTTCCTAAACTGCTCAAAGGTGTTATCGCTTTTGCGAGAATCAATGCACGATGACAGAAGGAGCGCCATGAGAAGTGTCAAAATGGTGAATAGCAAGAAGGCAATGCGTTTTTCTCTTTCTTTCATGAATCCTCCTGACAATCCTCGGATAAAAGTCAAGATAAAGCTTACCGCAATATAATGTCAAACGCACAGGGGGGCAGTCCAATGTTTTAATGCTGGATTTCTGGTTGAATCAAAAAAAACCGGCTGGTTAGTTGCAACTGATTCGACATAGTGATATCATGCCTTATGGTTAGCTGTGGCTAACTGACGAGAAGATGGGGATTCGTTGCTGGCGGAAAGCTACGGCTAGCCGAAAAGAGGGAGGTTCTGACCGGCAGAGAACGCCTCGACTAGCGGGATGTTTGACTGACGGGGAGGCGAAAGACTCCGATTGGCGTGATTTCTGCAACCGTTGCAAGTGCATCCCGGCTGGCAGACGCTTAGCCTCTGACTGGTGGATTGGTGGTTGTATGGGACTGATTTCAAAGGAGAGAGATATGAAGGGTAGCAGATTGTCTGTTGTGCTTGCTTATGTGGTTTTTGCATTGTGCCTGTTTCTCACGATAGGCTCCGTCTCGTTTTTTCATGGCTGCGGGCCAAAGGAAGACGGAAGCTTCATGCGGTGCCACTGGGCGGAGACCATGATTTTCGCAATGGGAATTGTGCTTTGTGTGATAAGCCTTTTTGCGGCTATCGTCAAGGACAGAGGTGTTAGAACCGGAGCCTTGGCATCAATGGTGCCTTGCCTCATCTTGACCATGCTTGTTCCCGGCACTGTCATAAAGCTCTGCATGATGCAGACCATGAGATGCTGGACTGTAATGCGTCCGTCTGTTGTTGTGGTTTCAATCGTCATCCTTATTGTCGTTGCTGTTGATATCATTCTTGCCTGGGCAAAGAAAATGAGGCATCAAAGAATGGAGCGGCGAAGTGAAGAGACCCCGAAGTCTGCCGGTTTTGAACTGCATCAGGAAGCCTGGAAGAACAATTGCGCTTGTTGTGCTTTCCTGTATGCTCTGTTTCTGCATTCTGGCCGGTTCTCTTTTGGTTTCGGGGCTTAGGAGCGGCCTTGAATCCCTTGAGGCCAGGCTTGGAGCCGACATAATGGTGGTGCCCTATGAGGCCAAGACCAAGTCGAAGCTTTCAAGCATCATACTCCAAGGAATCCCGGGCTACTTCTATATGGACAGTTCAATCGTTGACAAGATTGCTGGAAGAGATGGCATCGATAAGATGACCGAGCAGTTCTTCCTAGCCTCCGCCGCTGCAAGCTGCTGTTCCTTCAGAGTGCAGATTATAGGGTTTGACCCTGATACGGATTTTGCAATTCTGCCTTGGGTCAACCTCAAGCACAAGGGCGGTCTTGGGTATCTTGAAGTCTTTGTGGGAAATGATTTAAATGCTTTCATCGGTGATCAGCTCAAGTTCTACGGAACTGCTGTGACGGTGGCAGCAAGGCTTGATAGAACCGGAACGTATATAGACCGTGCGGTATTTGCGAACAAGGATACCATCAAGACCCTGATAGCCTCTGCGAAGGAGAAGGCGATATATGATTTCGGCTCCGTGAATCCAGATAAGATTGTATCATGCGTTCTTATAAACGTTGCCGAAGGCTATTCGGTGGAAGAAGTCCTGAACGATATAAACATACATGTGAAGAAGGTGGAAGCCATACAGACAGCCAGTCTTATAACCGATGTCTCTGAAAAGCTGCGCAGCGTGTCTGATGTGGCCGGAGGACTTGTGGTGGTGATATGGCTGCTTGTCCTGGCGATAATGATGCTGGCCTTCTTGATGATGGCCAATGAACGGAAGAAGGAATTTGCAATACTCAGGGTGCTGGGGGCGTCACGAAGGAAGCTGGCGGGTGTGCTTTTCAGCGAAACGCTTATGATAAGCCTTGCAGGAAGCATTGCCGGTGCTTTCTTCTCGGTTATATCCGCTTCTCTTTTCTCTTCCATGA
>JBQNBA010000098.1:0-7245 GCA_052170175.1 Sphaerochaetaceae bacterium | reverse complement strand
TCTCGTGCATCCGCTCGGGGCCGCCGAGCAGACTATCCCAGCCTTTGTCATCGTCTTGGCCGAAGCACGGGACGCTGCACCAAGGCAATGCGATTCTGCGGTCAAGATAAACAGGATCGGCGAGATGGTTGTACTTCATCATCGCTCCCATGTCTTTCGCCGTCTTGTCAAAATCCGCCGGAGACTCCTCACGGCGCAGGCTTTGCAGATGCAGCATCGCCTTTGACTTGCAAATTGAGGCTGTGCCGCCCTCCGGTTCGTATGGGGTGATGCCTGATGGCTTTCCGCCCTCGGTGATGACAATAGTCACCGGCCGATGCGTTGCCTTGAGCGCCTTGTCCTTTACAATAAGAGCGAAATAGAGGAATTCGTCCTCTGTATTTATGTACAGATCCTCTCCTTCCTGCAGCTTGAGCAGCCGCTGTGTTATTTCCTCTGCGTAGGACTTAAGCTTTTCGTTATTGCGATTCATAGGTTGAAGATATAATTTATTAGGTTTTGGTGCAAGGCGCTTGACCTTCTAGAGTATTTAAAGTATACATTATCTGCGCATGCGACTGTGGTATAGCGGTATTACCTCAGCCTTCCAAGCTGAAGATGCGGGTCCGACTCCCGTCGGTCGCTTAGGCACGTGACACTTGTTTGTGGCGTGCATTTTTTTTGTCTGGAGGTCACACGCAATGGGTCTTAGAGGGGAGTTGTATTCTACTAAATTCGTAGCGAACGACAGGACGTATTTCTTCAATGTGAAAGAAAACAGCAGGGGCGATACTTATCTCAACATGGTGGAGAGCAAGATTGCCGGCGACACAGGAAGATTCATAAGGCAGTCCATCATAGTCTACCCCGAAGATCTGGGGCAGTTCGTCCGTGAGTTCCAGAAGGCTCTTGATTTCATAAAGCGCAATGCCCCCAAGGCAGAGCCAAGGCAATCAGATGAGGAATCGGAAGGGGAGAGCTTCTAGCGCCCGTCACTGTCCCGGGCATCTGAACGTCATTCGCTGGATTGGAGACGGGCCGAATGTCCGGATGGCCTGCAAATGGGCGGCGGTCGGATATCCTTTGTGCTTTGCATATCCGTACTGGGGCCATTTGAGATCGCAGGCTTTCATTAACTCGTCCCTGGCGGTCTTGGCCAGGATGGATGCGGCCATTATCTGAGGCACCGTGGCATCACCCTTCACAATCGCCGACAGGAACTTGCCCGGAAGATTGATGTCGGGCAGCTTGTTCCCGTCAACAAGCACTGATTCAAAGAGCCTCGCTGGCATGCGCATCACCGCACGTTTCATGGCAAGCAAAGAGGCCTGCAGTATGTTGAGCCTGTCTATTTCGATATGGGTCGCAAAGGACACCGACCACGCTGCGGCACGGCTCTTTATGATTGCTTCGGATTCGCGGCGCTCGCTCTCGGTCAGCCTCTTGGAGTCATCCAGGCATGAGAACGGGAAATCCTCGGGCAGAATCACGGCGGCTGCGTACACAGGGCCTGCCAGCGGCCCGCGTCCCGCTTCATCGACTCCGCATATCAGCGAGGGTCTGAGAACCGAGAGAAACAGATTGTCATGCAGCGCTTGGCGACCCGCCATGCTTTCCTCCTGTCTGTTGAAAAAAATGCTATAATCTGGTACAAAAAGAGTCAATAAGGTGGCTGATGTTTCTTAAAACGCTGGAGTTGTTCGGATTCAAGTCTTTTGCAGACCGCACAAAAATCGAGTTCGCAGATGGGATAACATCTCTTCTGGGACCGAATGGGTGCGGCAAGAGCAACATAGTCGATGCGATAAAATGGGTTCTGGGGGAGCAGGGCGTGAAGTCGCTCCGGGCGGAGAAGCGCGACGATGTCATATTCACGGGAACAGACCACCGAAAGCCCATGCAGATGGCCGAGGTCATCCTTGTGATGGACAATGAATCCCATTTCCTCAACATCGATTTCCCGGAGATTGAGATAAAGCGGAGGCTTTTCCGCGATGGAACCTCCGAATACTACATAAACCGGCAGCAGGTGCTTCTAAAGAACATAAAGGATTTATTCATGGACACCGGAGTAGGCAAGACGTCCTATTCCATCCTTGAGCAGGGGAAGATCGATCAGATTCTGTCAAACAAGCCGGAGGAGAGGCGTTATGTCTTCGAGGAGGCCGCCGGCATCTCGCGCTGCAAGGCGCAGAGCATAGAAGCCCAGAAGAAGCTTGAGAGGACAGACGAGAACATAGAGCAGGTCAATGCAATATTCCAGGAGGTGAAGCGGACATACGAATCCCGCAAGACGCAGGTGGTCAAGCTCCAGGAATGCAAGGAGCTTAGAAAGCGCAGGGAAGCCACTGAGATAGAGCTGCAGCTTTCGACTCTGCAAAGCTACAAGAGGCTTCAAGACGACACCCGGCAGAAGCTGGATTCAAAGAAGCAGGAAGCTTTGGAGCTTGAATCCGCCCTGGCAGGCAGGAAACAGGAAACGAAGGAGCAGGAAGAGGCCATAAATGCCATCCGGGAGAAGAAAAGCGAAGCCTCGATGGAAATCGGCAGGCTTAATGAAGAGCAGAAGGGAAAAGAAGCCAGCCTTGGCATATACGACAGACAGTATTGGGAATGCAGGCAGCGGCTTGAGAACGCCCAGGCTCGGATGAACAAGTTCAAGGACAACCTTTCTGAGCAGGAAAGCCGGTTCGAACAGCTTGAAAGCCGCATGAATGACTCTGATGCGAGAATAGCGGATCTTGAGAACGCAATAATCCTGATGAACGACAGCATGCTCAAGGCTCAGGAGGACAGCAGGCTCTGCAGGCAGCAGATTGAGGAACGGCAGGAAGAGGTCACAAGCCTTAACAACGGCCGTCTTGAGATAACATCGGCGATAAGCGCCCTTGCCAGCGAGATAACAAACGAGCTGCAGAAGCTGATAGAGGACAGCGGATATTCAATCGTGCTCAGGCAGAAGACCGAAAAAAGCGTTGTGGATAATCTCACGCTGATGTCCAAGACGCTCAAGGAGAACGGCAGAACCATTCTGAAACTGTTCATGGCGAACCCGGAGCAGCACAGGCAGAAGCTTGAGGAGCTTTATCTGCAGATCATTGAATATGCGGACGAGACAAAGGGGCTGTTTCAGGAATTCTGCGGCTCCATACCGACTTTCATCGATGAGCTGATAAAGCCGGATGGCATAATCTCCCAGAAGAAGGCGCTTGACAAGCAGCTTGAGGCAAGCCAGAAGAAAGAGCAGGAGCTTCTGTCCTCGATAGAGCTTCTCTCCCGGCAGCTGGAGCACCATGCGCACCAGATAGAAGAGCTGCGGACACAGATCAGCGACAAGACAGCGGATTTGAGTTCCGAGAAGAGCAGCCGCCAGGGGCTGCAGAGTCTTTACGACCAGATAAAAGCTCAGTTTGACCAGAAGAAAAGCGACTATGACGAGGCGGTGCAGCTGGTTGAGGAAGAGGAGAATCGGCTGAACGAAACCTTGGAGAGCCTTAATGAGACAAAGGCCGATATAGAGGAGATAAAGGAACGCATCTCTCAGATGCGCAACGAGCTGAGCGATATAAACGCACAGCTTGACAGCGAGAATCAGAAGCTGATAGAGAAGAATGGCGATGTCTCAGCCTTGTTCGCCAAGCTGAACGAGATGAACAATGACATTCTCCTGATGGATTCCAGGGTCACAGGACTCGGGGATATGCTGGACAAGATATACTCGGATTTCTTTGACCAATATGGAAAGAGCCTCAAGGAATTTGACGATCACGAGGTCACTGCCGATGTCAATCAGCTCAAATCGGATCTGGCCGAGTGCAAGAGAAGGCTGGCCGATATTCCTTACGTGAACGAGATGGCAGAGCAGGAATTCGAAGAAGTGAAGGCGCGATACGATTTGTATTCGGCGAATCTTGCCGATTTGGAAAAGGCGAAAGCCGACTTGGAGCAGGTGTACATCCAGATAAAGACGGAAAGCGAACAGCTTTTCATGGAGACTTTCACCAAAATCTCCGACAGCTTCAAGGTTCTGTTCACCCGCATCTTCGCCGGAGGCAGGGCGGAGCTGAATCTGATTGACCCCGATAATCCGCTTGAGAGCGGGATAGACATACTTGCCCAGCCGCCAGGAAAGAAGCTGACTTATCTGCCGTTGCTTTCAGGAGGGGAGAGGTCAATGACGGCAGTCGCTCTGCTCTTCGCGACGTATGCGATCAAGCCCTCTCCTTTCTGCATACTGGATGAGATAGATGCCGCACTTGATGCAAGGAACATAAGCTATTTCCTTTCCGTCCTTGATGATTTCGCAGACAGGAGCCAGTTCATCATAATAACTCATAACAAGAACACTGTGATGGGCTCCAAGACGCTCCTTGGCGTCACGCAGCAGGAACGCGGCGTGTCAACAATGATAAATTACAAGATTGAGAACCAAGAGAGCGCTGATGGACTGAATCTCAAGTGAATGGCACGTAAGCGCTGTTTCGGCCGCTCTTCTCCTGCCGAAGCAGGCCGGAATCGCATAGCTGCATGAGTATGCTGTAGGCCTTTGTGGGGCCGGATTCCAGCAGCTCCTCGACTTGCCTGCGCGTGACAAAGCCCTGCTCGTTGGCGAACTGAACAATCTGGTCTTTTTCACTTACGAAGAATGCCTTGCGGCGCTTTTCCTCCTGGGTGAATGCCATGTTGAACAAAGTGGTCTTGAATACGCCCTTTGCGGCTTGGAACAGCGGCTGGCGCCTTTGGTTTCTATACAGACTGCATATCTTCTCAAGCCCTGTTCCGTAGTTCTGGATTATGTTCATCGAATACAGAAGATTGGCCAGATTGGGATTGCGCGGCATGGCGATCCCAAGCTCTATAGACTTCTCATCAAGGCTCTCGGGGAGGCCTCCGATGCTTATGAATTCCATTCTGTCCGGGAATATGCTTATCTGCGTGCTGCATGGATTGCTGTAATCCCTGTGACAGATGCAATTGCGCATTGTCTCCCTGACTGCCTGCGGAGGATAGGCTGCTATATCGGACAACAGGAATGCGAGGCAATCCTCAAGCTGCTTGAGTATGGAGCCGGTGAAAACCCTCCGTTCGCTGCTTTCGTTCCTTTCCGTCTGCAAGAATCGTGCAACCGTGATTGCCATGGGATTCTGATCCGATAGCCAAAGCGCCAGGTTGAGATAGCGGTCATCTGCATCTTCCGTTTTAAGAACCGAACGGCTGGCTGCAAGCACAGAGGAACAGAGGGGGTCGCCTCCTGCAAAGTCAAACGTGAGATTCTGCAATGCGCTGATTTCCTGTTCGTAGTTCATCTTTCTTTCTATTTCTTTCTTTTTCTTTCGAAGATTAGCATATTCCGAAAGATTAATCAAGACTGGACGCATGATGCATCGAATCAAATATCTGTTTTCCCTATCAGCAATAAGATTGATAACCGTGAGCAGCCGGTCAATAAAAGGGCAAAAGATGTTGACCAATTCCTGTATTTGCTGTATAAAGCGAAAGCTATGTTTGATTCAATCAGTGAAAAATTCACAGGAATAATACGGTCGCTCGCTGGCAAGTCCAAGATTTCTGAAAAGAACATCGCCGATGCCATCGAGGAGATAAAGAACGCTCTTCTGGATGCTGATGTCAACATCAGGGTTGTCAGACGCTTTGTCAACCAGACTGCTGAGGAAGCCGCCGGAACCAAGGTTCTGAGCAGTGTCGACCCGGGGCAGCAGTTCGTCAAGATTGTCTATGACAAGATGGTGGGCATTCTTGGCGGCGAAGGCTCGCAGCGCCTTGAGCTCAGAGGACCGGATGTTGTCAGCGTCATTCTCATGGAGGGGCTTCAAGGTTCGGGAAAGACGACAACGGCGGCAAAGCTTGCATTGCGCTTGAGGAAAGACGGCCGCAAGGTTCTGCTTGCCGCCTGTGATGTTGTCCGTCCGGCAGCCGTCCAGCAGCTCAAGGTGCTGGGTGAATCGGTCAGCACAGAGGTCTTTTCAGAGGACATCAAGGATCCTGTCCAGATAGCGAAGGATGCTCTTGTCCACGCCAAGGTCAACCACTTTGATACGCTCATAGTGGATACAAGCGGACGGATGTTCCTTGATGAGGCCTTGATGGATGAGCTCAAGAGCATCTCCGATGCTGTGCAGCCGACCGAGAAGCTGTTCGTTTCCGATGCCATGACAGGTCAGAATGCTGTTTCGATCGCAAAGGAGTTCAATGAGAAGATCGGCATAACCGGAGTCGTGCTCAGCAAGTTCGATTCAGACACCCGGGGCGGAGCGGCGATGAGCATAATGAGCGTCGTGGGAGTTCCTGTGAAGCTCATAGGCACGGGAGAGAAGCCGGGTGACCTTGAGGTCTTCTATCCGGAGAGGATGGCCTCACGCATACTTGGAATGGGCGATGTTGTGAGCCTTGTGGAGAAGGCCCAGGAGCAATACGACGAGAAGCAGGCACAGCGGCTTCAGGAGAAGATTGAGAAGCGGACCTACGATCTCCAGGATTATCTGGAGCAGCTTGAGAGCATGACCAGAATGGGGGGCGTTGACAAGCTGCTGGAGATGATACCGGGAGCCAAGGGGCAGGTCAGCGAAGAGGACATGCATCTTGATGAGCTTAGAATCGAAAAATACATAATCCAATCAATGACGAGGGATGAACGCAGGAACTTCTCAATAATCGGGCCGGCAAGGCGCAAGAGGATAGCAAAGGGCAGCGGAACTTATGTAAGTGACGTCAATCGCCTTCTCAAGAAATTCGAAAAGCTCCGCCTTCAGATGGCAAAGTTCAGCAGGAATAAAAAATACCAGGCTGCAATGATGAAGCAGATGGGAATGTGATATTGCACAGGAGGAACACAAATGAGCGTTAGCATGAGACTCAAGAGGTTCGGAACAAAGATGAGACCTTATTACAGGGTCGTGATTCAGGATAGCCGCACTGCGACTGCGGGCAAGACGATCGATGAGGTCGGGTTCTACCGCCCCATCGATGCCGAGAATCAGATTCAGCTGAACAAGGAGAAGGTTCAGCAATGGCTTTTGAAAGGAGCGCAGCCCAGCCCTACAGTCAGAGGGCTTCTAAATAAGCAAGGCATCGCAATTCTGAGAAAGCCGGTTCAGGAATGAGAATATGGAAAAGGAATTAGTTGAATTCATAGTGAAATCGCTCGTCGATGACCCCGAACAGGTTCATGTTGAGGTCATAGAAGGCGATAAGTCAACGGTCCTGGAGCTTACAGTAGGCGAAGGAGACATCGGCAAGGTCATAGGC
>JBQNBA010000097.1:0-7486 GCA_052170175.1 Sphaerochaetaceae bacterium | reverse complement strand
CAGATAATAGAGCAGGGCACAAAGCGGGCGAATCAGATAGGGGATGAGAATCTGGACATCATAAAGCAGAAAATGCACATAAGCATCTGACGCCCCTTCAGATATCTCCGCTCAGCATATCGCCGCCGTTCACATCTGATGACGGCATGAGGCTTCTACAGAGAACTCAAACGTCTCAACCTCATTTGCCGCCTTCTCCAGCAAATCATCGATTCCCATCTGCTGAAAGCTTTTGCTTTCCTGCTCGATGCCCGGTCGAACAAGCGGATGCCTGGGGCTGAAAATCACGCAGCAGTCATCGTAGGGAAGTATCGAGGTCTCGTAAGTGCCGATGCGTGTCGCCTTGTCGATTATCTCCTGCTTATCCAGTCCGACAAGGGGGCGCAGCACCAGCAGCCGGCTGCAGCTGTCGGTGAATGCTAGGCTTTCCAGCGTTTGAGAAGCGACCTGGCTCAAGGCTTCTCCGGTTATGATGCACTTGCATTCGCGCTTTCTGGCAATCATGTTGGCCACCTTCATCATGCACGCCCTCATCATCAGAGTATGCTCCTCCTCTTTGCTGTGGTTTTTTATCCACAGCTCGGCCTCCGTGAAATTGACGACATGGAGATTTGTGCCTTGGAGATAAGGAGATAGGATAAGAGCTAAATCCTTGACTTTCTGCAAGGCCTGTTCGGAGGTATAGGGATAGGCATGGAAATAAAGACAGTCCAGCTTGAGCCCGCGCTTGCTCATCATATAGCCGGCCACAGGCGAATCAATGCCTCCGGAAAGAAGCAGCAGTCCCTTGCCCGCCGTGCCCGTGGGCAGACCGCCCTGTCCCGAGACGGGTGAACAGTAGAGATAGGCTTGGTCGCGGATTTCGCAATTAAGGATTTTCTGCGGATTGCGGACATCGACTTTCATGGCAGGATGCCTGTCAAGCACCATCCCCCCAAGCTCGCTTTCAATCTGATAGCTGTTGAGGAAGAAGCTCTTGTCGGAACGTCTTGCCTCCACTTTGAATGTGCCCTCGCCTGTGCTGAAAGGAGGTTCCTCCATAAGCGCCTGAGCGGCTGTCTTGATTGCTTCGAAGTCCTTTGCGCAGCTTATGGCCCTGCTGTATCCGGCGATTCCGAAAGTTGTGGAAAGAACGCGGTTTATCAAGTCGTCAGGCACATCATCGCCGAACTCAATGTACATCCTGCCTTTTTCATGTGAGAACTGTGTATGAAATGGTCTTAGCTTGAGCTTGAGGTTGTTTTTGAGCTTTTTCTCAAAGAAAGACCTGTTAAGCCCTTTCAGAGAAATCTCACCGAGTTTTATAAGATAAAGCTTGCTCATTTAAATCTCCTTTGCCATTCATCGGATTGCGACGCCCATTGCATTGCACAAACGCCCAAGCTCATCCTCGGTGGAGCTGAATCCCCAGGAGAGCCTGACAGAGCAGGCCGCCTGAGCAGGGGAGAAGCCAAGGTCTGCAAGGCTCTCGGCCTTTTTCCTGGAGTTATTGTTGCAGGCGCTTCCCGCCGATATGAAGAAGCCTTTGTCCGACATCATTCTGACAAACACCTCAGATGGTATTCTTCGCGTGGAAACATTAAGGATGTACGGGGAGAAAGCTCCTGTGACGGGGGACAATATCTCAAATCCGAAGCCTGCAAGGCTTTCTGCGGCAAGACGATGCAGCCTGAACGCCATCTGATGATGCGGTTCAAGGTTTTCAATGGCATCTGAGAGGGCCGTGGTCATGGCCGAGATCGCCGGAAGGTTCTCTGTTCCCGGTCTGAGGCCTCCTTCCTGCCCGCCGCCTGATGAAAGCGTCTGGATTGCAGGATTGGAGTTGACAAGAACGCCTATGCCGCGGGGGCCGCAGAATTTGTGGGCGGAGATTGCCATCGAGTCCACTCCAAGTGTCTGGAAAGATGTCTGTATCTTCCCGCAGGCCTGGACGGCGTCTGTGTGAATATGAATCTTCCTGCCTATTGCTTTCTCGTGCTCGCGTATTATCCTTACGGCTCCCTGAACATCGGATATCGTTCCAAGGATGTTGTTTACAAGCATGAGCGCCACGAGACGCGTGGATGGGCTTAACAGGCATTTCAGAGCCTGTGAATCCACATATCCTTTAGGACAGGGAATGAATCTCACAGTCCATCCCAGCGCAGTGAGCGTCCGCGCGTGCTGTTTCACGGCGGAATGCTCTGCGTTCGATATCAGAATCTCTCCGGGATTTCTGGAGAGCAGGAAGGAATTCATGATGATTGAATCGGATTCGGTTCCGCCTGATGTGAAGAAAACCTGGGATTCAGCGCAGCGCAGAAGAGAGGAAATCGTTTTCCTGCAGGAAGAAAGCTCTTGCTTGGCTTCCATGCCGGCCATATGGGCGGCTGACGGATTAGCATAAAACCGACTTGCGCAAGTCAAGTATCGTTTGAGAGCATTCTCTGATATGGGGCTTGAAGCCGCCCAGTCAAAGTACCCGGTGTCCATCGGTGTCATTTTATGAAAGCGCCCGTTGGATTACAAGGTCTCGGACAAGATTCATCTCCAACGTCTGAGAAACATGCTCGCCCTGCTGCTTCAGCAGGATGAAATGTATCTTGCCGCCGGTCTTCTTCTTGTCGGTCAGAATCCGATCCTTGTAATCAAGCCATTCGCCTCTGTTAAGGCGGTAATTGATATCGAAGCCATAGAAAAGCAGCAGTTTCTTCACTCCTTCGGCGAAGACAGGCTCGGTGATTCCCAGCTTGAGTCCCGCATCCAAGGCGATTCCCATCCCCCATGCAACGGCTTCGCCATGCGACCATGATGCCATCCTGTTATGAGACTCAAGCGCATGTCCGAATGTGTGGCCGAAATTAAGTGCGGCCCTTATTCCCAGCTTATCATCAGGATCATCCTGAATATATTCTTTCTTCACCTGCAGCGAGAGAAGCAGCAGCTTCTTCAAGACTTCCATGTTGCGTGAAAGTATCTGGTTCTTGCTCTGCACCATCAGGAGATAAAGGGCATCGTTCTTTGTGAGGATTGAATGCTTTATCACTTCGGCCAAGCCGTTGTGAAACTCGTTCGGCGGCAAGGATGCCAGCGTGGCGGGGCAGATAAGAATCTGCTCCGCAGGATAGAATGAGCCAATCAGGTTCTTTGTGTTGCAGTGATTGATGCCTGTCTTGCCACCAAGCGATGCATCCGCCATGGCCAGCAGAGTGGTGGGTATGAGAGTAAGACGGCAGCCTCTCATGTATATGGATGCCGCAAAGGCGGCCAGGTCGCAGATAACGCCGCCTCCGAATCCTATGAACCGGGAATCCCGTCCCAGCCTGTTGCGGCTTGCCTCTTTTACGATAAGCGCAATGGAATCCCATGATTTGCTCTTCTCCCCGGAAGGAAGGATCACATTAGGCTCGGGAAGAGGCCTCACCATCTTGGCAGTCGTTTCATCGACAATCCAGAGCGCATTCGGACTGTAGTTCCCGATGTGAAAGGATAAATCAGCATAGCTGTTGGCAAAAAGCACTTCGCTGACCGGCGATTTCATCAATGAGTCCATGTGAGGATTCTATATCAAAAGCCTGGGAATCTCAAGCTAAGCCGCACATTCGTAGATGCATTCGTAAGATGCATTGTAGATGCCGGCTCAGCTCTGCAGCGCTTCGGGAAGGCTTTCGGACATCGATGCATCTGCCGGGGATGCGGTTCTCTTTCTGGGCACCCTCCTGCGCGGCTTGCGCGGGGCGGCGGCGCGTATCTTGCTTTCCTTCATACGCTGCGCTGCGGGCTTGGAACGGCTGCCCTTTGGAAGCGGGAAGCCGTTTTCCTTGAGATAGGCGAAGCAGGCCAGCTCCAATTCGTAGTTAGGCGGAGTTATCGGGGCTATGAGGACTTTGACTTGCCTGAATATGTCCTTGAAATGCTCGTCTGCGCTCATTCCCTCATCTGGGTTCACTATGAAGTTTTCCGTCAGGAACTTGAAATACTCCCATTTCTGGACATCGGATCCGTCTCCCCCGTGTGAAGCCGAGGCGTTGACCTTCTCATCAAGCTTGTCAAGCGAAGCATAAAGCTCGGGGAACTTGGTGTAGACGCACAGGCAGGGCATGATATAGACAAGCAGCTTATACTCATCCAGCAGGCGGATTATCACCGAGCTGCAGCCTGACCCGAGTATCTTGAAAACCTCTTCGGTCAGACGCGAGCTGCTGATTCCCGCCAGGTTCGTGCAGTTCCTGCGGATGGCGCGTTTCAGTGCATGATCCATCTTGAAGCCCGTTGTCACGCTGTACTTTATGGCACGTATCATCCGCACAGGATCTTCAACGAAGGTATCGGCAAGAGGAAGGACGGATCTTATCCGGCGGCGTTTGAAATCCTGGATGCTGTTGTTGTAATCGATGACAGTCTGCTTCATGGGGTCATAATAAAGGCTGTTGATGGAAAAATCCCGGCGCTTGGCATCGGTGTCCATAGTGCCGAACACATTATTCGTATTGTCATCCGAGTTGGCTTCGCCGCGGAAAGTCGATATTTCAAATATCTTATCGCCGAAGATCAGATGAACCAGCTTGAATCGTTTGCCGATTATCCGGGAGTTGCTGAACAGCTTGTGCACCTGACGCGGCGATGCGCTCGTGGCTATGTCAAAATCCTTGGGAACCCTTCCCAGAAGCAAATCTCTTACAGCTCCCCCTACAAGATAGGCGGTGAAGCCCTTGGAATCAAGCCTTGAAATCGCCTTTATGGCATCCGGATCAATTTTGCGTATGTCTATTCTGTGCTCTTCTCTCGTGTATACCCTGGCGACCGGCTTGAGACCGTCGCTTGTCGTTTGATATCTGATTCTCATATATCCCTTTACAGCCGGACTGTTTTTTTTTATTCTTTATTGATATTATGATTTGTACCATCTATAACATTTTTTTTCAACAGGAGATATAAATGATCGAACCCAAGATGCCCAAGGGATTCAGAGATTCCCTCCCGGTGCAGGAAATAAGGCGGCAGCGCCTGGAAGCAAAGCTGAAAGGCGTTTTCGAAAGCTATGGCTTCGTTCCGATCGACACACCGGTGATTGAGTACACAGAGGTTCTTCTCGGAAAGGGCGGAGGCGAAACCGACAAGCAGATATTCCATTTCACGGACAACGGAGGGCGTGAGGTCGCTCTGAGGTTCGATCTCACCGTTCCGCTGGCAAGATTTGCAAGCGCCCATCAGGCTGAGCTTCATTTCCCCTTCAAGCGATATCACATCGCAAAGGTTTTCCGTGGAGAGAAGCCGCAGAAAGGGCGTTACAGGGAATTCGTGCAATGCGACTTCGATATAGTCGGCGATGACAGCGCCGCCTCTGACTTTGAGATAATCTCCATGATGGCCGCATCGCTCAAGGCGCTGGATGCCGGTCCTTTCAAGATTCATGTTTCGCACAGGGGTCTGCTCAATGATTTTCTGGCAAGGCACCGGATCCGGGACAGAAACGCAGATATCCTCAAGGCGATAGACAAGCTTCCGAAGACAGGAATGGACGAAGTGCGCTCGGAGCTTGCAGCCAATGGGCTTGATGACGGTCAGATAGAAGCTCTGATTGCGTATATAAGCCCGGACGATTTGCTTGATTCATCTGATTCATCTGATTCGTCTGGTTCGTCTGACGGAACCCTGAAAGGTGATGCCGGCGCTCCGGAATTCAATGCTTTGGAATCCGGCGCTTTGGAATTCAACGCACAGGAATTCAAGAAGCGGCTCGACCGTCTGGAATCTCAACTTGGGGGGGAGACCGCTTCGTCCATGAGGATGAAGGAGATATTTCAGCTGATAGATGTCTGCGGACTGGGCGATTGCGTAGTGTTTGACCCATCAATAACAAGGGGGCTTGATTATTACACCGGAGTGGTCTTTGAGACTTTCCTGGAACGTGACGTGGCCATAGGCTCCGTCTGCTCCGGCGGACGCTACAACAATCTGACGGGCCTCTATTCGGCAAAGGCGCTTCCCGGAGTGGGGGCCTGCGTTGGGATTGACAGGCTCATGGCAGCCATGGAGGAATCGGATCAGGCGCAGATGCCAGGCAGCGTCGATGTCGTGTTCTTTTCCAAATGTCTGGAGAACCTGGCCCAGACCCAGCGGATGGCGGCGGCTCTGCGTCAGGCGGGCCTCCGATGCGATGTCTATCTCGGACAGGGGAAGGCAAAGGAGCAGTATGACTATGCCTCCGAGAAAGGCGCATCCTATGCCGTGCTTTCCGTCAGCGATGGAATGGCTCAGGTCAAGAATCTATGCACAAGAAAGATAACCGAGGGGCTTGATGCCCAGGCGGTGGCCGCTATGGTCAAGGCGAGGTGCTGATTGGAGTTCAAGGATCTTCCTGTATATAGAAGCAAAGAAGAGATACTGAAAGCGCTCAAGGAGAATCAGGCGATAATAATCGAAAGCCCCACCGGCAGCGGCAAGACAACCCAGATGCCGCTGATTCTGCTTGAGGCCGGCTATGGCAACGAAAGCATGATTGGCATAACCCAGCCACGGAGAATAGCTGCGCTGAGCGTGTGCAGCTTTATAAAGAAACAGCTGGGGTTGGAAGAGGCAAATAATTTCTGTTCCTGCAAGATGCGCTTTTACGACACCACCGACTCCGGCACACGCATAAAGATAATGACGGATGGGACATTGCTCCAGGAGCTCAAGCATGATCCGATGCTCAGGAACTATTCTGTCATAATGGTGGACGAGGCGCATGAGAGGAGCCTGAACATAGACTTCATACTTGGGCTGCTTAAGAACCTGATGGTCATCAGACCGGATTTGAAGGTGATTGTCTCAAGCGCAACCATAAACACCGGGAGCTTCTCGCGTTTTCTGGGGGGAGCCAGGATAATCTCGATAAAGTCAAAGGTCTATCCTGTATCCGTCAAGTATCTGCCGCTGGAATCGCCGGGGAATATGGATGAGATGATTGATTCGATTGTTAAGATCATCAATATGAAGCTCAGGATTTTCATCAAGAACGACTGCAGGCAGCATGAAGACATGCTTGTTTTCCTGACCGGGGAGTTTGATATCAAGACTTGCGTCAGGGAGATTCTCTACAGGTGCGATGCCAAGCGGCTCCAGATATATCCGCTTTACGGCAGACTCAACAAGGAAGAGCAGGAGCTGGTGTTCACGCCGACTGAACAAGGCAAGATCAAGGTGGTCATAGCCACGAACATCGCCGAGACGAGCATAACGATAGACGGCATAAGGAATGTGATTGACTGCGGTCTTGCGAAGGTCAATTTCTACAATCAGCACGATTATACGAGCGCCCTTACGACTGAGAAGACAAGCCGCAGCTCATGTGAGCAGCGCAAGGGAAGAGCGGGACGGGTGGCCCCCGGATTCTGCTATCGTCTGTACAGCGAGGAGGATTACAAGGGGCGGAGGGAATTCGCCCTTGAGGAGATTCTGAGAACAGACCTTTCCGAGGTCATAATGCGGATGAGCGACCTTGGGATATATGATTACGAGCATT
>JBQNBA010000096.1:0-7490 GCA_052170175.1 Sphaerochaetaceae bacterium | reverse complement strand
TTCATCGGCCGCCGTTGATTCCAATGCCGTTCAGCGGAATGGCGTTTCGGAAATCCGATGGGAGCTGACCGAATCGCTTTTTGAAGGCTCGTCTGAATGTCTGTGGATTTATATAGCCGCACCGCATGGCTATGGCGTTTATTGCAAGACCGCTTTCCTCTGCAATCATGCGCCGCGCTTTCTCAAGCCGGAAATCCTCCAAGTAGGAGGCGAATGTCTTCCCAATTCTGGTGCTCATGAAATGGTATAGATAATTCTCCTTCATCTGCAAATCGGATGCCGCCGCTGACAGGTTCAGCGATGGATTGGAATAGTTCTTGTCGATATAGGCTATTATTGCATTCTTTGCGCTTTCTTCTATTTCCTTTCCGGACATGACGGCCTGTCCTGCCTGCGAGAGGAAGAAATGTCTGGCATCGGCGAACGACGAGAACTTCTCGGGCGTATCCGGGTTTCCGCGCTTCACGCAATAGTGGACGGCTGTTGAATGAAGGCTGTTTATCAGAGCCTCTGCATTCTTCGGATTCAGGCTGCGTTCCTTGAAGTTCTGTGCATGTATGGTGCCAAGGGCATCTTCGGTCGCCTTCGGATCCCCTGTGGATGCGGCAGTGACGAGGGCTTTCTCCATGTCCTTTGTGTAGAGGAAGGAATCGCTGCGCCCTGCGAGCGAATCATAGTCCATGATTGCGGCGCTTGCAAATGAGTCGCGGATGCTTCGTTCTGCGGCGTTGCATTCCGCGGCGGCATGCCGGAGGCCTTCCAAGTCGGTTTTTGAGCCGGAAACGGCTAGGGATATATCAAATGGCACTATCCTGCTCATGCTGTCCCAGAATCGCTTTATGTTTCTGGCAAGGCTGGATTCGCTTGCATTCCATGCCAGTATCCATGCGTTGAAGGATAGGTCCATGAACACATATGAGCTGTTTTGGAAAGCATCCATCGCCTCCTTTCCTGTCGCTATGCGGAAAAAGTCAACATCATCTATGTTGGTGGCTATCTCTTCCTCCTGCATGATGATTTTCATGAGCTTGTAGGAATCACCATTGTCAAATCGGCCTCCATGTATCTCATCGAACAGCGCCCGCAGCTCCTTGTCGCCCAGGCTCTTCTCGTGTATGTACCTGCGGAAGAATGTTCCCTGCTTGAAGGAAAGGCTGCCGCGGTCCTTGTCCGTCTTCCGCTCATCCTCAAGTATGGAGCTTATCGTGTCGGCTATGAGCTCGTATGAGGAGTTGGCTCTGGAGTCGCCTATCAGGGCGTTCAGCTTGTTCCAGTTCCGCTGGCTTCTGGTGAATTGGAATACGCTGAATGCGAAAGCTACTGCAAGAAGCGTTATCATCCCAAGCGTGAAGATGAAGAATATGGGGGCAAGCCCTAGGTTGAATTCCTTCTTGCCGATTGCGCATACGTATCTCAGCCCGGTGTCAGCGCTGGTGATGACGGACACGAAGAATTGATTGCCGCGCAGAATGACGTTTTCATGAGGCCCGTCCGGCAGGGCGGCTATCTCCGGCGAAGCGGCGTATTCATAGTCTGAGGATGTGATTATCCTGTTGTTCATGTCGGCTATGCAGTACCATCCATTCTCGCCCCGCCCTATGGCTCCAAGCTGGCTGGCTATGAAATCCTCGTCCAGAAGCAGAATCACCTTGCCGGCATTTGCCGAGGGGTTGGAGAGGGGGAAGCTCTGCACATATGGTATGACGCGCTTGAGACTGCCGTTTATCATTGCGGTTGTCGCCGGAAAGAAGCCTGTTTGTCTGGTTGTCAGGTATTTTGAGCGGAACTGCAGGCTTGAGAGGCCGTTGAACTGAAATATGGTGTACATCTTGTCGATGTCAAAGAAAAGGTTTGATGAATTCAGAAGATAGTCGCTTGCCTTGGAATATATGAATATCTCGGAGAGAATCGGATTGACATTGCGCGAGGTCGGAAGCTTATGCAATGCATCTATCATCGTCTGTATATCGCTGGAGCCGGGTGGAATCGGGGCTTGGTAGATGAAACGGGATACGTCCAGATCAAGCAGCAGCATCTGGCTGAGCCTTACGGCCTGATTCACGCAGCTGTTGGTGATGGCCTCCGAGAGAGTGATGAAGGAATGCGTGTTCCCTATCGCCTCTTTCTCGTACTGATGCGCCATCCATATCTGGGCGGCTGCCAGGCATATAATGCAGATCCCAACAAGCACGGCTATCAGGATCGCTGCCTTTGTCGGGGATATCCTCGCATCGATTCGCTGTTTCATGTCAAAGATTATATCATATTTTCTATCTGCTGTAATCGTTTTCATGATATACTGTTAAATATGAAAAACAAAAATATTGCGACTGTTGCCGCCGTCATGGCCATCATTCTGGCCGTCCTGTCCTCGTGCACCACTTCATCAGGCAGTCATCAGATGGATTTTGCAGAGAGGCTTAGGGGCAAATGCCTGGACAGGGACGGCAATCAGGTGATGATTGATTCAGATTACTATCTGGTCTACTATGCGGCGGATTGGTGTCCGTACTGCAAGGAGTATCAGGAAACGCTCAAGCAAACGGAAGCAAGGCTTGGCAGGATGTACGGCAACGTGCAGTTCATATTTGCCGGTCATGTCCGCGATGCTTCGAATGCGGATATGCTGTTGTTCCTCAACGAAGGGGATTATGATTTTCCGTATGTTCCATATGAATGCAGGTCGGAGACTGGAATAATGAGCCTTGCGGATGTTCCGAAGTTCTGGATTCCGGGCTTTGTTCTCCTGGATCGTCAAGGCAATGTGCTGGAGTCTTCAAACGGACAGACAAAGGAGGACTACGACCGCGACAGGCCGCTGCGGCGCTACGAAACGCTTCAGCAGTGCGATTGCTTCAAGCCCGCTGATTGATTGCCTCGAGTCTCAAGTCGTTTTCATCGAGTCGCTTTCATCGAGCCGTTTTCTTCAAGCCACTTCACGGTTTCCCATATACGCTGGCCTTCGTTCTGCTGCCTTGGGCCGGGAGTGCTTCTGCCATCAAGAATCTGCTTCTTAAGCAGCTGCCGCAGCTTGAGGTATATGTCATGGTGCTGTTCGATGACATTGTTCTTCTCGCTGATGTCGCTTTCCAGGTCGTAAAGCTGGAAGGCGGGCAGGGCGCTGGTATCGTCCTTCCCCGGAGCGGGGTATGACCATCCCCCGGAGCCCGGGCACATCTCCAGTTTCCAGCGGCCTTTTCTGATGGACAGCGAACCGTCTATGCTCTGATGCACCAAATCGGAGCGCACCTCGGAGGCAAGGCCCTTCCACAGCGGCAGATTGCTAACGGAATCCTCGCCGGCGTCGGGAGGCAGGGGGAAGCCGAGAATGTCGGAGAGGGTCGCCAGAAGGTCGGAGAGGCAGACCAAGGCGTTGCAGCTCGTCCCTTTGGGCACCGTTTCAGGCCATTGGACTATCAGAGGGATTCTGTGTCCGCCTTCATATATGTCGGCTTTGCTTCCGCGGAATATGTAGCTTGGGTTGTGTCCGTGGGCTTTCAATTCGGCGAAATCCGCCATGGGGGAGCAGCCGTTGTCCGATGTGAATATGACTATCGTGTTGTCTGCGATGCCCAGTTCCGATAGCTTGGATGTTATCCGCCCCACGACATCATCGCAGTGAAGCACGAAATCGCCGTATTCATTTGTGCCGGATTTCCCAAGAAACCGCTTGGCGGGCAGTATCGGGGTGTGCGGGGCGGGCATGGCGAAATATATGAAGAACGGCTTGTCCCGATGCCTTGATATGGAATCCAGCGCCTTGTCGGTCAGATGGTCAAGCGCTTCCTCATGGACAAAATCCGGGGCTGATGGGCCCCTGCGCCAGAAACGCTTGCCGCTGCTTGCGCTTTCATGGTCGGGGAGGGCGGTGAACCTGTCGTTCTCTATGTATATGTATGGCGGCATATCAAGCGAGCCGCTTATGCCGTAATAGTAGTCAAAGCCGTTGGAAATAGGACTGCGTTTTATTGGCTTTGCATAGTCCACGCCTTCGCAGGCATCGAAGTCCGGCTTCTCTGCGAATCCGTCCGTCTTGGCGAAGGACATCCCCAGATGCCATTTGCCTATGCACCCTGTCCAATAGCCCTGCGCCTTTAAAAAATCGGCCGCCGTTCTTCGTCCCTCGGAGATAAGAGGCTCTGAATAGCCGCCTATGACCGATGATTTCAGGGTGGAGCGCCAGTTGTAGCGCCCGGTGAGGATGCTGTATCGTGAGGGGGTGCAGACCGCCGAGGATGCATGAGCGTCCGTGAAGCGCATGCCGTTGGCGCACATTGCATCCAGAGAAGGCGTGCGGAACGGACAGCCGGGGTTGTTCGCCGATACGTCTCCGTATCCCATGTCGTCTGCCAGGATGCAGACTATGTTTGGCTTTGCTTTTTCCGAATCCGTCCTGTTTCCCATTCTGAACCTCTGCTTATCGGCTGTGATTGCTTTCATTCAAAGAAGCCGCCCGAAGGTTGTCCTCGGGCGGCGATCAAACGCATCATGCGTTATTATTTGTACTGCCTGTCGTATGCAACCTGCATGCTGTCCAAGCAAGACTGAAGCTGAAGCTTGTCGAGATTGGCCAGATACTCTTTCCACACGGCATCGTTGTTCACGTCAAGAGAGCCGACCATGAACTTGACGGCGCTCTGGCGTATGTAGTTTGCCAGCTCAACTCTGACTGTGGAGTACTTGTCGTTTTCCTCTGCTGTGAATTTCAAGCTGGGAACCTCAAGCTCGGTGTGAGCGTAAGGCTTGTAAAGGTTTGCTGTCTCATCATAAAGAACCTTTTCAAGGTTGTCTGCCTCGTAATACAGGGGATTGTCCGGAGTGATGTCCTCGATTGCAAGGCCGTTCTTCAAAGCGTATGACATAGAGCCGCAAAGAACCTGAATCCAAGTCACGTTCTGAGGATCCTTGTCGTTCCATTGCTGGAGCTCCTGCCAGAGCGCCGGTTTGCCGTCAAGGCCGACCTGCCCTGCCTTTGCCCACTGCCATGCTGTTCCCTCGAAGCCGTTTCTCTGCTCAAGCAATCCCTGGTTTGTGAACATATAGTCGAAATAGCGGACTATCGCATCTGCATGCTTGCAGTCAGCGGAGATGATGAGCGCTCCTGAGGATGGTGTCTGGAAGAAGTTGGCCGCTTCCTGCACGCCATCAGGTCCCTTCAGCGGGGCGATTGCCTGGAAGTTCTTGAACCTCTCTCCGCCGATTGATGAGAACTGGCCTCTCCAGCCGCCTGTTGCGAATCCGACAGTAGGCTCCGCCGAGCTTTCCACAAGCTGTGTCAGCTGGTTTGAATCCTGAGTGAAGGAGCCATTGTAGATGAGCCCTTCCTTGTAGAGCTTGGCGATATAGGCCAGACCCTTCCTGTAAGCTTCCTTGTTGACGCAGGTATCGACCTTGTCGCCGTTCATCATGAAGCCCACGTTGCTGATTGCATTTGAATTGATGTTGGTGTCCAGGTCGCAGTAGATGAAGGAGTTCAGCAGGAACCTCTCAAGGTTGTCGCTCCATCCGATGATCGAGCCGGCCAGAGGAATCTCATCGGCCTTGCCGTTTCCGTTCGGATCCTTGGTCTTGATGGCCTTGAGCGTTTCGTAGAACTCATCTGTGGTGGTGGGAACCTTGAGTCCCAGCTTGTCCAGGAACGGCTTGTAGACAAACATCTTGGCCTGATTGGAGCAGTGTAAGCAGCCTTCAAGCCTTGGGAGGGAATAGATGTTCCCATCGATGTTGGTCAGGTTGCCAAGGGAGCCGGGGAAATCCTCGAGCGACTTCATCAGGTTGGGCATCCACTCGGTTGAGTAATATTTGTTCAGAGGAAGGAACAGATGCTCCTGGGAGCCATAGGTGTTCTCCATGTCATCTGAAAGCCCGAAGCCGAGGAACGCATCAGGGTAATCGCCGGAAGCAAGCGTGAGGGCGAATTTCTCCTTGGCGGTCTGCTCCGGAACCATGATGAAGTTCACATGGACGTTTGTCTTTTCTTCCATGTACTTCGAGAATTCATTTGTATTGAAATCCTCTACGCAAGGCGGCTGGACGACCATGATGTCCACGGTGATCGGTGTCTTGACAATCGGGTATGTTCCGTTGGGGGTATACTCAACGCCAGAGACGGCGGCGCTCTCAGCGGCGCCCTTTGCAAAAACGCCCATTGCGCAGATAAGCGCGATAAGCAGCAATGCAATGACTCTTTTTCTCATAAAAACCTCCTGAGTTTTCCTTATATGCAGAAAGGCTTCCTAGCCTTTTACTGATCCTATCATCACTCCTTTCACAAAGAAGCGCTGTACAAACGGGTATGCGACGAGAAGAGGAAGGCTTGCCATGACAATGACAGCGTATCTGACTGTCTGGCTCAGCCCTTGGTATTTCGCCGCAGCTTCGACGTCGCTCATCATGCTCGGGGTGCTGCTGTTGATTATCAGAATATTGCGCAGCACTATCTGCAGGGGATAGAGCTTCTTGTCCTGAATGTACAGCAGGGCATCCATGTATTTATTCCATTGGGCGACGGCGTAGAACAGAGCAAGAACCGCCACAATCGCCCCGGAAAGGGGAAAGACTATGCTGAACAGGAACTTTAGGTCAGAGCAACCGTCTATCTGGGCGGCATCGTAAAGATCATCGGTTATGTTCTCCTGAAGGAAAGTCCTTGTGATTATCACATTCCACACTGTTATTGCATTTGGTATTATCATCGCCCAGATCGTGTTGTACATCTTGAGCTTGTTGACCACTAGGTACAGCGGTATCATGCCGCCGGAGAACAGCATTGTGATAAGTATCAAGGTTGTGACGACCTTTCTGCCGTAGAACTGTTTTCTGGAGAGGGGGTAGGCAAGGAACATCGTAAGCATGACGGATATAGATGTGCCTGTCACAACGTATATCAGAGAGTTCTTGTAGCCGGTCAGTATGTCCTTGTTCTTGAATGCCGCCTTGTAAGCCTCAATGTCAGGTTCGACCGGCCAGAGCCAGACTTTGTTCTGCACGACCTTCTGGGCATTGCTGAACGAGCAGGAAAGGATGAACAGAATCGGATAGAGCACTATCAGAAAGCAGATTATCAGGAATATGGAATTAAGAGCATCGAACAATCTGTCGGCTCCGAGCTGCCGGGGTTTAAGGGTTGTTTTTGACTTCACCATATGCCCCCTTCCTCCGAGATAAGCTTGGAGAGCTTGTTGAATGAAAGTATCAGGATGATGTTTATCACCGAGTTGAGCAGGTCAATTGCTGTCGAATAGGCGAAGTCGCTGCTCAGCAGCCCCATCTTGTATACATAGGTGGACATGATTTCCGAGGCTTCCAGATTCAGAGCGTTCTGCATGAGGAAAACCTTCTCGAACCCGAGGCTCATCACATAGCCCATGTTCATTATGAACATTATGATTATCGTGCTTCTTATGCAGGGGAGATCCACATGCCATATCTTCTGCCATTTGTTGACACCATCGACCCTCGCCGCCTCATACAGTTCTGGATTGACACCG
>JBQNBA010000095.1:0-7492 GCA_052170175.1 Sphaerochaetaceae bacterium | reverse complement strand
GTGGTAATCGATTTGGATAACAAGCTGCTCACCGCAATGGGGAATGCATCCTTTATGGATGGTTCCGAAGACCCTGCGAGCCGAAGCCTGATAGGGGATGTGGTCAGCTACAGCTGGAAGACCATGCAGGTCAAGCTCACCGGCGGGGTGATGAGCTCCAGGCGGACTAACAACGAGGGGCAGTCCGTGGAATTCTATGCCGAAGGTTCCGAAATATCATACATCGGCGAGGAAGATGCTGTGGTGTTTGACCATGGCACGATTGCAACCAGCGTAAAGGATCCGTATTGGAGCATAGAGAGCGATAAGATAGCCTTGCTTGGCGGCGGAGATCTCTTTGTGACCGGGGCTTCCCTCCGTCTGGGAAGAGTCCCTGTGCTTTGGCTTCCCGCCTTCTTTTACCCGGGCACCAGGCTTGTCTTCAACCCTGCCATCGGAATAACCTCTGACAGAGGGATGTTTCTCAATACCACCACTGAAATCTATGGAATCTATGCCACTGCCGGCCTTGGGAAGGATTCCTCGTCATTCTCCACGCTGCTTAGAAGCGAGGATGACGGCGAGGTGGTCAATGGCGGCATAATCTACCGTCAGCTTGAGCCGGGAGAGGAGCTTGGCAGTCTGGAGTCATGGGCCAGAGCCAGCGGAAGCTACATGGCATTCATGGCGGACGTATACCGGAAGAATGGGCTGTTTGTAGGTCTGCAGACACAGAATTTCTTTCTTGACAAGAAGATAGAGCTGGGTGGATTCATGGGGCTGGCAACAGACTTCTCCGCCGCCCCCCATGTGCGGTATTTTGAGAATATTTCCGGTCGGATTGAACTGGATTTCGCCAAGCTTGATTTCAGTCTGCCTTTCTACAGCGATCCTGATGTCGCCAGGATATATGGCAACAGGCTTGATGCGTTCTCTCTGGATGCTCTCCTGGGAGCGAGGCAGACTTTCCCGTCCTCTTTCTCCTCCGTTGATTCTTTTAAATGGGTTTTGAAAGGCTCTGCTGACATTCCTGTTGACGGTCTGAGCCCATATGTCCAGCGCTTTTCCGTCAATTCGCTGAACGTTCTTGTTGACTACGCCTATTCATATGCCAACAAGCGGTACGAGATTAAATCGGCTGCGGTTCCTTACTTCAACACGACCATGTCCGGCACGCTGATTGATGCTTCATCCGAGCATGATGTTGTGTCAAAGGCTTCTTATGGGGATTCCTTCGCCAGAAAGTTTCAGGAAGAGGCCGAGGCGGTGATAGAGACCGGAGCTTCACAGCCCCGGTGTGCTGATTCTGATGCCTTGGCTGCCGAAGGGGCGGTCGAGGCGGTGGCGGGCGCTGAAAATGCCCGGGCGCCTGATTCCGAGGCGTTTGCAAGCTTGTCTCCGTACATAACGTCCTTGTCAACGGAAAAGAGAAGCTACTCCAACTCATTCTCATTGGGCTACAAATGGAACCAGAGTTTTTCCAATGAAGCGAAAGGCACAGCCCTCTCCAGCAGTGATGTTTATTATAAGACCGATGCTGACATCAATCTAAAGACCAGCCTGGGGGATGGGATATTCTATCTTTCCGAAAGCCTTCTGCCGTATTTTGAGCATAGTGAATCAAGTGCAGGCTCATCAGACAGCGGAAAGCTCGCAAGCCGGCTTCAAGCAAAGCTTCCGTTCCTTGGCCTGACCTACAACATGAACTGGAGGCTTTTCAGCTTCACCGGTTCCGAAGGGGTTGTCTCTGACAGCCGGTGGCTTGACTGGGATGCCCTTTCGGTCAGTGCCCATGACATATCGCTCGCATACCCGGCAGGGGCGTTTGAGTTCTCCGCAAAGCAGACTTTGCCACCGCTCAGGCAAACCTTGACCCCCCAGATAAAATACAGGCAGGGGAGTCTTGCCGCCACAATCTCCCAGCGGTTCGTCGAGGGCGGCGAGGTTGCGCTTGAGCCGACTCTGCTGACCGGAAGCCTTGCGATTTCCAAGCCGTTGCTGTCTGCTGACTTGACAAGCAGCTACGACTTTTCGGCTATTGATTCCGGATGGGACTCCCACGAGCTGAAACAGACGATGAATCTTTATTTCTGGAAAGACGGGCTCTGCTTCTCTGATTCGCTCAAGGTGACGGGGCCGTTCCTCCTTAAGAACCTTGATCTGAGTCTGTCATATAAGAAGAACCTCATCTCGCTTCGCTTGGACGGCTCTGAGGCACCGGCGGGCAAATGGGATGTCGGTCTTTCCCGACTGGAGACAGTGCTGGATGTCTCCAAGCTGACCTTTTCCTTCTGGAAAGGCCGCGTGAATGCCAGGATATCGCTGAATTTCGATTTGCTTTATGACTTTCGGAACCGCTATGCCTCAAGCCTTAAGGCCTCGCTTGATCTGACCTTCTGCATAGCGGAGTTCATTGACCTGAAATTCTCGGCTGCATCGGAGAACAACAGCTTCTATCGGTATTTTGAAGATGACAGGTTCGTGTTCGGCAATATGGTTTCTGATCTGGCGAAGTCGTTTGATTTCTTCGGCGACGGCAGGCGGGACACCGGATTCAACCTTTCCAAGATGGAATTCGAGCTTGTCCATTATATGAAAGATTGGGATTTCCATTGCAAATACAATGCCCGCGTTGTATTATCTGATGGAAGCTGGGTTTGGAGACAATCCGCATCGTTTTATGTCAAATGGCGGGCGATTCCGGATATAAACATGAACAGAAGCAAGGAGTGGGATAATTGAGCAGGGAGGTTGTTTTTAACGATCAGAATACGCTGCGGGCGATCTGCGGCGCCAACGATGCCAATATCCCATATATGGAAAACCTGCTTGGCTCAATCATCTATGTCCGAGGCAACAGCCTGATATTTGATGGGGACGATCCCGGCGAGAATGAAATCTTCGGGCTTTTGACGCAGCGGCTTGAGGGGCTTTCATCAAGCGGCTCCGTCATAAGCGAATCCGAGATATTCATGGAATACCAGAGCCTCGTCTCCAGCCTTCATCTGCCGCCGGACGGCTCCGGAAAAGACGCACAAGGCTCCGATGCTCCCGCTGCGGGGCTTGAGGATCCGAGGAATTTCATTATAAATCTTGGCAATCGTTCGATTTACCCCAAGACTAGCATACAGAGGAAATATCTGCGCGCCCTTGCCGAATCCCAAATTACATTTGCTGTCGGCCCGGCTGGAACGGGAAAGACTTTCCTGGCGGTTGCTTATTCGCTCGCCCAGATAATAAGCGGCAAGAAGCAGAAGCTCATTCTATCGCGCCCTGTAGTGGAGGCGGGGGAATCGCTCGGTTTCCTTCCAGGGGATCTTGCACAGAAGCTTAATCCTTATCTAAAGCCGCTTTATGATTCAATGGAGTTCATGATTTCGCCTCAGATGATAAGGAGACTTGAGGGCAGCAGCATGATAGAGATAGCGCCCTTGGCTTATATGAGGGGAAGGAGCCTCCACCATGCCTGCATCATCCTGGACGAGGCTCAGAACACGACTGTTGAGCAGATGAAGATGTTCCTTACCCGGCTTGGCGAGGACTCCACAGCTATAATAACAGGTGATATCACCCAGACGGATCTTCCGCGCGGGAAGGTTTCAGGTCTGGTCAATGCGATGTCCATACTCCAGGGGATAGAAGGCATAAGCTTCATGAGCTTTCATTCCAGGGATGTCGTGAGATCTAGGATTGTGCAAAGGATAGTTGATGCGTATGAAAAGAATGAACAGTGACGGATTTCGCATTTTCAGCAAGTTCGATTTGGATGTCCTGGGTGGATTGCGATATGGAAGCGTTGTCACAATCGTTATCCTTGCGGCGGTCTTCGCTGTCGGCACCGCCCTGATGTTCTTCTCTCTGAACAAGAACCAGAGCGATGTTTACGCCGACTATTACAGAAAGATGCAGCCCGGATATCTGGCTTCTGAATCGGTGTATTCTGATAAATCGTACTATTTGCTCGATGAGCAGAGTTCGGACGAGTCATATGCGGCGGCAAAGGAGGCTATTCCGCCGGTGTTTGCAATTGACATGACAGCGACTTACAAATCGCTGGAGAATGCAAGCATTCTGTCCATGGCCCTTGTTTCCGGAGGTGACGGCTTCCTCTCAAAGGCCACCGGGATGGGGTTGTCGTATGAGGTTGCAAAGCTTGCGGAGACTCAGCTGACTTCCAACTCCGGTGAATTCGGCGCACTGCTTGTCCAGATGGTTCAGGAGACAAGCGAGAAAGGAGTGTTTGACCCGATAGATCTGGCGGAAAAGGCCTCCGGGTTTGAGAGCGTGAATGTCACGCATAGCCTGGACTTCACAGCCCCGGACTTCACGGATACGGACTTCACAGCAGGGAGCATTTCGTTGCAGCCGGCAAAGGATTGCCTTGTGCCCGGCGGGATAGAGGCTTTCGTGGAATCAAGGCTTGCGGGCTCGGCAGGCGCCGTTGACGCAGGGCGCATATCCGCCATAGCGAAGGTCACAGCTGTCATAGCAACGCCTAACATGAGATACAACAATCTGATGACGGAAAAGCTGCGAAGCCAGGTGGACTACGAGGACAGCAAGGTCTATCGCTCGCTTGTGCCCGGGCAGATAATAGTTCAGGAAAACACAATCATAACGGAAGAAAGCAGCCGGCTTCTGTATCTTCTGTCGCAGACGGCCAGCTCGGTTCCAAAGGGCAGGCTTGCCGGTTCAATCATCCTAATGCTGCTTGTCACCGGAGTCTGCCTTCTGATATTTGATTCCTTCACGAGAAACAACCTCCACAGGGATGTCTTGCTTATCATTTATTTCAGCGGCAGCCTGCTGGTTTCAGTGATAGCGTATTTCATGTTCAGGTTCGCAGCCAGAACCGGACTGGCTCTCTTTGAAGCTGCGCTCCCAATCTATTTCATGCCGCTGCTCATGTCGCTGCTGTCCGGAAGAAGAACCATCGGAAGCGTGAGCGCGCTTTTGCTTTCATCGGCGTTCTGCTTGCTCCCCGGGGCTGACTTCACCACATTCTTCTACTGCATGATGAGTTCTGTTTCGTGCGTGCTTCTGATAAGGTTTCTTATAAGGAGAAAGGATATAGTCAAGCAATGGAGCTTGATGACGGCGGTGAGCCTTGTCTATCTGATTGTGGCTTTCCTTTTCAAGAAATCCTCTTTCTCAGGTTATTTGATTGCAGTTGTCTTTGATGTGTCGACGCTTCTGCTGTCATTTGTCGCTGTGAGCGCATTGCTTCCGCTTTTAGAGAATGCATTCAACATACCCACGTTGTTCAAGCTCAGGGAGATGGCGGATGGCAACAGCCCGATTCTGGAACGTCTGTCCCAGGAGGCGCCCGGAACTTACAGCCACAGCATGGCGGTTGCAGACATCGCCGAGGCTGCGGCCAGCGCAGTTGGAGCGAACGCATTGCTTGTCAGGGTGGGGGCAATGTACCATGACATAGGAAAAATCGACCATGCCGAATATTTCACCGAGAACATATCGTTGCAGAATCCTTCGGTTCAGAACAGGCATGAGACGATAAACCACAATCTGTCCGTGGCTATAATAAAGAGCCATGTGAAGCTAGGCGTTGAGAAGGGCAGGCAGCTCGGTCTCCCGCAGGAAGTCCTGGACATCATAGGCAATCATCATGGAAATGATGTGGTGACTTTCTTCTACAATGAGGCTCTGCGGCTTTATCAGGAGAATCCCCAGCAGTACGCCGAGCCCAAGATTGAAGAGTACGCCTATCTGGGAGAGCCTCCGCAGACGCCTGAGCAGGCGATAGTGATGCTCTCCGACTGCAGCGAGGCGGCCTGCCGAAGCATCGTGAAGCCTACTCCCAACAAAATCGAGAAGATGGTAAGGATGCTTCTTGTCAAGAAGATCGTGGGTAATCAGCTCAATAACTGCGGAATGACGATCACTGATCTCAATACGGTGGTCAAGAGCCTTTCGGAGTCGCTCACAGGCCGTTATCACAGCAGGATCTCTTACTCCGAGGAGGAAAAGAAGTGAACAGGTTCCTGATTTCGCATGAAGAGGAGCGGTTCAAGGCGGATGCCCCGGCCACGCTGGTCCGCAAGGCTCTGGCAGGGGCTTGCAGGCTGCTTGGGCTTAAGGACATAGAGATTTCAGTTTCATTTGTTTCGGATGACACGATGCGGGAGCTGAACAACAGATATCGCGGCATCGATGAGTCCACGGATGTGCTGAGCTTCGTCCAGCATGATTCGGATGATGACTGCGCTTTCCCCGGCAACTGGGAGGGGCATAATGCGCTTGGCGATTTAATCATTTCGCCTGATACCTTGAAAAACAATTCAGAATATTTTAGTATTCCATACGCTGAGGAGCTTTGCAGAGTTCTTATACATGGGTGTCTGCACCTGATTGGTGAGGATCACAAGACGAATGACCCAAAAGAGCCTATGCTGAAGCGCCAGGAGGAGTTGTTGAACACGCTCAAGGGCAGGCTGTTTTGAGTTTCTTGAAGTCTCTTTTTGGTGGAAAGGATAAGAAATCCGAGGATTCCCTCTCGGAAAGGCAGAAAGAGGAAGAGATAGAAGAGCGTGAGGACATGATCGAGGGCGTGTCTGAGCTTGACGAAAAGACGGTCAAGGAAGTCATGGTTCCCCGCATTGATGTCCAGTGCATCTCGGTGGGCTTGACCTACGATGAAGTGATTGATTTCATTGAAGAGCAGGGGTTTTCCCGCTATCCGGTCTACGAAGACAATATTGACAACGTGGTTGGGATTCTTTACGCAAAGGATCTTATACGAAAGGAAGTCGAGAAGGACTTCTCCATCAGGAAGCTGATGCGTGAGGCGTTCTTTGTGCCTGACAGCAAGCGTCTGGATGATCTTCTCAGGGATTTCAAGAAACAGAAGGTGCATATCGCCGTCGCCGTTGATGAATACGGCGGAGTCTCCGGCATTGTGTGCATGGAGGATATCATAGAGGTCATTGTGGGCGATATACAGGATGAGTTCGATGCCGATGAGGAGGAGAACATCCGCAGGGTTGACGACACCACCTACCTGTGCGATGCCAGAACCTCGATTGAGGAGATAAACGAAGAGCTTGACCTTGACATTCCGGAGGATGACTACGAGACGATAGGCGGGTATGTCTTTGAGAAATTCGGCTGCATCCCGAACAAAGGCGACGTGGCAAGCTCTGAAAATGCCGATTTCGTTGTGGAATCGATAGATGGTCATAAAATCAATGAGATAAAGGTGATTCTAAAGCGCAGCTAGGTCGCAGCCGGGCGATGGGGCGATGCTTAAGAAATGCTTATGCAATGCTTAGGAAAGGTTCTATCTGTCAACTGTGAATTCCAGTATCTGCTCTCCGAAACGCTCGGAGCGAATCACAAGCTGTCCGCTTCCCACGCTTTTTGTTCTGAGATATATCGCTCCGCCGCCTCCCGCTATGGTGACGAGACCCTTCGTGCCATACAGCTCGATTGCGCCGGCAGCTTCGACCTGCAGTGAATCAAAGAGGTAAGGGAGCCGCATTGAGCAGCCTTCGCG
>JBQNBA010000094.1:0-7530 GCA_052170175.1 Sphaerochaetaceae bacterium | reverse complement strand
CGAATCAAGATAGGATTGCATCAGAGAACGCCATGATCCCGAGGGTGCCATGGCCGGTCTCGAGAATGTCAATCCCACAGAAATCCGTGAAGAGCCCAATTCATTAGAACACCAAAGGCCCGGAAAGTCCATACCCTTCATATGGCTGCCCCGTTAGCAAAGCCCATGTCTCTCTCATATAATCGTTCCGCCGCATATGACATAGCCATCGGAATCGTACAAAACAAGGCTCTGGCCGGGAGTGGGCGCTTTGACGGGAGACACGAACCTGGCAGTCAGGATTCCGTCCTCAAAGCCGGCTTCGCATCCAACGCTCCGGCCTGTCGACCGAATCTTGGCGCTAAGCCCCCTTCTGCCCTCAAGGCTTTCCGCGCTGACCCAGTTCACATCAGCGGCTCTGACGACATCGGAATCAGCGTCCTCCTCATATCCAACCACAACCTCATTTGCCTGCGGTCTTATCGCCAGCACGTACAAAGCCCTTGGAGCCGCCACGCCCAGCCCCCTTCGCTGGCCTATCGTATAGTTCCAGAATCCTTCGTGATGCCCCAGGATGTTCCCGGCCAAGTCGACTATGCGCCCCTCCTGCGGCTTCATTCCTATCAGATCGCTGTACGGTCCATCATAGAAATCCTGGCTTTCGCCCTGTCTCTCGTCATGGAAGCCTTCCCTCAAGTCGATTTCCCTGATTTCCGATTTGTGATACGCCCCGAGAGGAAACATTATCTCGGAGAGCTGGCTCTGACTGAGCCTGTACAGAAAATATGACTGGTCTTTCTTCTCGTCAACCGCCTTTCTAAGGCAGTGCCTGCCGCCAATGCAGTCAATCCTCGCATAATGCCCGGTGGCTGCCTTATCAAACCGGATGCCGCTTTCCCGCGCTCTCTCAAGCATGGCTCCGAATTTCACCGCCCTGTTGCATACAACGCATGGATTCGGAGTCCTGCCATGCAGATACTCGCTCTTGAAGTTGTCCAGAACCTCATGCCTGAACACATCGGAGCAATCTATGAAATGAAGCTTTATGCCCAGACGGGCGGCGACTTCCTCGGTCTTGCGCTTCTTCTCTTCGATATCCGCAGAAAAACATGAATTGGAGAAGCCCTCGCGCCCCTTGGATTCCGGCAACGCTTCGATGTCATTCCAGACAATCATGCTTGCACCTTCGACTTCATGCCCCTGCCGCTTCAGCAAATAGCCGGACACAGCGGAATCAATGCCGCCGCTGAGCCCCAGAAGAACCTTCATAAAACCCCCGCAATGCAAAGGTATCAAAAACAAGCGCTGCTTTGCAACAACGCCCTCAGCCCTGTTGACAATTTTTCCATTTCAATGGTAATATCTTTTTGCAAAAGCTGAGGGAGTAGCGAAGCTGGTTTATCGCGCTGGCCTGTCACGCCGGAGATCGCGGGTTCGAGTCCCGTCTCTCTCGTCTCATACAACTCTATGCAGGGCATGCATGGAGTTGTTTTTTTATTCTAAGCAATCATTACCATATAGGAGCGGTCTGTTCCAATGACAGGACTCCAGTTTCGGATATCGCTTCCCCAATCATGAGCCTATAGTCAGAACCTCATCGCCACACAGAAGCCATCAGGCAACAGCGCCGCGGAAACAGAGGCGCCGCCGGCTCCATTTCCGTGGAGGCTGTCAAGCCTGTGAACGAGCGGAATCAGGTATCCGCAGGCCAGCCCAAGAGCGGCGCCGGCAAGCGCATCGGTGATATGGTGATTGCCGCTTGCCACCCGCATGGCCGCTATTCCGACTGCCAGAGCATAGGAGCCGGCGACAACTGGAAGCTTCCATTCAGAATCACCCATCACTTCGGAAAGGAAGGCTGCGCTGGCGAATGCAAGCGTGGAATGCCCCGAGGGAAACGACCTTATATAATCCCCATCGGCAATCTCTTCCAAAGGATATCCATCGTGGTAAACATATGGACGCTCCCTGGGAATCAAGTTCTTGCACAGCTCCTTCACCCCGAAGGCCCACGCCAGCGTTTCCAGGTACATGACGCCGGTGACAAGCCTATCCTCCCCCGCGAACAAAGCACATCCGCCGGTGGCGGCCATCATGGCCAGGACAGAGAAGCTGCTTGCGGTGTCAAGAGCCTTGCTGTACCTGCATACAGCCAGAGCGTCCAGGGCGTTCAATTCGTCCAGTGCGATGCGGGGCGTTCCGCCGTATGCGGGAATTGACCGGCTCTTCTCAATGGCTATATCAAGCCCCAGCAATGCTGCGGCTGAAACCGACAAGGTGATATCAGTTCTATTTGACAACTCAAACCGGCTGTGACCTGCATTAAGCGCAGACAGACAGATGCACATCAGCAAGACAGCGGCAATGACTGCTTTACGATTGCAAGGATTGAAGGTCATTTCCCGTAAACCCGCTCCAGCCGCGCCGCAAACCAGTTCTTAAGGGCGGTCACCCTGCGCATGAAAGCGCTTGGAAGGTCAACTGTGATGAACAGAATCTTCACCTCCGGCTCACGATCCCTGACCCGTGACATGCCCGAAAGCAGAATCCCCTCATCAGTGAGGCAGGCATCGAGATACATCATCAGCTGCCCTTCATCAAGGCATTTGAAGCTATGGAACTTCATTGCGGTGAGATTGTTGACCTCAAGATAAATCTCGGAGTCAGAAGTGACAAACACATGCTTGTAGACGTTGCCCCCGAAGGTCGTGTCCTGCTGGAAGCAGTAGCGCTCCTCGTATTCCGGAAGCACAGTGGCCACAGGGTCGGCCATCTTTGATTTCTTGTCACCCGGGTTCGACAGATACCAGGATTTCTCAAAAAGCGTCTTGGGCTTATCCCCGGCACGATGCGATATATACATGACGCCCTCCTGGGTGGAGACACTTCGCATCAGATTGAACACCGCCAGCTGCCTCTCGCCATCCGGCATGGTCTCCCATGACTCAGGATAAGGGAACAACGCAGCAAGAGCCACGCTGAATCCATTGGATTCTTTGACAGACAAATCGGCAGTTCTGTAAATGAAGCTTGACACAGGCAGAATATCAACAATCGGCGTCCCCTCCAAAGTCGATGCCTCAATCATCCTGCCGGCCCGCAAGTCATCAAGCTGCTGCCCTCCAAGCCTGGGCAGGACATCTTCCAGCCTGTCCGCCGAAAATGCAGCCGAGCAGAGAACCGCAGCGGCGAGAAGAATCAAAACAATCCTCTTCATGAGAAAAATGCTCCCTTAACATCAATAGGCGTTTTTATTTATGAAACCCTTGAAGAATGTAAATATTACAATCTTCAAATCAAACATGAAGCTCCAGTTGCGGATATAGTATAAATCATAGTCGATTCGCTTTTCAATGGAGGTGTTGCCCCTCAGGCCGTTGACCTGCGCCCATCCGGAAATGCCCGCCTTCATCTTATGGCGCATATTGTAGCCGGGGATTGTTTCCATGAACCCCTTCTCAAGCTCCGGACGTTCCGGCCGAGGCCCGATAAGGCTCATTGAGCCCCCTATGACATTGAAGAACTGCGGAAGCTCATCCAGGCTCGTGCGCCTTATGAATCTCCCGATTTTCGTTATTCTGGGGTCATTCTCCTCTGTCCAGTGCGGATCTCCTTCCGGCATATCAATCCGCATCGACCTGAATTTCAGCATCTGAAAGACCTTCCCATCCCTTGTGACCCTCTTCTGCTTGAAGAACACCGGCCCCTTCGATGTTGCCTTCACAAGAATCGCAATAAGCAGGAGAAGCGGAGAAAACACCAGCACGCCTGCAGTGCAGGCCACCAGATCGAACAACCTCTTGCCAATCCTGCCGAACGCGGATTGCTCAAATGAGTTTATCCGAATCACAGGAATGCCATGGAACATGGAGAGCGATGTTCCGACATACGATTTGGGAACGGCGGGAAGGAGCATAACCATCTGGTCGAACAAATCAAGGCTCTCATTGAGAATCCTCTGCCCTGCATCAAAATCCGATTCATAATCAGCGATCACAACAAGATTCGCACGGACTTTCCCCGCCGCTTCGGAAAGCGATGCTGCGTCTATTTGCTCGACATCATCCAGCCCGCAGCCGTTGGCCATGTACTGCCCCACCACCTTGTTTCCGGATTCCTTGTCTTCGGAGACCATCCTGGCATAGTTTTCAACACCTGACCCCGATCCCACCAGAAGCGTGCGTATCCGTTCCGGACGCTTCTTAAGCTGCCTTGCGAAATGACTGTTGATAAGCCTGCGTCCGGTCAGCATGAACAGGAAATGGAAAACCAGGAAAAGGGCCAGAGTGACACGGCTCACCTTGTTGACGAAAATAAAATAATAAACGCATACAAAGGCAAGGAACACATAGATCGAAACCTTCAAGAGCTTGCCCGCCTCATTCTGGAATGTGTTTATAGCATCACTGTCATAAAGCCCCTGTATATTGCAGAACCACAAGGTGATGACGCAGGCGGCAACGGCAAGTATCGAAAAGAGCATTATAGGGTTGCCCTGTCCCCCCGGAATCACATGGAATCTCAGGAAGAATGCGCTGAACCAAGCGGCTGCCGTCATCACGATATCCAATGCAACCCTAAAGAACAAAAGCTTTTTCTTATAATTCATCTCCCAAGGTCTCCATCCGCTTGCGTTTTGATTTCTTTCGTCATAATCCTTCTTTCGTCATAATATTTCTTTCGCCATAACAATACCAGAATACCAGCCTGAATACTAGAACATATCCAAAGTAATGTTTAATATAATGAAACAACTATTCTGGAGACAGATACGGATGATTTCATTGAAATGGCGAAGAATGCTGTCAAGCGTGGCGGTGATGGTCATCACTTCCGCAATGCTCTTCGGAGGCGGCTTTCAGATAGACGACTATGAGTTCAACGTGACCGGCGTCACAAATACAAGCAGGATATACGAATATCTGGGCCTCGCAGACAACATCGCCTTTGAGAGCCACGAGATGCTGGAGGAATTCGCTGCGTCCAAGGCACAGGAGCTGTCAAACTCAAGACTGTTCAAGTCCGTCGATTACACCATAGTGGAAAAAGGTGAGGGTCATGACGGCATCCTGCACTTCACCCTGGTCTTTTCGCTTGATGACGCCAGCTCCTTTCTGGTTCTCCCCTATCCTAAATACGATTCAAACTACGGCTTCTCGCTTGGACTCAAAGCATACAACAGGAATCTTGGCGGAACCCTGTCATCCCTGAAACTGACCACAAAGGTCAAGCAGAATGACCATTCCTTCGCCAAGGGCGATTACTATGCGGAGCTTGAACTGGTCAAATATCCCATCGCCTCATTCGATGCAGACGCAGCCATTGCCATCAACATCAACCCGCTGCAGCCGGAGGATTCGTTTTTCCTATTTGATCTCAACGCCTACAACATGAAACTTGGCAGCGCCTTGGAATTCAGCTTTTCTCCGGGAATAAAGCTCACAACATCGGAGAGCAACGAGAATCTCTTCGCATGGGGATTTGACAATGCGCATTATTCAGTCAATCTAAGCAAAATATGGAACTCAATCGGCGGATTCTCCATCGATCATTCTCTGAAATATCACCCGAGGTCGAAGTTGCTCGAAACGAAGAATTATCTGAACTACTACGGCTTCTCCCTCCAGGGCAACGAAATAACCACAAGATTCGGGATAGAGACACATGCCGTGCTGAACGACTCGGTTTTCAAGATAACCGCAAGCGAATACATAGCCGTTCCTTTGTGCCTGCCCGGGGACTTCCGCCTCACTCCATCTGCTATGGTTTATCAGATTTATTCTCCTGATGGGACTTTGAACATGATAAACTGGGCCAGCGAGAAACGTCTGGCCGCCGGCATCACGCTCAGCCGTTCAAAAGTCGACTATGCAGCAGAGGGATACGGCGACTTCAGGCGGGGCCTTGCGCTCAGGCTTACCGGAAAGAGGGATATGCATTTCATGAACTTCCTGGACAGCCCTTATCAATACGCGGAGGCGGAGCTTTCGTATTTCCCCTATGCAAACAGCTGGTTCAATCCATCCATCCGAATCACCGGCAGCATCTCATCAGAGGATTCAAAGCGGATTCTTCCTTCGTTTGAAGAAGACAGCCCGGACATGACCGACCTCATGCGGGGAATCCTGGAGCACAATGAGCATAACACCGGATGGGATTTCCAGTTTGCAGTCAATCTCAATCTCATGGCCAAGTGCTTCAATCTCGGCTCCTTCGCCAGAACATACGTGATTCCCTTCTTTGACTTCGCACTGATGAAAGACATGCAGTCCTCAGCTGCGCCTGTCATGCTGTGCACAGCCGGCATAGAAGGCATCGGGATAATGAACAACCATCCAAGCTACCCTATCAGGGCCTCGCTGGGGTTCAATCTGGAGAAGCTTGCAAAAGCCATAAGGCAACGTGATATCACCGCCGTGGAATACGAGCTTTTCATAGGTCTTGATTTCTTTTACTAGAAGTTTTTTTAATAATTTTTTTAAATAAAAACTTGCGCCGCATAAAAAACTCTGCTACTTTGAAAAATACCCCCCCCTGCCCACCCACCACCGAATACCTTTTATTTTGGAGGCCAAGATGAACTGGGAGAAAGAGTTAGCAAATAACGTGACCGCCATATCAGGAGAAGGCGGACTGTGCAGTCACCTCAAGATGACAGAGAGCGAGATGAAGAAGCTCGAAAAGATAACGGCAATATGGCCCTTATCGGTACCTCGCTATTACCTTTCGCTGGTTGATTCGAATGACCCGGATGACCCCATAAGAAGGATGTGCGTGCCATCATCGGCGGAATTTGACTTAGACGGTGCGCTGGACACCAGCGGCGAAGAGCAGAACACCAAGTTCGAGGGGCTTCAGCACAAATACGGACCGACGGGATTGATGCTCTCAACCAACAGCTGCGCCATGTACTGCCGGTACTGTTTCAGAAAACGCCTTGTCGGATTAAAACAAGATGAAGTCGCCAAATTCCATGACAGCATATTCGACTATATAAGCAGGCATAAGGAAATCGACAACCTGCTGATATCCGGAGGCGATGCATTGCTCAACAGCAACAACGACCTGGACAGAATGCTCACGCTCGCCGAGGGCTGCGGGAATCTGGATTTCGTCAGGCTTGGAACCCGCGTGCCCGTTGTGTTTCCCATGAGGATAACAGAGGACAAAGAGCTTGCGGACATGCTCGGGCAGCACTGCCGCCGGAAAAGAATATACATTGTCACACATTACAACCACCCGCGTGAGCTGACAGAGGAATCAATGCGGGCAATCAGCATCCTCCAGAACGCAGGGCTTGCCGTGAACAACCAAACGGTGCTGCTCAGGGGCGTCAACGATAATGCCAAGACAATGACAGAGCTTATGAAACGTCTCACAGTCGCCGGCATCATGCCCTACTATGTGTTTCAGTGCAGACCGGTCAAAGGCGTGAAGAATCAATTCCAGGTTCCATTCAGAAGAGGCCACGAAATCATTGAACACAGCAAGCGGCACCTGAACGGGATGGCGAAGAGATTCCGTTTCTGCCTCAGCCATGAGACAGGAAAG
>JBQNBA010000093.1:0-7781 GCA_052170175.1 Sphaerochaetaceae bacterium | reverse complement strand
CACATTGAAGTTGTCGGCTGCGCCTGTGAAATCCAGAAGCCTCATGTTGGGATAGGCCATGCATGCGGCCAGCGCGGTGGGCTGGTCTGTCACAACAAGGTTGCAGACGCCGGAGTTCAGGGCGACCAGCATCGCCGGGGCTGATTCAAGCGCTGTGAGTATTCTGGCATTAGGGACCTGAGGCAGACAGACATCGTACCACACTGTGTTCAGCTGCGAGGTGCAGACTGCTCCGGCCAGATCCGAGACGCCCTTTGCCGATGCATACGGGCTGTCGGCGGTTGTCAGCCCGACTATTGATGCATAGTAGTATGGGGTGGAGAAATCAAGGGTCTGGAGCCTATCGCTTGTTATGGACTGGCCGCAGATGCCGCAGTCAATCGAGCCGGATTGGACGGCGACAGGGATTGAATCCCAGTCAAGCTTGACTATCTCAAGATTCATGCCAAGCTCCTGGGCTATGAACTTGGCCATCATCACATCGTAGCCATAGGCGAAGTCAGAGCTTCCTTTTATTGGAACAGCTCTGTTCGAATCATCGCTCTGCGCCCAGTTGTACGGGGCGTAAGCGCACTCCATCCCGACCCGGAGGGTGTTTGAGGAAGCGGCGCTTTCCTTGCTTCCGCCGGCGAATGCGGCAGAAATGGTCATTAAAACGATAAGCATTGTGATTACTGTCTTCTTCATGGTCTTTCTCCTGTTAGCTGTCATCTTACGTTCTTTGCGTTGATGGCACGTTAGTCCAAATTCAGTTATGATTCAAGTGGTTTTGTGCAAAATCGTTAAAAAATTTTAAAAATCTAACGAAAATGTTAAATATTTGACAGAAAAAACAAGCATTAAGCAAAGCCTCCGCACCCCGGATTCCGTGTTTTTCCGTGTTTTTCATGTTCTCCCTTTCATTGCCCGGACTTGTTCACAGTTCCGATATCCGATATGCTTCGGCTGGCATGGTGGGCGGCTCTTGCTTCATTGTGGACACCGCCGATGTTTTAGGTTATATTTCAGCCATGGATTATAGGCTTCCTGTTGATTTCCTGAAACAGCACATCGGCTGCTGGGATTTTTTGACCGAGAATGAGAAGACCATTGTTGCGGAGAAGGCCTATCTGCTGCAGGCGAATGACGGCGAGATTGTCATCACCACCAGCTCACCATGCCTTGGGATAATGTTTGTGACTGCCGGACGGCTCAGGACTTATCTTACCTCGGATGACGGCAAGGAAGTCGATTTGTTCTACGTCGAGGCCGATGAGGTCTCGGTGCTGACTGCATCATGCATCCTGAATGCAATAACCTTCGAGGTCACGGTGAAAGCGGAGGGCCATGTCGAAGCCATCGTCATCCCCGCCACCACGTTCTCACGGATAAAGCAGGACAATGTAAGGGTTGAGAACTATGTGCTTCAAGCCATAAGCGAGCATTTCTCAGATGTCGTATGGACCATGCAGCAGATGCTGTTCCTTCCCATGGAGCAGCGAATCGCCATTTATCTGCACGATGAATACGTCCGGGTCGGCAGCTTGGATGTGCAGGTGACGCACAAGCAGATAGCGCAGGCGCTGGGGACGGCGCGAGAGGTGATAACGCGCATACTGAAGATAATGCAGGAGAAGCGCATGATAAACGTTTCACGCGGCTCCATAACAATCCTGGACAAGAAACAGCTTCTGCGAGAGGCTCAGAGATGAGAAGATGCGAGCGGGAAATCCGCAGCATTGACGAGATTCTGGGGATTGTGGAAAGATGCCGCGTCATGAGGCTTGCGTTTCCGGGAAATGCGCCTTATATCGTTGCGCTGAACTACGGATATGTCATGAATGACGGGAAGCTGAGGCTTTATTTCCACAGCGCCCGTGAAGGCCGCAAGGTCGGTCTGCTCAAATCATCCGATACGGTTGCCTTCGAGATGGATTATCTGGAGGATTTCGTCTCATCCGAAATCCCGTGCAAATGGACAGCCCTGTATGAAAGCGCTGTAGGGACGGCAAGGCCGGTTCTGCTGTCAGAGGCTGATGAAAAGGCCAGGGGCATGGACAGCATCATGACGCATTGCGGCTTCTCAGGCAAGCCTGATTATCAGGGGAGGCTCGATTCTGTTGATGTATGGGCGCTGGATGTGCTGACCATAACCGGCAAGTCCAGCATTCCCCGCCGGGTTTCGGCTGAGAAATGATGACATCATGTTGCGACGGCATTATATTATTAAAGACAGGATTATCAAGGACAGGTATTAAGAACAGGGCTATAGGACATAGTGCATTAGATAGGGCATAACGTGCCGAATCTGCATGATGTTTGGATAATAATTTCATAAGGGGATTTGATGATGTCAGAATGCAATCATGATTGCTCAAGCTGTTCGCAGGACTGCGACTCCAGAACCGCTCCGGAAAGCTTCAAGGTGAAGGCAAACGAGTACTCGAACGTGAAGAAGGTCATCGGGATAGTCAGCGGGAAAGGCGGGGTCGGCAAGTCGCTTGTCACATCGCTGCTGGCTGTGGCGGCAAGGCGCAAAGGGCTCAGCGCCGCGGTGCTGGATGCGGATATAACAGGCCCTTCCATACCGAAGGCGTTCGGAATCAGCGGACAGGCGAAATGCAACGAGACAATGATGTTTCCAGTTGAGACCAAGACCGGCATAAAGGTCATGTCGATAAATCTTCTGCTGGAGGATCCCTCTCAGCCGGTTATCTGGCGCGGCCCCATTCTGGCAGGCACGGTGAAGCAGTTCTGGACTGATGTCGCCTGGGGCGATGTGGACTATATGTTCGTCGACATGCCGCCAGGGACGGGCGATGTCCCCCTGACAGTGTTCCAGTCGCTGCCTGTTGACGGGATTGTAATTGTCACCTCTCCTCAGGAGCTTGTGTCGATGATTGTGGCGAAGGCGGCCAACATGGCTCGCAAGATGGACATCCCAATACTCGGCCTTGTGGAGAACTTCTCGTATTTCGATTGCCCACATTGCCATGAACGCTTCAATATATATGGAGAGAGCCATATAGACGAGGTGGCAGGGGAGTTCGGCATAACGAGCATTGCAAAGATACCGGTGGACACGAGGCTGTCTGCGGCCTGCGATGCCGGGGCCATAGAGGATGTTGAAGCCGGCTACCTTGATAAGATGTTCCCCTGATTCGGTGAATCATCTGAACAGATAAGGGCTGATTTGTCCGAAAATGAAAAAAAACGGGCCGACTGTGCAAATAGTTGACAAGGCTATTGAAAGACCGGCTCGTTTTGTTTATATTCATAGCAACCATTAAGAGTGTGCGAGAGACAAGCTCGAAGACCACACAGCAACCTGCATGTCATGCAAGGTGCTAATGCTTGACGGCGATGGGATTTCATTGCATTGCAAAAACAACTCCTCGCCTGATGGGATTCTTTTTGGGATAGAAAATCCTGGGAGGAATGATATGAGCAGAATCATTTCAAGCGAATCAGTCAGCATCGGGCATCCCGACAAGACCTGCGACACGATAGCGGACGCATTTCTTGACGAGGCCCTGAGGCAAGACCCCGAGAGCCAGATGGCGGTTGAATGCGCCATAAAGAACGACAGGCTCTTCGTATACGGAGAAGCCACCACCAAAGCGCAGATTGACTATGATGGCATAGCCAAGAGAATTCTCAAGGAAATCGGCTATAAGAACGAGTTCAAGGTCATCAAGGAGCTATCGCAGCAGAGCCCCGACATACATCAGGCTGTTGTGAAATCCGAGCTCATGGCCAATGACCAGGGGATGGTGTACGGCTATGCGACCGATGAAACACCGCAGTTCATGCCGCTCCCGATAATGGTGGCCCATGCCCTGATGAGGCGTTATGACGAATACAGGAAGACGACCGATTTCTTCTACGCCGATGCCAAGTCGCAGGTTTCCGTTGACTATGGCAATGGGATAGACCCGAAGCACATCGAGACGATTCTTGTCTCCGCCTCGCACAGCGAGAAGCTGGAGAGCGGTCAGATTCGCAATCTCATATGCAGGAATGTGATTGAGCCTGTGATGACCGAATACAGCGGCTATGCTGATGGGCGAACCGGAATCAAGGTGAATCCATCCGGCAAGTTCACCATCTGGGGAAGCTTCGGCGATTCTGGCTGTGTCGGCAGGAAGATAGTCGTGGACACATACGGCGGAATAGGCAGGGTCGGGGGAGGTTGTTTCAGTTCAAAGAATGCCACAAAGGTTGACCGCAGCGCTGCTTACTATGCCCGCTATGTCGCCCGGAACATAGTGAGCCACCATCTTGCCAGACGCTGCGAGATACAGCTTGCCTACGCCATCGGCGAAGCGGAGCCGGTGAGCATCTACTATGAGCTTTTCGGCACCGAGCTTGTTCCGGTCGAGAAGATAAAGGAATATGTGGCAGCCAACTTCTGCTTCCGCCCCTCCAGCATAATAGATGAGCTGGGGCTTAAAAAGCCTATTTACCAGCAGACCGCCTGCTACGGGCATTTCGGCAGGAGCGAGTTCCCTTGGGAGAGGGACAAATAGTCCGATTCCCAAAGCGGCGTTTTGCGGTTATCATCAGAATATGCTGTATGACTACGCTGCCTTCTTTTTCATATACGGTTTTCTAGGCTGGTGCGTTGAGGTCATCTTCAAGGCGCTTCAAAAGGGGATTCTCCAGAACAGGGGCTTCCTCAACGGTGCGATATGCCCGATTTACGGATTCGGGCTTTGCGCTGTCATTCTGTGCCTTGAGCCTTGCAAGGATAATCTTGTCGTGCTGTACCTTGGTTCAGTTGCCGTAACAACTGCGCTGGAGCTTGTCACCGGCTTCCTCATGGACAAGCTTTTTCACAAGAGATGGTGGGATTACTCGACCATGCCTCTCAACATCCATGGCTATGTATGCCTTCTGTTCTCCCTCATCTGGGGAATCGCATGCGTGCTGTTTCTCAATCTTGTTCATCCACTTGTCGCCGAGCTGGTCGGCCTTGTGCCGCGCACTTTCGGAGTTGCGTTGCTTTCAGTGCTGGGAGTCCTGTTTGCAGCCGACACCTTGCTGACAGTGCTGACCGTGCTCAGGCTCAACGAGAAGCTGCGGCGGATTGACGAGCTCTCCTCGATGATAAAGGAGCAGTCGGACAAGCTTACCGGCGTGCTGTACCGAAATGCGATAAAGGCGGGCGGATTCACTGAGGAACGGTTCGGCGGGCAGATAGGAAGGCTTAAGGACAGATACGTTGAGCTGATGGAGAAGGGCAATGTACGCAAGGAGGAGATTGAAGAGTATCTTAAGCATAAGGAGACTTTGATAAAGCTGCGTCTGCGCAACGAGAAGCTTCGTGTTCTCTCTTTTGGTCAAAGACGACTCCTGCGGGCGTTCCCTGACGCAAAATCCACCGATGGAACCGCTTCGATATTCGAGCAGCTGAAAGCCTTGCTGCACAAAGGGGCGGGGAAGCCGCAGCGCTGATGTCTGGCGTGCTCCTGCCGGGGCGGGGAAGCCGCAACGCTGATGTCTGGCGTGCTTCTGCCGGGGCGAAGGCTATTTGACCGATTCCGGAAGACCAGAGGCATCTGTGATGGTGATTATGTTACAGACAAATGACGTGGAATTGAATTGAAGATAATATGTTTCATAGACGGGGAGCATGCTGAGGAAAAGACAGCGGTCAAGCTCTCAGAGGGGGATGGCATATGGTCACGATAGAATTCCATCGAGACAGCAACAGGTCTGTCGCTATGTTTGGAGATAAGCAGGTCGGTGAATGCACCTTCAACGATTCGGGTTCCGTCTGGGACATTGACCATACGTTTGTGGAACCGCAATACGGCGGTCAGGGCATCGCCAGGCGATTGGTCGATGCCATTGTCGATGAGGCGGTGAAGGCCGGCGTCAAGCTTGCCGCCACCTGCTCTTATGCCTGCAAGGTTTTCAAAGACGAAAAGTACAAAGGCGCTTTGGCCTAAGCAAAAACCTAGGCAAAAATCCAAGGAGGCCTGAATGAAAGCCGAGGAAAGACCGAAGGAAAGGCCTAAGTAAAAGTTGAAGTAAAGGTCTAAGAAAACGAGGATATGGAGTATAAAATGAAAATTGGTTTTATTGTGGGGTCGTTGAGAAAAGAGTCATGGAACAGGAAGGTGGCCGAAGTCGCCAAGGGGCTTTTCCCGGAGGACTTTGATATTGATTTCATCGAGATAGCGGATTTGCCGCTCTATAATCGTCTGCCTTGATGCAGTATATCAAGAATGAACGCCGCTCCGTCTCAACGGAAACAATTATGCATCTTGAGCTATTGTGCATCTTTTCATCCTTGGCTTCCTTCTGAACAAACACCCCAGCACCGCAGATGCGGATGCAATAAGGCAGACGTAGGCGAACCAGTCTCCCCATCTGGTGTACAGCGTCTCTCCGGTGAATATAGGCGCCTCGTATATCGCCCACGCTTCTGTGAACGGCTCAAGCGGATTGATGACTTCACCCCAAGGCGTCACCATGCAGGTGATTCCGCTGTTCGTGCTGCGTATAGTCGTCCTCTTGTTCTCGACCGAGCGGAATACGCCCAGAGCCATGTGCTGCATCTCGGCAGGAACCGCAAGCGACCAGCTGTCGTTTGAAAGGTTGAGAAGCAGGTTTGAGCCGGCAGCCACGAAGTCCCTGCTTATATTGCTGAATGTGTCCTCGAAGCAGATTGAGGCGGAGAAGCTTATCCCGTCGTATTCGAACACCTTGGATTCGTTTCCCTCTTCCCACCAGTGGAAATCGTGTGAACGGAGGAATTCCGTGAAGGATGGCATAAGATTCTGATAGGGGAAGTATTCGGTGAAAGGAACAAGATGCTGCTTCCGGTATGTCCCTTTTATCTGACCGTCTGCGAAGAGCATCACGCTGTTGTAGTCCGTGCGGTTCCAATTGCCGCTCTCATCAGACGGCGGAAGCTCCGGATTCGCCAGAACCCCCTCCGGATTGCCGGTCACAAGCGGAATGCGAAGGCCGCTGCCGAAGGAAACGAAATCCTCAACCAGCCTTTCAGTGGCATAATGGCTGGGATATCTGGTGTGCCATGCCACCGATGGCACGAAGGCTGTTTCAGACCATACTGCCATTTCAGGATTCTGTTCAAGGGCTTCTTCGGTCAGGCTTGTCAGAATTTCGAAGTTGTGCTTGTACTGGGAATACCCGCCTTTCCATGAATCGCTGTTATGCTGGATGGCGGCCACCTTCACGACACGCTCCGGCTCCAGGCTCCTGTAATAGGCGATGTCCGCCCAGCCGTAGCACAGGTTCGCCATCCACAGCGCCGCTATGGCCAGCAGGTCAATCCACCGTCTCCCAAGAGGCTCTGCCCAAGGGCTCTCCTGCTCAACAAGCCACGAGGCGACCAGTGACTGGGGCAGGAGCACCAGAAAGCTGACTCCCCAGATTCCGGTGACATCGGCGATTTGGATGGCAGGGATGACGCTGTACAGCGCAGACCCCGCCTGACCGTATGGATATCCCAGAAACCCCAGCTGGCAGATGAAGGTGCTGGCTGTGTATCCAAGCGCTTGGAATATGTATCCCCAGCGGCGGCCGGATTGACCGCAGACCTTGAGAAAGGGGAAGATGAGCATCAGCTCAAGTCCTTTTGCAATGCCGCATATGTATATTGCAAGCGGATGGAAAGTGGAGAGCCAGTAGTTGAAAAGACTGTAGAAGCCCGCTCCGAATATTACGCCATATAGCCAGACAAGGCTCCATGGGCAGCGGTCTATTACATATATCACGGGAATCAGAGCGAAAAGCGCAAAGACCGGATATCCGTTATCCGACCACCG
>JBQNBA010000092.1:0-7805 GCA_052170175.1 Sphaerochaetaceae bacterium | reverse complement strand
GGAACCTCCGCCCAGCGATAATTGAAGGCTTTCCTTTTAAGGACATCCAGATCAATATTGTCATTTGCAAACAAATCCATATCTTCCTCCGCTTAAACCACCATGCATGTCCATGACATCGCACGTCCATTTCAAATTCTCTCGTCAACGCTGCATATCAAAGGAACGTCAGAGAGAAGCTCAAAGCCGTCTATCGTGACAAGCACATCATCTTCTATCCTTGCACCGCCCAATCCCGGTATGTAAAGCCCGGGTTCTATGGTGAAAGTCATGCCGGGCAGAATCTTATCATCCACTCCGCATTTTATGAAAGGCGCCTCATGCACCTCCGACCCTATCCCATGGCCCAGGCTTCTCAACGCATATTTGTCCATCCCCGCCTCGATGAAGACTTGCCTGTGCGCCCTTTCAATCTCCGAGGTGCTTCTTGCCTGCGCCAATGCGGCCATAGCTGAGTCATACGAAGCAAGAACCAGGTCAAACATCCTTCTCTTGCCCCCGTCAATCGAGCCAAAGAAAAAAGACCTCGTGATATCAGCGACGTACCCTTCAAACTGAGCGCCGAAATCTATTATGACTATTTCTCCCGCACGGGTTCGCTTATCGGTCGGCGATGCATGAGGATTCGCTGCGTTCTCGCCGCTTGCGACTATCGTGCCCCATGTCATCGGGACAACTCCGTTGCATCGCAGGATTTCATGGAGGCGATCCGCAATCTCAATCTCCCGCATTCCGATTCTCAGCTCGGAGTGCAGCTGCCTAAGGGCTTTCGAGGAAAACTCCGCCGCCTTGCGGATTTTATTGATTTCATCCTCCGTCTTTACTATTCCGCTAGCGCCCATCCCGGTTCTCCAGCCCAGTCTGCATCATCTCCAGCATTATCTCCGTTCCAAAATACAGTGACTCAATGTCCAGACACTCGTCCGCCTGATGCACTTTCTTAAGCACTGCGCTAAACGGTATCGTCCCCAGAATCGGAGAATAGCCAAAGGTGTTCTTACGGATGAATCTGCCATCCGTGTTCCCCAGAGCAAGCATCGGCAGGAGCTGCGCCGTGGGATCAAGCCTGCGCGTGGCTCGCTCGATGGTCTGGAATACGGATGTTTTGAGATTGCATATGTATGGAACCGATTTTACCTGAAGCTCAAACGTAAGCGTGTCATCGCAAAGCAATGACTTGAGCATGCATCCAATATCATCTGTTGAATAATCTGGTATGTGCTTGTACTGAAGCTTCAATTCAAAGCCACGGGAAAAATCAATCTTGGATGTATCAAATTCGCAGACCACCAGGTTGTCTTTTGTCGAATACTCCCAAAGGTCGCGCAATGTCCGGCTCTCGTCAACAGACTCTCCAGCAATCCGCCTGAAAGCCTCAAGCGGCTCGGTGATTATTTCTCTGCTTTCGAATGAAGCGGTTTTTTTAAGAACATCAAAGAACTTCGCCCTTGCCTTCAATTCATCAGATTCCGTGCATATCACAGAAATATCGCAGACGCCTTTCTCTCCGCAGCAGCAGGTTCTATACTTTCTGCCGTCGGTTTCTATGACGAACCCTCCGCCTTCGCTTATGTAATCATCGCCTTGGAACAGCTCGGGATGCTCTTCGCTCAGATACTGCATCCCCAGCCTGCTTCCGCATTCCTCGTCGGCGGATCCTATGAATAGTATGTCCCTTGGGGGAATGATCTTATGCCGCTTTAGCATAAAAAGCGCAAACATTTCCATTATGGTGAGATCTTTTGTGTCCAGAGCCCCTCTGGCAAACACGCAATCCGATATTATCTCAGCTCCGAAAGGATCACAGCTCCACCCCTCTCCAGGCGGAACAACATCTATGTGAGATATGAAAGACATTGGATTGTCGTGATTCAGCCCAGGAAGACGCGCGATGAAATTTGAGCGTCCAGCCTCTTTCTCCAATATACGGCAATCAATGCCCTCTGATTCGAACTGCCGCATAAGCCAGATGGCGGCTTCTCTTTCATTTGTCTCAGAGCTTATGCTCTTGATTCTGAGAAACTGACGAAAAAGCTCCAGAAGCTCTTTCTTCTCCATCTCCGTCATAGCGAATCTCCTGATATGATGACAATATCCAGACCTTTTCCATACGTCTCAATCACTGATTTGAAGAATGCGGCATCCTTATCGGTCTTGATTTCAAGCACCGTGTCATACCCCGTCTTGTTTCTATGCCCGCCTGCGGCGCCAAAAGAGGCGCATGCTCCATTCTCGGAAGCATAATCAACGATTCTATCTGCAAGCTCTAAAGCAGCCTTCAGCCTCTGGGCGCTGAAGTAATAAGGATTTGACTCCTTGCTCCTTGGGAAAGCTATCCTAAACATCCCGCGCCTTCTCCCTGAGAATGGGGATTATATCCTCTATGCTCAATGTTTCAAACGGCGGCAAGTCGGAGACGGCATTCAGAAATCTGTTAAGACGTCCAACTGTCAGTCCATCGCAGAAAGGATCTTTTTCAGAGAAATCAAACGCCGCTCTCTTTGGGGAAAGCTTCTCCCACAGCTGATGGATGCTCGTGGAAAAATCCTTGTACCTTATGCATTCATTGAACAGTCCGGTCTCTTCGATATCCTGAACGTCAATCGATGTTGTCAGCGAGTATCTTTTGTTATCCTTCGTAAAGAAGAAAGCCCCCATCCCTACGGTGCCTGCCCCGGGGATGAACTCCGTCATGCTGTCACTGCCTTCGCTGGTCAGTATGACATAGACATCTATATCTTTGGCGGCAAGCTCCTTAGCCAAATCGTTTATTATACTGTTCTTCTCTGCCCTGTTTATCATCTTGCTTCCTCCTTCAGCCTATAAGGAATCTCAATGATTTCGGTTTGCCGCCTGCTTATAAGCACGCATCCGGTTTTGGTGATAAGGACATTGTCCTCAACAATCGCACATGGAAGCCCGCCGTCCTGCAGCACCGTGGGTTCGATTGCGTATATCTCATTCTCACGCAGTATCCCTTGACAGGACTTGTTGTTCTTGTCCGGCCCAAGACGCGTGCCGCCATCATGCACTTCCAGTCCCACAAGATGCCCTACTGAATGGCGTATGTCGGGATATCCGCTGTCAAGAATCGATTTCCGTCCTATGGCATCCACCTCATAGCCTCTCATCCCGGGCTTTATCTCCTTCAGCACGGCACCAACAGCTTTTATAGCGGAATCCACGCAATGCTTCACATCGGCTGGAGCATGGGCCTCCCCTTCTCTAAGGAAGTACATTGTCCTTGCGATATCGGAAGTGTATCCGCAGTAACGTGCGCTGAAATCTATCACCAGCATATCTCCCGCCGCTATGAAATTGTCAGGCGAAGGCCTTCGGTGCGACATCCCGCATTTCACAAGAAGAATCAGCGGATAATCGGAAGGGCTGCCTATGGCTTGGACAGCCCCGCGCTTTGCCAGCTCTTCCATGAAAATATCGCCAACCTCTGTCTCACTCATCCCGATTGCAACCTTGCCCAGGACCGCATCATATATGTCGGTGGTGATTTCGCTGCATTTTTTCATGATTTCTATTTCAGTCGAGGATTTCACGGCTCTAAGGGATTCAAGCATCGGATAGCTTGACACAGCGTTCTTTCCAATGGACGGAAGGATTCGCATAAGCTTATCATGAAGGCCCTTTGAAAGCCCATCGCATCTGTCATCATCCATTGATATGTTAAATGCCACCTTGCCAATTGACTCCTGCTCAAAGTCCGCAGCGAAGGCTTCCGCAACATCCCGTCCATCACAGCGGCGGCATTCAGTGAAAAGCCCCCCCTTCTCAATCAAATCAATCTGTCTTCTAGAAGCGTATGCATGTCTTCTCCCATCTGAATAAAGAGCTACAAGGCATTCCTCCTCAGGACTGAAATTGAACATCAGCTCATAAGACGAATCCCGACTTTGTCTGGTATAGAAAAGCCAGAGATCCACGCCTTGCTCTTGCATAAGCTGCTGCGCCTTATCAAGCTTCTCCGCCGCAACACGATTTCGATCAAACATCAATGCATCTCCTTTCCCGATGACTTAAATCCTCACGAGTCATATTTATGACATGCCACAAAATGCCCTGGAGAGATTTCCGACAGCCTTGGAGTCTGTTCAAAACACCTTGCGGAGGCATAGACGCACCTCTTAGCAAAGCGACAGCCTGGTTTTGGATTTATCGGGGATGTTATCTCTCCGCTTAGAACCACCCTCTTCCGCTCAACGTTGACTTTTGGAATCGGTATCGCCGAAAGAAGCGCCACGGAATATGGATGAGAAGGCTCTGCGAACAGAGTCTTGGTCTTGGCCCGCTCGACAATCTGCCCGAGATACATGACACAGATTTCATCCGAGATATGCTTCACGACAGAAAGATCATGAGTGATGAACATATATGTCAGGGCCCTTTCCTTCTGAATATCCTGCATGAGGTTCAGAATCTGCGCCTGAATCGAAACATCCAGTGCGGAAACCGGCTCATCGCATACTATGTACTGAGGTTTCAGAGCAAGCGCCCTGGCAATTCCAATCCGCTGACGCCGTCCTCCGTCAAGCTCATGCGGGAACGAATGAAGGAACCGATGCGCAAGACCCACGGTATCCATGAGTTCCTTTATCGTTGCATCATAAGCCTCCTTGGATGCGCACAGCCTGTGCACCTTCAAAGGCTCCCCTATCAAATCCCCAACCTCCATGCGTGGGTCAAGAGAAGAATAAGGATCCTGGAAAATCATCTGCATCTTGCACCGAAGATTCTTCAGGTCATTCCCGGCAACACGAGTTATATCCTGTCCTTCAAATAGTATATTTCCAGCGGTGCTGTCCAGAAGGCGCATCGAGACACGGCCAAGCGTGGATTTGCCGCATCCAGATTCTCCGACTATTCCCAAAGTACGGCCCCGCCTGATTTCAAATGAGACATCATCAACAGCATGGAGAACCCCGGTTGGTGTATCAAAATACTTCTTTAGATTCCTGACCTCAATTAGAAAATCCGACATCAATCAGTCTCCTTTGCAACCAAGTGGCATCTGACATAATGGCCAGAAAGAACCTCTGTAAGTTCAGGCTTCTTCTGCTTGCATATCTCACAGCACCTGGGACATCGATCCTGAAAATTGCAGCCAACGGGCAGGTTTGCGGGGTCAGGCATCATCCCCTTGATGGGAGTAAGCCTATCCACATCCTCATCGAGCTTCGGAATCGAGCCGAAAAGCCCTATGGCATACGGATGCTTTGTGTTTTCAAATATCTGCTCAGTCGAACTGTATTCGACTATTTCGCCGGCATACATTATAGCGACATCATCGCAAGCCTCTGCCACAACGCCCAGATCATGCGTTATCATCAGGACCGACATATCAAGCTTCTTCTTAAGATTGTTCATCAGCTCCAGAATCTGAGCCTGTATTGTCACATCAAGCGCAGTCGTGGGTTCATCAGCTATCAAAAACTTAGGATTGCAGGAAAGGGCTATCGCTATCACCACCCTCTGCCGCATTCCGCCGGAGAACTCATGCGGGTATTCAGAATATCTCTCGCCGGGGATTCCAACAAGCTCAAGCATATCCCGCGCTTTCTGAGCTGCCTCGACCCTTGTCAGCTTCTCGTGCAGTCTGATTGACTCGGCAATCTGATCTCCTATCTTCATGACTGGATTAAGCGAGGTCATGGGATCCTGGAATATCATGGAAAGCGAGGCGCCTCTCATGGCTCTCATTTTCTTCTTGCTGAGAGAGTATAACGATACATCATCAAGAATCACATCCCCGCTCTTCACGACACCGGGAGGGTTCGGCACAAGCCGCATTATGCCTAGGGCTGTTGTTGTCTTGCCAGCTCCTGTTTCCCCCGCAAGTCCCAGAGTCCTTCCCTTGCCGACTTTGAAGCTGACGTCGGATACCGCTTTGATTATGCCATCATGGGTTTCAAAGTTGATTGTGAGATTCTTCACTTCAAGCATTACATCAGACACGATCAGCTCCTTTCAATCCTTCAGCCTTGGATCCAGCGCATCGCGAAGCCCGTCACCAAGGACGTTAAGCGCATATACAGTGAGCATGATCATGCCGCCGGGGAATGCCGTCAGCCACCAATACTGTGAAATGTACTGCCGTGTGCTGGAAAGCATCGACCCCCATTCCGGCGTTGGCGGCTCTATTCCCAGCCCCAGAAAACTCAGCGAAGCGCATGAGAGTATGGCGCCGGCGACTCCAAGCGTGGCCTGAACCAATATGGGAGCCATCGCATTCAGAAGAATATGGCGGAATATTATCCTGGCATCGGAAGCTCCGATTGATCTTGCCACCTCTATGTAATCCTGTTCTTTAACGGTAAGCACAGAGGCTCTTACAACCCTTGCATATCCGGGGACAGAACCAATCCCTATCGCTATCATCATGTTCCCCAGGCCGGCTCCAAGCGTGGCGGCTATCGCAATTGCAAGAAGCATGCCCGGTATTGCAAGCACGACATCAAGTATACGCATTATTATATTGTCAGTCCTTCCGCCATAGAATGCCGCTACGGCTCCAAGCGTGCCGCCCGCCGCAACTGATACAAGCACGGAAATCAATCCGACTTTCAGGGAAATCCTTGCTCCATGCACCACGCGGCTGAAAATATCACGCCCGAAGTTGTCTGTTCCGAACAAATGCTCAAGACTGGGCTTCTGGAATCTGGCCGAGAGGTTCTGCTGACTGTAATCATACGGGGCAATCACCTCTGCGAATATGGCCATCAGCATAATGATAAGGATGATTGCCAGCCCGAACATCGCCGCCTTGTTCTTTCTCAGCCTGCGCCATATTTCGCCTATCTGGCTTCGTTTGCTTCGATAAAATCTATGCTTCATTTGCGGCCTCTTGCTTTACAACAGCTTTTTTCAAAGCTGCAGCCTTGTATTGCGATATGACACGCGGGTCTATGAAGCAATACAATATGTCTATGAGAAGATTAACGAGACTGAAACAAACCGCTAGGAAAAGAACGCTTCCAAGCACAACAGGATAATCGCGTTCGGATATCGCATCTATCATGTATTTGCCCAGCCCCGGTATAGCGAACACGCTCTCCACAAGAACCGAACCTCCCAGCAGGCTGCCAAACTGGTTCCCAACAACAGTTATTATAGGAATCAAAGCATTTTTGAAAGCATGCCGCATGACAACAATCAGTTCAGATTGCCCCTTTGCCCTTGCCATCCTTATATAATCCTGCCTGACGACCTCAAGCATGCTTGACCTAGTCGTCCGCATAACCGATGCGGCACAGCTTGTCCCCAGCGTCACGGCCGGAAGTATCCAGTATTCAGGGCCATATGACCCGCTAGGAGGAAGCCATCTAAGGGCCACAGAGAACACGATGATGTTTATCAAGCCTTGCCAGAAGTTGGGCATGGACACCCCAATCAACGATACAGCTGTAGCCACATTATCAAACACCGAATACTGCCTGACGGCGGAGATTATGCCTGCCGCTACTCCAAGCACAATAGCTATTATCGCGCTTAATGCGGCAAGCTTAAGAGTATACGGGAATCTCGCAAGAACCTCTTCCATGACAGGATGCCCTGTCGAGTATGAGTCACCAAAGTGGAAACGGAATACTATGTCGGCAAGATAGTCAAAGAACCTTTTGAAGAATCCATCGTGAAGCCCCAGCTCCTCCTCCAACTGCCAAACGGCCTCTTCCGAAGCATGAGGCCCCAGAAGCTGCCTCGCAGGATTGCCCGGTGAGAAGAACATCAGCGTGAATACTATCAACAAAATACCAAGCATGACCGGAATCATTGCCAGCAAGCGATGAAGAATA
>JBQNBA010000091.1:0-7843 GCA_052170175.1 Sphaerochaetaceae bacterium | reverse complement strand
CATCGAAGAGGTCTTCTGATATGCCGGCCAGAAGAAGGCCTGAGAAGCTTAGCTTGTTTCCATCGATGACTCCAAGCTCTCCCGCCATGTCCATCTCCAGAAAGAGCAGCTTCGTCCTAAGCTCCATTCCGAAGTTCCAGTCATCCATTCTGAAATCCTGCATCTGGACAAGCGAATTCAACGCCCCGTCCTTGAAAGAGGCGTTGATGCCAACACTCAGGTCAAACCAATCATCGCTCCCTCCGGCGACCAGGCTTGAGAATGCCATTGCCACCAGAAGGAGAATCGCCAGCTTCTTCATCTAAAACCTTGCTCCTAGAACACAATTCCTCAGAACACAATTCCTGCGTACACGGCAAGGGATGAATTCTCAAATGATATGGCCTTGTTCATGCCGGCCGTCTCCCATTTGTCCTTGTCGCTGAAAGCGGCAACGCAGTATGGGGTGTAGAGCGAGTACTCAAGACCTGCCATGATGGGGCCAAGCACTGCGGACAGGGTGGCTCTCAAGCGCAGCGGAGAGGCCTTTAGGGCGGCAAGCATATCTCCGCCGAGGTCAGTGACAAGCGCATTGTATCCGGCAGAGACTCCGGCCTTATTGGCATTGAACAGACCCATCTTCAACTGGTCATCCTCTGCATTCGCGGGGATATAGAGCGCATCAAGACCGGCTGTGAACCCAAGGCGGAGGATGCCGAACATATCAGTGGCAAGGCCAACATCCACGTTGAAGGGAAACTCGTTCTTCTTGAGCCAGTCATCATCCTCGGCGGCGCCCGGATGGCTCTGTATTCCAGCGCTGACATCCATCTCCAGAATAGCCAGCTTCATCCTGGCCTGAGCTCCGAATGTGTAATTCTCAGCCTTGAAAAACTCATAGGTTCCATCCTGAATCGCATCAGTGACCTGCTTTGTCGTGCCGGTGGGAACGGCGAAGGCACCTATTGAGAAATCAGCGAACAGGGCTGCGGGAACAAGCGCTGCTATAATCAGAATAGTAAGTGCTTTCTTCATTTCTAAACTCCTTTGCTTGGATTCACCCCCAAGTGGGAATAGTATCATGGCTTCTTGCCTGACGTTGATTATAACAACAGTCGAAAGAAAAAGATACATTTTTCGATATAAAAAATCATTTAAATTCCTACCAATTCTTATATAGCTTTATTCCGGACAGGAAGAAACTGATGCAATGTTGATTTTTCGGCTTCACCGTCTTACTATTATTGCCGTGCCATCACTGCTGTGACTTGATATCAAATCGCTGCTTAAAAGCATAATGAGAGCATAATAAAAGCATAATGACGGAGGAAACAATGGCTGATTCATCCACTTTGAAATGGGATACTTTGAAATGGGATCTTAGCAACATCTATCCATCGATAGATTCAACAGAGTTCAATGCGTCTCTTGAGCGTGCAAGCGCTGAGGCCGCAAAGCTTGAAGAGCTTCTGGCTTCCTGCAACGCCGCCGGAGAAGAATGCATTCTGAAAGCGGTGCAAATCTATGAGTCAATCGCCGACGAGTATGAAACAGCATCAGCTTATGCATATGCCTGCCTATCTGTCAGCACATCGGACAAGAAGGCGGTCACAGGAGTGAACAAGGTGGATGAGCTTGGCGTCAAGTTCAACAGCATTGATGTCATGTTCAAGAAATTCATAGCAGATCATAAGAAAGAGATTCTTGCCCTGACTGAAAAAGGAAAGGCTCTGGAGGAATACGGGTATGTGATAGGTGAGATAATCGATGCCGCCTCCCATATGATGAGCCCGGAGATGGAGAATCTGGCTTCGGATCTTAACCGAACCGGCTGTGATGCGTTCGACAGGCTGCAGGAGGCCATCTCATCAGTCGCAAGCGCAACTATCAATGGGGAGAAGAAGACAGTCATTCAGCTGCGCACAATGGCCACCGACAAGAACCGCAAGACAAGAAAGGCCGCATACGATGCGGAGCTGTCTGTATGGAGGGAGCATGAGGTTGCCTTCGCCACAGCTCTCAACGGCGTCAAGGGGAGCTGCCTGACGCTTGAGAAGCACCGAGGCTGGAACGACCCTCTTGAGCATGCCGCCCGGCTTTCCAGAGTCAACATGAAGGTCATAAATGTTCTGATTGGGACGATTGAGAAGAACCTCCCGATGTTCAGGAGGTATCTGCATCTCAAGGCAAAGGCTCTGGGGCTGAACCGGCTCTCCTACTGGGATATCTTCGCGCCAATCGGGGATTCGGCGAAGCATTGGGAATATGAGGATGCGCTGGACTTCATAGCAAGCCAGTATTCGGCTTTCAATCCGGAGCAAGGAGCCTTTGTCCGGAATGCCTTTGCCAACCGCTGGATCGACCCGATGCCCAGACCGGGAAAGACGGGAGGCGCATACGACACCTATATGCCGAGCGTGAAGGAATCCAGGGTGTTTGCAAACTTCAACTACGACTACGATGGAGTCTTCACCCTCGCCCATGAGCTTGGACACGCCTGGCATGACCGCATTGTAAGCGATAAGCCGTCCTTGCTGAGGGGCTACCCTATGACGCTTGCGGAGACAGCCTCCATATTCGGGGAGTTCATAGTATTCAACGGAGCTTTGGGCCGGGCCTCGGACGATGAGAAGAAGGTGCTGATTGAGAACTTCCTCGGGGGAGCCACCCAGACGTGCGTGGACATACTGGCACGCTTCTACTTCGAGCGTGATTTATTCGCCGCCCGGGCGAAGGGAGAGCTTGTCCCGCAAGAGCTTTGCGACATGATGACAGATGCCCAGAAGAGAGCTTACGGAGACGGCATTGACGAGACGACCATCCACCCGTACATGTGGGCCGTCAAGGGGCATTATTACAATGCGGGCTATTCCTTCTACAACTACCCCTATGCCTTCGGACAGCTGTTCGGGCTGGGGCTTTACAGGAAATCACAGGAAAGCGGCGGGAAAGAGCCGTTCTTCAAGGAGTTCAACCGGGTGCTGTCAATAACAGGCCAGCTTGATGCGGTGACGGTGGCCGCGACAGCCGGCTGCGACATAGAGAGCCCCGGATTCTGGCAGGAGTGCCTCGATGTGATAGGCTCATACGTTGACCTGTTTGAGAAGCTTATATAAGGACGGACGATGCAAGTCAGGATAGAAGACCTTGTGCAGCGCGGCGAAGGGCTCGGCAGAGGCCCGGACGGCAGGCTCGTCTTTGTTTCCGGCGCTCTGCCCGGTGAATTGGCGGCGGTGAGCGTCACAAAGGACAGAAAGGATTTCCTGATGGGGAAAGCCCTCGGCATAACCGACCCTTCTCCGGACAGGGTTCAGCCTGTCTGCCGGTTTTACGGAACCTGCGGCGGATGCAACCTGATGCATCTTTCATATGAGGCGCAGGTCAAGGCGAAATGCAAGGTCTTCCTTGACACGCTGAGAAAGTTCCGCCTTCTGGAAGACAATCCTTTGTTCAGGCTTGAAGCGCCCGTGACCGGCAAGCCGCTTGGCTATCGGACAAGGGTCCGGTTCGCGCTGCAGGAAGGCAGAGCGGGATTCCTGGGTGCAGATAGCCGCCGATTCGTGCCCATAGATCATTGCCCCGTTCTGGATGAGAGGATAGACAGCGTTCTGGCCGACCCGCAGGGTCTGATGTCAGCCCGCGGCTTGATGCCCTCTCGTGACATGATGGCCGCACGCCGCATGACAACCGCTCGTGACTTGATGACAGCACGCGGCTTGATGACAGCACGCGGCTTGCGCCGAGGCTCAGACCCGGAGGTGCGGCAGGCGGGCGCCTGTCTCTGCGATGACGGACCTCTTCTGGGAGAGCATCAGCGCGGAAGCGTGACAATCCTGGGGCGCAGCATCCCGCTTGCAAATGACGTGTTCTTCCAGTCAAATCTTAGCTTGCTTCCGGAGATGATAAGCTATGTCGTCTCAAATGTGAAAGGAAGGCGGGTGATGGATCTTTACAGCGGAATAGGACTTTTCTCCGCATTTCTGGAGGACAATCATGAGGTTCTGGCGGTTGAGAGGAATTCAAAGTGCCTTGAAATAGCCTCTTCGCATCTGCGGCGCTGCGCCTTCTTCACCGGAAGCGTCGAGGACTTCAAATTCACCGGAAGTCATGATACAATCATTGCCGACCCTCCACGCATCGGACTGGACAGCAAGGTTCCAAGCCGGCTAGGGAAGCTCGGTGCACAGCGGATAATATACGTAAGCTGTGACAGCGTCACGTTCGCACGGGATGCGCAGAGGCTGCGGGAGGAAGGATATGCCCTGTCCTCCTCCAAGATATTTGATTTTTATCCGCAGACGAGCCACATGGAGTCTGTGAACGTGCTGGACAGGAGGTTCTGAATGAAGGACGGTTTCATAAAGGTGGCGGCGGCCACTCCAGCCATAAGGGTTGCGGATTGCGTTTACAACACCTCCAAGATTCTTGATTTGATTGACAAGGCTGTAGACGAGAAGGTGAAGCTTCTGGTGCTGCCCGAGCTGTGCGTGACAGGATACACATGTCAGGATCTCTTCTTCCAGCAGGCTCTGATTGAAAGCTCCCGCGAATGCGCCGGAAGGATAGTCGCCAGCGTGCCCAAGGACATCGTGGTGATATTCGGGTGTCCGGTGGAGTTCCGGGGGAAGCTGTTCAACTGCGCCTGCGTGGCTACAGACGGCAGGATACTGGGGCTTGTGCCCAAGGTGAACATCCCTAACTATCAGGAGTTCTATGAATGCAGGTGGTTCACCCCGGCGCTGAGCCAGCCTCAGAAGCTGGTGTTCGCCGGATATGAGACGTTGCTTTTCAACAAGCTGATATTCGCCTGCAACCAGATTCCGCTGTTCCGCCTTTCTGTCGAGATATGCGAGGATATCTGGGTTCCCAACCCGCCAAGCGTATCCCATGTTGTCAATGGCGCCACTGTCATCGCCAACCTTTCGGCAAGCGATGAGTTCGCAGGCAAGGCAACCTACCGTGCATCCTTGATTGGGGGGCAGAGCGCCAGGCTTATATGCTCCTATATATACGCCGATGCCGGCGAGGGGGAATCCACCTCCGACTTGGTTTTCGTTGGACATGACATGATATGCGAAAACGGCGACTTTCTGGCTCAGACAAGAGAATACGAGGACAAGCTGCTGATTTCAGAGATTGATGTCATGAAAATCGATCATGAAAGAAAGCTGAGGAACACCTTCGGCTGTGCAGATGACCCGACCTATATCTACATACCGTTTGATCTTGAGCCGGAGCGGACGGTTCTGACCAGAAAATTCGAGAAGCTTCCTTTCGTTCCGGAGAAGGATTCACAGCTGTATTCGCGTTGCAACAACATAATCAGGCTCCAGGCTCTGGCCTTGAAGCGCAGGCTTGTCCATACGAACGCCAAGACCGCCGTCATAGGGCTGTCCGGCGGGCTGGACTCCACTCTTGCGCTGCTGGTCACTGCAAAGGCCTTCGAGATGCTCGGCAAGAGCCGCAGGGACATTGTGGCCATAACCATGCCTTGCTTCGGGACGACCGTCAGGACTAAAACCAATGCCCAGCGGCTTGCGGAGAGCTATGGCTGCACGTTGAAGGTGATTGACATCAAGGCGGCGGTCGAACAGCACTTCGAGGACATCGGGCATGACATGAATGTGAGGAATGTCGTGTTTGAGAATGCCCAGGCCCGGGAACGCACCCAGATTCTCATGGATATCGCCAATGCGATGAACGGCCTTGTGATAGGGACAGGGGATTTAAGCGAGCTTGCCCTGGGCTGGGCGACTTACAACGGCGATCACATGTCAAGCTACGCAGTCAACGCCGGTGTTCCCAAGACATTGGTGAGAGCGCTTGTTTCCGTGATTGCGGACAACAGCCCCGGGGCTCTTGGCGAAATCCTGAGAGACATCCTGAACACGCCTGTCAGTCCTGAGCTGCTGCCGGCGGATGCCGCGAGCCAGTCTCCGCAGAGCACAGAGAGCATAGTCGGCCCTTATGAGCTTCACGACTTCTTCCTGTATAACATACTGCGCTGGGGGCATTCGCCCTCCAAGATATTCCGCATGGCATGCAATGCCTTTGAAGACACATACGCTCCGGAAACCATCGAGAAATGGCTCCGTGTCTTCTACCGCAGGTTCTTCACCCAGCAGTTCAAGCGCTCGTGCATGCCTGACGGCCCGAAGGTGGGCTCGGTCGCTCTGTCGCCGCGCGGAGACCTCAGAATGCCATCCGATGCGTGCATGGCAATCTGGATGGATGACCTTGAGGATGTGCTTTAGAAAACAAACGCTAGATTTGCAGATTGTACTCTGAAATCTTGTTTATCAGGGTGCGTCTTGTTATGCCAAGCTCCTGAGCGGCCTTTGTGCGGTTCCCTTCCCATCGGTGGAGCGCATTCGCTATGGACTCCTTCTCAATTTCCTTAAGGCTTCTCTGCAACGGCGCTCTGGATACCCCTGCGGAGACATCAGACGGAGCATCAGCGGGTCGGGAAACACTGCCCCTCAGGTCAAGGCAATCCTCCGTTATGAGATTGGAGCCGGCGAATATCACCGCCCTCTCCAGTATGTTCTCAAGCTCCCTGACATTCCCATAGAAGCTGTGAGATTTGAGCATGTTCATCGCCTCTACGGAGAAGCCTTCGATATGCCGCCCCATTTCTTTATTCAGCCTTTTGAGAATCTGGGCTGACAGCGGCTCGATGTCCTCAATCCTCGCCCTCAGAGGCGGAATCACTATTCTGACAACGTTCAGGCGATAGAACAAATCCTCGCGGAATTCGCCTGCGCCCACCATTTCCTCAAGATTCTTGTTAGTGGCGCATATGATTCTGGCGTTTATGGGAATCTGCACCGTTCCGCCAAGGCGAGATATCTTCCTGTCCTGCAGCACCCTCAGCAGCTTGACTTGAAGCGGTTTGGGCATATCCCCTATCTCATCAAGGAAAAGCGTGCCGCCGGAAGCAAGCTCAAACATCCCCACCTTGCGCTGCACAGCACCTGTGAACGCTCCTTTCTCATGCCCGAACAGCTCGCTCTCCAGCAGATTCTCCGGAACGCCTCCGATGTTTATCGCAACAAACGGCCCGTCCGCCGCCAGAGACTGCTTATGCAAGCTGCGGGCAACGACTTCCTTTCCCGTTCCGCTTTCACCGGTTATCAGGACATTGGCATTGCTGACCGCCACTCTGGCTATCATGGCTCTTATCTGCCTGATTTCCTCTGAAACCCCTGTGAGCATATCATCAGGCGCTTCCTTCAAGCTGACGCTCTGCACCAGATTCGAGAGATTCTGCGCCTTGACAAGCGTCTTTATGCGGATTATCAGCTCCTCCGGATCAAACGGCTTAACCAGATAGTCCTGCGCCCCTTCCTTCAAGGCCTCGACCGCATCGGATATCTCTCCGTGTGCGCTTATCATTATCGCAGGAAGGACATATCCGTTCAGACGCATCCATTTTATAAGGGCGAGACCGTCCATCCCGGGCATCCGCAGATCAACCACGCAGATGTCATATGCCGTTTCGCTGAGCATCCGCTGGGCGGACAGCCCGTTCTCCGCTCCGTCGCAATCCATCCCCTCGGTTGCAAGGTATTTTGAGAGCACGGTCCTCAGGTTATCTTCATCATCGACTATAAGAACCTTCACCGATTCACCCTCCCGCTTTCAGATTCTGTATCAAGAATGACCCGGACGAATTTCTCGGGAACCAGTTTCAGGACAACCTCCGCCCTTGTGCCTCCGCCTTCCCGCATCGTCAGCGTTATGGAACCGCCGCGCGCCTTCACGAATTGTCTGGAAATCGACAAGCCGATGCCTGAGCCATGTATCTTGGTGGTGAAGAAGGGGTCAAAGTACTTGTTCATATCGACACTTCTGGAACCGTTTC
>JBQNBA010000090.1:0-7937 GCA_052170175.1 Sphaerochaetaceae bacterium | reverse complement strand
GATGCATGATAAAGATGCTGCAGAACGTGCATGCCAGGCCTGTTCTGGTCTTTGGACGTGACACGATGATAGCTCTCAGCAGGGAGGAATCCAGAAACATTTTTGTGGAGGATGCGGTCAAATGACGATTGAACGCAGGATTGCGCTGCTTGGACAGCCTAATTCGGGGAAGTCTACGGTTTTCAACGCCTTGACCGGCGCGCATCAGCATGTAGGCAACTGGCCGGGAAAGACGGTTGAGAGAAAAGAGGGGCAGTTCAAGCACAACAATGTGAACTATACTGTCATTGATCTGCCGGGAACATACAGCCTTTCGGCAAATTCCGATGAGGAGATGATAACAAGGGACTGCATTGCCTCGGGGAGTATCAATCTTGTATGCATACTTGCCGATGCCTCGCAGCTTGAAAGAAGCTTGTTCATGCTTGCCGATTATGCGGGAATCAAGATTCCTGCCATGCTGGTTGTGACCATGGTTGACGTAGCCGAAGCTCAGGGAAAGCAGGTGGATATCATGAAGCTCGAGAAGGCGCTTAACATACCCGTGGTCGGGCTTATTGCGCCGGAGCGCAAGAACTACGGAGAGTTCTACGCCAAGCTTGAGGAGTCGTTCGAGAATCCAAGGTCGGTCGACTCAAGCAGATTGCAGGCGTTGCTCCAGTCCAGCGATGGGAATGGTGATTATAAGAAGGCCTTGTCGCTTGTTTCGAAGGTAAGGGCAGGGAAGTTCTCTGATCATTGGCTGGCTTCCAAGCTGGTGGAGGGCGATGTTCTGGCAGCCAGGATGGTTGATTCTCTGTCCGGCGACAACGCTGGCATGGATTTTTCCTTGAATGCATGTGACGGGAGTCTTTATACCAGCGAATGCAAATTCAGGTGGATAGAAGAGCTTCTTTCTGATGCTGTCACCAGAAAGAAAAGCGTCAGTGAAGTCCTTACAAGATTCGACCGCCTCGCAATAAGCAGGCGGTGGGGAAAGCTTATTGCGCTGGGAATCATCATCCTCGGAATTGCTGCTTCCATGATTGTCGCAATGCCTATAATGGGCATTGCCCTTAGTCTGCCTAAGGCGGTGGGGCCTCTTGTTCTGCGGCTTGCTGACATCGGGGTTCCATCCTGGCTTGCGGCTTTCCTGAATGACGTGCTGGTAAACGCTCTCAGCTGGGTCATCTCCATGGTGGGCTTTGTTTTTGGCGTTAACTTTGTATTCGGACTGATTGAGGATGTGGGGTACATGGCGCGCATTTCGTATTCATTTGACAATACGATGAGCAAGCTGGGGCTCCAGGGCAAATCAATCATGCCGATGATAATTGGTCTTGGATGCACCATAGGCGGAGCTGCCGGAACTAGGGTGATAGATTCCTGGGGGCAGAAGATTCTTACAATAGCGCTGGTCTGGGCGGTTCCCTGCGGCGCTACTTTCGCCGTTATCCCGACATTGGCCAATGCCTTCTTCGGATGGGGGAGCATCCTTGTCATGGTTCTGCTTTTCCTGATAATGTTCGTTCATATCATCATCACGGCTAAGATATTCGGCAGGAAGCTGAGTCCTGTTGCCGAAAGAACCGGCATTATCATGGAATTGCCGCCTTATCACAAGCCGCACTGGAAAGCCTTGTTCCGTACTACGCTTGACCGCGTCTGGGGGGTGTTCCGGAAGGCTTTTGTAGTGGTCATGGTTGTAGCCGCCTTGTTCTGGCTTCTGGCGTATTCTTCCGATGGGGATGCAAGCAGGACGGTGCTGTACAAGATAGGCACGGCTATTGAGCCTGTCACCAGGTTCCTGGGGATGAGATGGCAGGCTTTCATAGCCTTCCTGTCATCGATGGTATCAAAGGAGGCGGTTCTGGGGGTGACGAGCGTTCTGTTTGCCGGCGGCGGCACTATATTCAGCGCAACGGCGCGCTCAACTGCGGCTGATTCAGGCATAGGGGCGATTCTGGCTGCGGCGATGACCAAGCCCGAAGCGCTGGCATTCATAGTGGCGGTGACTTTCAATGTGCCTTGCCTGATGGCTCTATCTTCCACGTATCAGGAATCACATTCGCTGAAATGGACGATAAGGATAGCTTTGTACTACATCTTCACCGCTTTGCTGCTTTCCTGCATCGTTTTCCATCTGTCGAAGCTGTTTTTCTAGCGAGAGGCTTTCAATATAAAGGAAGTTGAGTATAAAGGGAGTTGGAATGCGGAATCTTATGTCACTGATTGAAAACGGGGAGACATACTCCACCGCCCAGCTGGCGGCTGCTTTGAATCTAAGCGTTGATATGATTGCGGTCATCATAGAGCGATATGAGCAACTCGGCTATCTTAGGAAGGTGGTCCTGGATTGCAAAACCGCCTGCCGGGGCGGTTGCAGCAAGTCGTGCGCCTTGTGCCAAGGAGCCAGCGGCAGCAGCGGCATCAAGGGCATCCGCATGCCTGTGACAATGTGGGAGGTCGTGAAGAAGAATTGAATTTCATCAGTGTCATCATGGTTGTCGTTCTGGGGGTGATTATCCTGTTGTGCGTGGTTTCATTTGCAAAGCGTCTGACAGGACGCAGGAGCTGCTGCGGAACCTCACCAAGAAGCGCTGCTTCCAGAAAGAGAATAGACAAGCCCATAGGGCGGCTTGTGCTGCATATCGATGGAATGAAATGCGCCAACTGCTGCCAGAAGGTCTCTAAGTCTCTGAATGCGCTGGATGGCGTCAGCGCCAAGGTCAGCTTGGCAAAGGGTGCGGCGTTCGTCACTCTGGGCAGCGAAGTCTCGGAAGATGCACTGCGCCGTGCCTTGGAAGCAGAGGGCTTCTGGCTTAGGAAGATAGACAGAGTGGGGGTAGGCAGGTTTTAGCACGCTTGCTTTGCAGCCAGGCTTTCTGGAGGCTGTCGGCATGGGGCTTTTGTTTTTCTATTTTAAATATTCTTAGAATGTACAAGTAATTATTGATAAGCTATAAATGTGAGTAACGTTTTGGTTGATATTGCAGGATTCAAATGCGGGTGCAAATATTCGCAATCGCATTGGTGAATGCAGACGTGCGGTGAATATGGCAGTTGTGGTGAATATGGTCGTGGGGGCGAACGCAGCAGGTGAATGCAGACGGTGAGAGCAGCCAATGAACCTATGAATATCGATGAACAATTGTAAAAAAAACTAATAATGGTTCATTTTTTTTGGTTGAATGGAGACTGCACCTTTCGATTCCGATTTTCAGTTGACAGATAAAAAATAGTAATACATAATTAACTATCAGGGGGAGAGCAATAGCTTAAAACTGTTGTTACCCCCCCCCCTGAAATTTGTTTTCAGGGGGACGCTATGAAGAAATTAACAGCGCTTCTTTTACTTGTTGCAATTATTGCAACATCGGTTTTTGCCACTCCGTTTGCCGGCAGTTTTGCATTTGAGTTTGATGAAGAGGCTTCTGTAACTGAACTCTCTGAATTGGAAGCTGTTGAAGTAGAGGGTGAAGGCATCATTGCTGCTGTTACTGCTGGTCTCATTGGGATTCCAGTCGGAGGATTCTTGTCGGCAGTTACTATTGCTGTAAAACCCAGTAGGCATACTGCCAGTTCTGCTGCTGACACTATTCTCCAAGGCATGGTAACAGGTTGCGTAGGAGGTTTCTTAGCAGCATTGTTAACTCCCACTCCTTAAAACAATGGTACTTTTTATTTGTTTTTTTGTGATTCCCAGCTTAGTGTTTTGTTTTGCGTTTTATTGTATAGGCTATTATACCATAGGGACACCATTGTGGTTGTGCCTTATAGGGGGCGGATTGTTTTCTGTTCTATTAAACATCGTTATAGCCTCCAAGGGAAATACTCAATTAACGCTTAAAGAAAGATATACTCTTATTTTAAAGAAGTATTCAAGAACAAAGACTGATAAGATAATTCTTTATAGTATCTCCAGTTCTTGTCTTTTTGTGCTTCTGTACGTATTAAATCAGTATCACGCTACCAAAGAATTGTATAATCCGTATCTATATTTAGTTTCAACAATTATCATTTCTTTATTGATGTTTTGTTATCTTGTTTTATTGCGTAAGCTGGCTAACAAATATGATTGATTTTCTTCTTGCCTTATCAATGCTTACTAGTTTTGATGAGGCAAGATTTCTTGATTCTCAAAAACAAATCTACGATTCCTCTTGTGGTTATGCCTGTGTTGCTACGGTCATGAGTAATTGGCATGGTGACGATGTTGAAGAACTTGATTTGATAAAGGAAACTCTCGCAGTCAAGGAGAAATCAGATTCTCAGTACAATACGACTCTCAAGGATCTTATTACCATATTTGACAATCATGGCTATTACGTCAAGGCATTCAAAATGGACTATAAGACCCTTATAAGAACGGCAGAAAAGTATGCGCCACTTATTGTTCATTTTCTACAGGATGGCAAGGGACATTTTCTTCTCGTGCTTTACGCAGATGAGAATACAGTCATTGTTTCAGATCCATCATCTGGTACGCATACTTTGTTCAGAGAAGAATTTGAAAAGTATTTCAGTGGCAATGTGCTTCTGATTCACAATGACAATCTGGATTCTGATTCTCTTGTAAAAGTCATTGACGAATATACAGAAAGGCTTTCTTTTCTTCAAAAATCACAGAGGCTTTTATGAAAAAGACTATTATGGCTTTACTTGTAATAATGACATTGACTCCATCGGTTGTACTTGCAAAGAATGATTTGACGTTAACAGTAGAAAACACTTTTGGTTTTCAATTGCCTTCTGACATAGACATAAAGAATGCAGGGGTTCTTTCTGATGTGATAAAGATATCCGCAGAAATCAAAGATAAGTACACCGCAGAGTTCAGTCTGCCTCTCAACTTGATTGTTCATTCGTTAATCGGAGAACCGAACAAAGAACCAGTATTCTTTCTTGGTTCACCTCAAATCAGCATAGGTCTTATTCTGAACAGAAATAAACATATTAATCACACTTTCAATTTAGCATACAGTATTCCGGTTGGTGTTTCAAAAGAAGCATCTGAATATGTTGAAAATAACCGTTTCCACAGGGTGTCTGTTTCTTATCGATTGGGATATGTTTCAGATCCGGTGGTGTTTTACACAGGTCTGCAGATTGAGAGCAGCATACCATACAAAGAAAACAGTATCCTTTATTCTGATTTGCCGACAATTGTCTTGCCGTTGGATTTCATATTCTCAATCAATAGAGTCTTTTCAGCAAAAGCTAGTGTGCAGATGAAAGCAGATATGCCTATCTTAAGGGGCGGAAATTCGATAGATTCAAGAATCCTTTATTCACTATTTGGGGGTTGTGAGCCGATTGCAAGTATTGGAAAGAATTATATAAGGTTTGGCTTATCAAAAAATCTGAGCACACCCTTTTCAACACCTATGCTCTACATCTCTTATTTTGTGATTGAGCCAAAAAAATGAAAAAAAGAAGCGAGCCATCAGACCCGCTTCCCCGGAAGCCAAAGCTCGGATTCGAACCGAGGACCTGCTCATTACGAGTGAGCTGCTCTGCCCCTGAGCCACTTTGGCGGACAAGGCTAATATAAAGAAAAACCTGACTTTTAGCAAGGTCTTTCCGGTATTGACGAAAGAAAGTTGAAATTATATAAAATGTCTGATGAACAGTGAAACTTTTGATGAGCAGAGAAGGAGAATTGCGTTTCTTCTGGACAGCAGGCCGGGTGATGACAGCCTTGCGATTGGCTTTTCTCCTGCGGTTGGGTCCAGGCGGGGCGTGCAGCCGAGCTGCCCGCTGTTTTCAGATGATGTAGCCCAGTATTTCGAGAATTGTCTTCCCGAGAGCTTCGAGCTGTTCATGCTTTTCTACGAGACTCATTTTCCATTTTCCAAAGTGACCAGAGGATTTGGCGAGAATTTCGGATTGCTGAGGGAAATAGTGGATTCCGGGGTCATAAGATGAACGTCCTGGGCATCGAGACCTCCTGCGATGAGTGCTCCTCCGCCGTGGTCAGGGATGGCTGTCAGGTGCTTTCCAATGTGATAGCGACTCAGATAGAGCTTCATCGGCCATATGACGGCGTTGTTCCTGAAATAGCTTCGCGGCTTCATACCGAGTGGATAAGCCAGGTCGTGGAAAGCGCAATAAGGCAGTCGGGGCTGGACAAGCAGCAGATAGATGCCATAGCGGTGACTTCGCGTCCGGGGCTTCTGGGCTCCTTGCTTGTCGGGCTTAACTTCGCAAAGGGGCTCAGCGCAGGGCTGGGAATCCCGTTCATCGGAGTGGATCATATAAGAGCCCATCTGTATGCGCCTCAGATTGAGCATCCGCAGGAGTATCCTTACCTCGGAGTGCTGGTCTCCGGCGGTCACACTGTGATATGCAAGGTTTCGGGTTTTGACCAGATTGAAGTGCTGGGGACAACCATCGATGATGCAATTGGAGAGGCGTTCGACAAGGTCGCCAAGCATTACGGATTCGGCTATCCCGGCGGAGTGATGATTGACAGGCTTGCAAAGCAAGGTGATTCTAATGCATTCCTCTTTCCCGGCCCTTCGCTTGACAGCCCTTTTGACATATCGTATTCGGGGCTCAAGACGGCTGTGATAAACCAGCTTGACAAGTTCGCCACAGGCAAGCCTGCGACCCCGGAGAACATCGCCGCCTCGTTCCAGAGATGCGCCGTGGGGATTCTTATGAAGCGTGTTGTGAAAGCACTGGAATACACAGGCCTTGCAAGGCTGTCGGCAGGAGGCGGAGTGGCGGCCAATTCGCTTCTGCGCGCAGAGCTTAAGGCCTTGGAGAGCAGGGGAATAGACGTGAGCTTTCCATCGATGAAGCTATGCACAGACAACGCAGCGATGGTGGCGGGGCTGGGTTATCATTATCTTAAAGATGGAATCCATTCAGAGCTGAATCTGAATGCAAGCGCCCGGGTTGCGGCATTCAAGAAGTCCTGACGGCGAAATTCCGGTTTTGCCTTGACAAAGCAAATGCTTTTTCGTTATCCTCACAATGCATTGGGATGTAGTGTAATGGTAACACTGCAGATTCTGGTTCTGCCTTTGGGGGTTCGAATCCCTCCATCCCAGTCAAAACGGTCCCGTCGTCTAGGGGTTAGGACAGGAGATTCTCAGTCTCTAAACAGCGGTTCGATTCCGCTCGGGACTAACCGGAACAGCCAGATGGCTGTTTTTTTTTGCATGGCATTCATGAGCTGGTTTCATGAGCCAGGGATTCATGACCTGGCATTCATGAGCTGGGTGCTTTGACGGATTGGAAAAGAGGAGGGGCAATGATAACCGCTTCCAATATTTCGCTCTCTTACGGAACGCAGGTGCTGTTCAAGGATGTGAACATAAAGTTCACTCCGGGGAACTGCTATGGGATAATAGGCGCAAACGGAGCAGGCAAGTCCACATTCCTGAAGATTCTCTCTAAGGAGATCGACCCGGATTCCGGTGAGGTCATAGTGACGCCAGGCGAGCGGCTGGCTGTCCTTCAACAGGATCATTTCGCTTTCAATCAGCACACGGTGCTGAATACTGTCATAATGGGCTATAAGCAGCTCTACAATACGATGCTGGAGCGGGAGAGGATATACGAAAAGGAGAACTTCACCGAAGAGGATGGAATCCGGGCGGCTGATTTGGAGACGGAGTTCACCGAGATGGGCGGCTGGGAGGCCGAGGCGAACGCCGCTGTTCTTCTGGACGGTCTGGGGATTCCTGTCAAGTTCCATGAGAAGCTGATGTCCGACATAGAGGACAACATGAAGGTGCGTGTTCTCCTTGCACAGGCGTTGTTTGGAAATCCGGATATCCTGCTGCTGGACGAGCCAACGAACCACCTTGATTTGGAATCTGTCCACTGGCTTGAGGATTTTCTCTCCAAGTTCGAGAATACTGTGATTGTGGTTTCGCACGACAGGCATTTTTTAAACACTGTCTGCACCCATATATGCGATATAGACTTCGGCAGAATCCAGCTTC
>JBQNBA010000089.1:0-7950 GCA_052170175.1 Sphaerochaetaceae bacterium | reverse complement strand
AGCGGCGCCCGCGCTTGGCAGCAGGCCTCCGCCATATCTTTCAATCAAATCCCCCAGGGTCTCCCCGGCGAGAATCTGGTAAGTCCCCGGCCTGTAGACAGCCCCATCCAGGACGATTGTCCTGTCCGATTTGGAATAAACCACAGTGTCGCCCGGCCGCAGGAAGGGATCCCCGTCCCGGCTTGCGCTCATTATGGATTTGTAGAGATCATAATGCTTCTCGCCGCCATCAGCGCTTATCACCGTCACATCCCGGCTTGAAGCATAAACGCTGGCATTGCCCATGGTGGAGCGCAACGTGCAGCCGCCCCAGCCGGTTATGCTCGCATTGGTTGAAACCTCGCCTATGACATTGACAGGGAACACCCCGCAGGAAATCAAGCGCACAATGGGAGAAGAATAAGGAAGCTCGCTCTCCACCGAAGCGATGACCTCATCACGCAGATCAGCGAATGAAATCCCGTTGCAATCAAAGGAGCCGATCTCCGGTATGAACACCTTCAGAGAAGAGTCAATCTGGTATGTGCCTGAAACCGTTTCGATTCCGGAGAAGTAAGTCAGCGAGAACGAGTCACCCGGCGCAATGAGATATTCATAAGAATTCTGGGCAAAGACCACTCGCTGCTCGGGCGTCATGCTCAAAAGGCTCTCAAACGATGCCGCCTCGTATCCATTCTGCTCAATGAAAGGAGCCGGCAATGTCTCGCTTTGAGCGGCATCATAAAGCGGTGACTGATAGACCAGACCATCTGCGGCGAAAGCCACCGGCGCAAAAATGCATGAGAAAACAGCCAGAACCACAATCCCAAGACGGATTTCCCTTTTCATAGGCTCTCCTTATCATGGATAGATGCAAAATCTTTCTGATTCTAGCATATATGCAATGAGCAAGGCAAGGTTTCCGCCATTTCACCCTGCCCCCTAGGCGACAAGCAGCGATATGCCGGTCAAACATCACCCTTCTTCACCGGTCATCTCTATCCGTGCCGATGAGCGCTCCTCCGCTCATTCACGCCTCTGCGCATTCCGGGTGTTGAAGAAATCCCTTATGCGCCGCACCGCCGATATCAGCACCTCCAATATGAACAGCGTGATGCCGCAGGTCCAGACAGGCAAAGACCAGTTAAGATGCTTGAAACCGGTCGAGGCCCAGTCGGCGAATCCAACCGTCAGGCAGACGATTGAAAAACATGAGAACACCATGTCCACGGCGGTGGCCTTCTGGAGCGCCTTCACCTTAAGCCGCAGAACAAACAGCCCGCCTAAAGCAACAACGAAGCCTAAAACAGGCCATCCGACCTCAATAACCCAGTCAATAGGCGGATACAGACCATCAATCAGCAACAGATATGAGGCAAGACCTGCAACCTGAACCAGAATGCAGACAGCAAGATGCTTCTTCAAGATGAAAGGCAGCACCCCCAGAATCCATGCCAGAGCCATCGAGGCGGCTGCTATCAGAGACCAGAACAGCCCTCCCGATACATGCATGTCGATGAGCAAGACGAGGATAGCTGTGGCAGCCGCCTCCAATGTGCACATCAGAACAAAGGAAGGCCTCTCCGCAAGCACCGGAATAAGGAAAGCCACGGCAGCGTACAATATGCACAGCATCGGAAGGAAGGCAGAGGCATCAGGCAGCATGGCCACCCCCACAACCACCTCCGCCACAACGGCGATTATCACGGTTATCTCCAGAATCGCCTTGCGGGTCTTGTCAAGGCCGTGCTCCACCGCCTTTGAGCTGTCCTCTTTGAAAAGCGGCTTCTCCGCCGGCTCGGTCATCCCCGGAGGCAGCACCACATCCGTAAGACAAAGGGGACATTGCCTCGCCCCGCCGGGGAGCTTCACTCCGCATTTAACGCAATAAGCCATCCATCAACTCCTTCGATTCGAATACACCTTCACAGGTATTCCCATATCCACCAGCGTGCAGAAAAAATCCCGCTCGATTGAAACGTCATGGGCAAGATAGCTGGCGAAGTTGAAATAAATCTTGTCCCTGAACCCCACAGCCCCGCTTGCTATCACATTCTTCTTATTCGGGGAGATGAAGAAATCAAGCCTGTCAACAAGCCCCTCCATCGCAGGAGGAAGCTTTATCTGCCCGAGATTTGAAAGCGTGGTTGTGTACTGCCGGTCTCCAAGCGCATCCGTCAGAATCTTGAAGAAAGGGCGTTTCAGAAGATTTGGGACAAACCGCACCACCAGCAGCCTCTCTCCCGAAACATTCCTTGAAACAAGCCTGTCCAGCTCCTTCGTGTCCAGCTGCATCTGGAGCTGAAGATGCACAGTCTTGATTATCTCGTCCAGCGTATACGGGCCAAGCCTGGGATCAACGCTCACGACTGCAAACAACGAAAAGTTCCTCAATGTGTTGAGGCCATACACATTCCGCAAGCCCACCGGCACCGAAATCTGAACAGGAGCCTTGAGACGCACCGCCTCTTCCTTGCCCAGCAGTATCTTTATCAGAATGGAAGCAAGGAATTCGCTTATCGTGGCTCCATGCGCATGGCAGACCTCTTTCAAATGAAGCTGGTCAATCACCCCCGATATGAAATAAATCCTGTCAGCAAGCGCTCCCTTGTACTGGAAAGATTTCTTTATCCTGCCGGGAAACGGAACCTTCCGATAAAGACGCTGGAACTGGTCGGTCGTCTCCCACTTCTGAGGCCGGGATCTGCAGCTTATTATCCCGGGATCGCTCTCTATCCGCTTGCCAAGCAGCTCAAAATAACGAGCCAGCAGGCTAAGGAAGAAAATCTTCCCGCCGCCGCCGTCTGTCAGGCAGTGGAAGAACTCAGCCGCAATCCTTGTTCCATAATAGGAAACCCTGAACAGATAGCCATTAAGCTCCTTCTGGTTAAGAATCCTGGAGCACGGCCCCGGCCCATCCTCAAATATCCCGGGCGCATTCTTGTTTGGAGCCAGATAGAACCAGAAGAAACCTTCCTTGAGCCGGCTTCGGAAATAGGGGATGCGCTCAAGCAAGTCGTCAAGGGCCTGACGAAGCACATCCGGCCTCACCTCATCCTTAAGCTCGGCGGACAGACGGAATACATGGGCGTTGAACTTAGCCTCGGTGGGCGGATAGATTATTGACGAGTTATCCAGGGCGATATAATCCGCGATATGCGTCCCGCCCCTGTTATTCCGCTTTCTTTCCATGCTTGCAGAACGGTGTGCGGACAAGCCGGGCATCCTTAAGCTTCCCGTGTATGCTTATCTGAATCAAATCGCCGAACTTAAGACCCGTATTGCGCTCAACCATGCCGTACCCAACGAACTTGTCCAGCGATGGGCTCTTTGTCCCCGAAGTGACATAACCTATCCTGCTTCCATTGGAGAATATATCATACCCGTTTCTTGCCACGCCGGGGTCAACCATCTCAAAGCCCCTGAGCGATCTGGGTATGCCCTGCTCCTTCTGCGCAGCAAGCGCATCGCGGCCGATGAAAGGCTTCTCAAGGTCAACGAACGCTCCGAGATTCGCCTCAAGAGGCGTGATTTCATCAGAAATCTCGTGGCCGTACAGCGGAAGCTTCGCCTCCATGCGCAGCGAATCCCTCGCCCCCAGACCGCAGGGCGGCACCCCGAGATCATAGAGGGTGTTCCATATCTTCCTTCCGCCATCGGCGCTGCTGTATATCTCGAATCCATCCTCGCCTGTGTATCCGGTGCGTGAGATGATGCATTCAAACTCCTCAATCACCGCATTGCTGTGAAAATCAAAGGCGCCAAGCTCCACGGCACGCGGATATATCCGGGACACAATCATCTCGGCATCAGGCCCCTGCACGGCGATTTGAGTGGTGCTTGAGCTCAAATCCTCAATCCGCACCCCTTCGATCAGATGCTCTCTAAGCCAGGCAAGATCCTTCTCCACGTTGGATGCGTTCATAACGACAAAATACCTGGAGCCTTTCTCCAAGCAGTAAATCATCAAATCATCAACGACCGTTCCGTTCGGATAGCACATAAGGGTGTACAGCGCATGACCGGCCGCAACAGGCTCCACGTCATTCGTGACAACCATATCCAGAAACTCCCCCGCCCTGGGGCCCGTGATCATGCATTCTCCCATGTGAGACACATCGAACATCCCGACATCCTCCCTTACGGACAGATGCTCGCTCAATATGCCATCCACGAAATTAACAGGAAGAAGCCAGCCACCGAAGTCAATCATCTTGACCCCGTCATAATCTTTGTATTCCTGATACAAAGGCGTGGTCTTCAATGCAGAATCATCCATTTCTCACCTCTCATAGCCTCATAGAAATCTCATAGAAAACTGCGGCAAATCCTAATACAGAATAGCCCATTAACAGCTTCAAGTGAAGATTAAAAAGCTAAAAAAGCCCTGAACAGCGCTGAAACAGCCATTAACAACCATGGAACACAGCCCCAAAGGCAGACCATGAGCACTATTTGACAAAATCAACAAGGTCTGGAAATCGCTCAAGCAGCGCATGATTGAAACCCGCTGTCTGTTCGGGCGAGAAATCACCGAAACCGAATGCGACCCCCAAGAAATCAACCCCGGCATCCCTCGCTCCGTCCGCATCAAGCATGGTGTCGCCCACCAGAAGCACCCTATCGGCAGAAGCGCATACCCCGCTCTTGGAAACAGCCTCCCTGACCAGGTCGGCCTTCGTCCTCACCCCCGCCATATCAGCCCCAAACACGCGGAAGAAGCATTCCCCTATCCCGAAATGCTCCACCATGCTCTCGGCCAGCGGAGCAGCCTTCATCGTGGTGACCGCCATCCTCATCCCCATCCCTCGAAGGAGCCCCAGCGTCTGCGGAACCCCCGGATAGAACTCAGCCATGAATCGCCCCTCGCGCGCATAGTGATAGCGGTAAATCTCACAGGCCTTTTCTATGTATTTCTCTTCAAGCCCGAAGGTTATCCTAAAGCAATCCCCAAGCGGAGGCCCAACGAACAGATTCATGTTGACGTCGGCGCTTACAGGAATGCCAAGCTCCGCCATGGTTCGGCGCGCGCAATGGAAAATCCCCGGGGACGTGTCCATAAGCGTCCCATCAAAGTCAAAGAGCATAAGGTCGTACTTCATCGTTTATCGGATTTCCTCTTGTTTATCGGATTTCCTCATTTGGAGATAAAGCTTCCAGCCAAGCTGCTGGACACGCTTCCATCTTCTGGGATTGAAACCGTCCTTCCTTATGGCAAGCAGCTTCATATCAAACTTCTTGCCGCCATCAGAAGGCGTTATGATGAAAGCATTCCACATGGTCCGCTCATTCACCAGCATAACGGCGGCTATGCCATTCTCAAGCTCCATCTGTTTCAGATAATCGCCGCCCGGAGCCACGACGCAGAACGACATGCCGCCATCCACAACGCTGAACATCTTGTCCTTTCCATCGGCCAAGTAAGACATGCACGCCTGCTTCAACGTGCTTTTCAGCTCAGCTTTCCTTTCAGCCTTCAGCGACTCGAAATAGGTGCTGGCAGCTAACGAGCCTCCAGCCTTCGTGCAAGCCATTGAGAAAAGGATTTCGCCGATATCGCCAATATCCTCATGCAAATCAGCGCCCTCTTTCTCGCTTGCCGATTCGATTTCATTCATCACTGCTTCATTCAGGGCATCGATGTTGCTTGTCCCGCTTCCTGTCTTCTCTGGAATCACAGGAGAGTCGACAAACGTCTCCTCGCCATCGCTGACAACTATATCCTTGAAAAGGCTGGGCTGAATAGATTCATCATCGCATTCATAATCAGCGCTCTCCTCAGCTTCCCGCTTCTCCTGCAAGGCCATCTCCTGGGCATCAATGACCGAATATATATCGGGCTCCTGCTTCTCTTCGCTTATGCCGGCGAATTCATCGAACTCCTCTGATGCATCCTCAGGATAATCCTCGGGTTCTTCATCCAAGTCGTCATCAGTCCACATCCGGCTCTCATAATCATCATCGGAATAAATATCATCCTCCGGCGACCGTCCTTTCGGCAAGTCCGGAATCTCAAGCGGCTGCCCCTTCGGCAAGTCCGGAATCCCCGGCTCCTCTCCCTCTCCGCCATCGGCCTCATACCCGTCAGAGCCAGGCCTGTTTGCCGCAGGTTCGTCCATGGCCGCCTTATCGTCCATGGACATTGCCGAAGGACCCATGTCAGGCTTCGCGGCAGCCTCTTCAATCTCATCCCACTGCGAAGCGATTTCATCTCCGGTGCTTCGGACAACCGAGCGCACCAGCTTAAGGACATGGGGGAACACAAGCTGCGGAGCAAAGCAGAACCAGCTTCCATCAAGCCGAAGAATCGGAGACAGATAGAACCTGGTGTCGGTCCAGTTGCTCTCCATATGCCTGAACTCCGGCCCCTCGCCCATCCTGGCGGCGGCAAGCCTCAGGAAGGCCATGCCGATATTCATCTCGGGCAGCACCATGAGGCTGCTGCGCTTAAGAGGATGCCTCTTGTCCAAGGCCGCGGAGGCAAGAGCGGAGAAACAATCAACAATCGCATCAGGCGTGCATCCGACAGCGCCATGCACAAGCGAACGATAAGGCTCAAGCTCTCTCTTGAAATACCCTCCCATCGAATATATATCGGCTGAATGGATGACCGCCGGCAGATACGTCATCCTGCCGACATGCATCTCGATATCCCTCATCTTCCTAACGGGGCTGTAGTATCTGCTGAACAATTCAAGGAGAGACCTCTCAACCTTCTCTGTTATGATTCCGCTTTTCCTCGGAAAATAACTGCCGCTTCTAACAAAATTGCTGAGGAAATACACAATGAACACCTGGAAATCGCAATCGTTCTCGTCTTCCAGGCTCTCAAGATAATAGCTGTTTCCCCAGAAAAGCAAATCCGCCGTGCTGATTGATGAAATCTGGGAAACAAGCTTGCGATACCAATGGCCAGCCTCGAAATCAAGCTCTCCCCGCGCATCGCCGAAAAATCCAGCCATCTGCATCTCCTCTCCGATGCATTATAAATTAAACCAACATCAAACGCAACTTAGAGTATCATCAGCCGCCGGAATCGCCCCTGCAACCCGATGGCCGTCAGCCCTTTGCCCTTGAATTGTAAGCCTCTATGCCCTTGGCCAGACATACCATGGCCGCCTTTATATCCGCTTCATTCAGCACATAGGCGATTCTCACCTGATGTTTGCCGAAATCGCTGTTTATATAGAATCCATTCGCAGGGGCAAGCATGACTGTCTGCCCCTCATACGAAAAATCCTTCAAAAGGAAAGCGCAGAAGGCCTCGGCATCATCGACAGGCAGCTCCGCCACAAGATAGAAAGCGCCTTGCGGATTGGAGCATTTCACACCAGGAATGCCCCGCAGCTCCGAAACAACGCAGTTTCTCCTGCTCTCGTACATCTTCCTGACATCCTCAACATAGGAGGCCGGAGCGCCAAGAGCGGCAGTCGCCGCCCGTTCCTCAAAGACCGGCGGGCAAAGCCTCGCCTGCCCCAGCTTAAGACATTGATTCAGAAACTCATGATTCTTGCTCACCAAAGCGCCGACCCTCGCCCCGCACATAGAGAAGCGCTTTGAGAAGCTATCGACGCATACGACCCTGTCCTGATATTCAGGATAAGAAAGCACGCTGGTGAACTTCATGCCGTCATAGCAGAACTCCCTGTATACCTCGTCAACCACCAAAGTCAGGTCATGCTTCCTGCAAAGCTCAAGAAGCCCGGTTATCTCCTCCGGCGAGTATATATGACCGGTGGGATTGTTAGGGCTGTTTATCATAATCAAGCTTGTCCTGGGATTTATCGCATTCTCAAACGCCCTCATAGAGGGAAGCGCAAAGCCATTCTCGAAGCTGCTTGTCACAGGCACAAGGCTGACCATAGCCATCTTGGCAAAGGCCTGGACATTCGTATATAAAGGCTCGGTGACTATCGCCTCGCTGCCGGGCTCGCACAGAACCATGAACAAGAACAGCAGAGCCTCGCTGCC
>JBQNBA010000088.1:0-8068 GCA_052170175.1 Sphaerochaetaceae bacterium | reverse complement strand
CTGCGCAATGAAGCCCCTGGCTTGCAGGGGCTTCTGCTTGAGTGCGACGGGATTCGAACCCATGGCCTTGTCCTCCGGAGGGACACGCGATATCCAGCTTCGCCACGCACCCGGTTGCCTTTTGACTATACTCTAAAAAGCCATACTGTTTCAAGGAATGCGCGGTGATTGGTTTCTATAAGAACATGGCTCAAATATGACATAAGTATAAAATGTTGTTTGAAAAGGAAATATTGAGAAATAGGCGGATTTTTCAGCTTTTCCGGCAATAATAAATAACAAACTATTGACAGAAGTTGTCGGTTCATTTAGTATCAAGATAGCAGGGGTTCTTGCCATTGAGAGGCGTGGGAGTATATGACAAATGGAAAAAGGATTGTGATTGCTCTTTTGATTGCACTGGTTGCGGTTCCCGTGTTTGCGGCCGGGTTCGCTTCCAATGTGCTTGAGATTGAAGTGACTGGATATATGGCTCCTAGGATGGATTTCGACATAAGGGAATCGCGCGTCGTCGGAATAGACCTTCGTGATGTTGACGGCAAGCAGGTTTCTCTTGCCTCCTTCTATCTGGCTTCGAACACAATCGGTTCGGCGATGTTCTCGGTGATTCCCGAGGCCGGTGAATCATTCAGCCTTTTTGACTCAAGCTCCGGTGCAGAATACCCATTCGAGATTGCAATATGCGGATTTGACAGGGAAGGGCGGATGGTTTCGGTTACTCAGACGAACGGCGTGAATTCAGTTGACCTTAAATCATCCGATGATGCGGCCGTGAGCGGAGAGGTCATAGCCTGCTTTCCGCTGACCGGGCAGGGGCTTTATTTCGATTATGATGCTGATGACGGCGTATCGGAGCTGCCCGATTCGGTTGCATCTGCATCTGCGGTTGTTCGATTCGGACTGGTGATGGTCTGACGCTGGCATCAAGACGTTTCGAAGTTGATGCCGGCAGGCTTGACGCAGTGGCTGCGTTCATTATGGCCGTCTGCTTTGCGTGTCCGGTCTGTATGGCTTGTTCGGTCTGTATGGCTTGTTCGGTCTGTCCGGTCTGTATGGCTTGTCCGGCTTGTCCGGTTTGTCCGGGCTGTCTGCTTTGCATGGTTGGCCTGTTTCCCGTTGATGGTTTCCTGTTGATGGTTTCCTGTTGATGAAGATTTGACTTGAGTTCTGTATTGCGGTAAAGTTACACATGGATTCCGGGAGGATTTTTCAATGAAGCCAACTCTTTTGGTTCTTGCGGCCGGCATTGGGAGCAGATACGGCGGCGTAAAGCAGATTGATGCTGTGGGGGTTCATGGAGAGACGTTGCTGGACTACAGCGTCTACGATGCGGTGCGTTCAGGGTTCGGTAAGGTCGTTTTCATAATCAGGAAAGACATCGAAGCGGATTTCAGGGAAAGGCTGTTTGACAGGATAGCCCGGAACATGGATGCGCAGTATGTGTTTCAGGGGCTGGATAGCTTGCTGAGCGAGGAGCAGATTGAATATGCCCGCAAGACCGGCAGAACCAAGCCTTGGGGGACGGTTCATGCTCTGCTGTGCGCACGTGATGCGGTTTCAGAGCCTTTCGCCGTGATAAACGCTGATGACTTCTATGGAAGGGCTTCCTATGGCATCATGGGGGAGTACCTGTCTTCGATAAGCGCTGATAGTTCCGATAATGCAATGGTGGGGTATAAGCTTCGCAACACGATGACGGAGGCCGGCTCTGTTTCGAGGGGGGTCTGCGTTGTCGATGGCGGGTATCTTGTCAGCATGAGGGAGAACACCAAGATTGAGTTTGCGCCGGATGGCAGGGTGGTTTCCCATCTGCCGGAGGGGGATGTCTTTCTGACCGGTGATGAAACGGTGTCGATGAACTTCTTCGGGTTCACGCCGGTGGCCTTCGATTATTTCGGCAAGTATTTTGATGATTTCATACCGGAAGGCTCCGGCACGATGAAGGGCGAGTGCCTCCTGCCGAATGCGGCGAGCGATATAGTCACAAAGGGGTTTGGGCGGATAAAGGTCTTCTCGACCACGGAGAGGTGGTTCGGGATGACTTACAAGGAGGACAAGCAGATTGTCCATGACAGCCTTGCCCGCAAGACAGAGGAAGGATATTATCCGGCAAAGCTCTGGGATAGATGATGAAAAGCGTTGATGATCAGCGCCCGTTGCGGCAGAGGTTCCGAGAGGCGTTTCCTGGTTACATTTATATAATAGCAGGGTCATTCATAACGGCATGCGGGCTGGTGTTTTTCATAAATCCGGGGAAGATAGCGGCCGGAGGGGTCAGCGGCATAGCGACTATTCTTTTCCACACGGTTGGATGGGATCCCGGCTTGATGATATTCGTGCTGAGCGTTCCTATCTTCACCGCCGGCGTGGCTATATTCGGCAAGATATACGGCTTCAAGTCGTTTCTGGGCACTGTGCTGCTTTCGGGGTTCACAAGTCTGCTTATAAAGCTTTTCGGCCCTCAGGGCTTTCTGGATTACAATGATTCCTTGTCTGTATTGCTTTCGGCGATATTCGGCGGGGTGGTCACCGGAATCGGGATGGGTCTTGTGATGCGCAGCGGGGCGAACACTGGGGGGACTGACATAATCGCCCAGATCATAGCGAGGTTCACTCCGATGACTCTTGGAAGCTCTCTGGCCATGGTCGATGGGGTCATCATATTCTCTTCGATATTCGTTTTCGGGGTGACCAATGCCATGTATGCCATAATAACGGTCTATATAACCGGGCTGATGATTGACAAGGTGGTGCTGTCGCTTGGAAAGAACTATGCAAAGACGGTTTTCATAGTGTGCAGCCAGAACCGGGATGCGATACAGAGCGGGATTCTGGAGAATCTTGGACATGGCGGAACCATTCTTGCGGGAACCGGGATGTTCAGCGGCGAGAGCCGGCCTGTGATAATGACTGTCATAAAGAACAATAAGATAAATCAGCTTACAAAGATTGTGCACAATGCGGATCCTAGGGCATTCATGGTGGTTTCGGATGCTTACAATGTGATAGGAGAGGGGTTCAAAACGGTTTCAAGCCTTGATATTGAGTGATTGCTGGCCGCAAGAGTGGATTATTTGCCATTATTGCATTAAGATTGACGTGTTGAGTTTCTTGGTGTGGTTCAAGGGGAGCTTTATGAATAAGAGAGTTGTTTTTGCCTTTCTGGTTTTCATTATGATGACTTTGCCGTTTGCGGCTTTTGCGCAGGATGTATATGTTGCTTTTGATTGGAGCGGGGTTGATGTTGTTCCGCAGTATCTGAGATATCAGCTTGACGGTGTGGATGACGGAGGCTGGATTCCCTGCGATCCGAGCGCCGAAGGGCTGCTTCTGAGTCTTGACGGGGCTGCCCATATGGTTTATGTGCAGGCTTCGTACGATGGGGTCATTTACGGGAATGCTTCTGTTGCGGAGATTGCCGCAGAGGACGGTTCGGCGGTCACTGCGGGAGATGCTGCTGTTTCTGGGCAAGGCGCTGCTGCTGGGGCTTCGGCTGATGCTGATGCTGATGCTGATGCCGATGCTGGCGCTGTTTCTGGTGCTGGCGCCGCTTCTGATGGTGATGCCGTGCGGGAGGCGGGCGGCAAGGCTGCTGTCAGGAGCCTGGCGGGTCTGAACGGGTCTTTCTGTCTTTATAAGACGGGAACCGGTGTCTCCAAGTGCCTTGCGTTCGATTTCACCCATGATTTTTTCATCAATCAGTCATCGCTGGGGCTTGGTTACAGCATAGGGGTTCTGTGGGACAAGCCTTTGGTGTTCGGTCTCAAGGCCGGGGTTGATGCGGTGTATTTGTCGGGTCGCTCTTTGCTGTCGCTGGGAGGCGGCGTCATGGGAGATATGGATGTTCAGGCAAGGGATGCCGTGACGCTTTCGGCTTATTGGGATGTCGGGTTGCGGTTCGCTGTGACAGAGCGTTTCGCCATAGGGGCTAAGTTCACGTATTTCTATTCGCTCAAGGATTTCCCGCTGTGATGATGGGCGGGCCTGCGGCGAGACGGTCAGGGAAAAAGAGGTCTGGAATTGAAGCTTAAGCATCTGTTGTTAGTCGTCATTCTTCTTTTTTCGGTTTTTTCGCTGAATGCCGAGGGGGCGGCGATAACGTTCCTTTGGGATTGGAACGATTTTGATGTGATTGGTTTCCGTTATCAGCTTGATGCCATGGAGGATGGGGGCTGGACTGAGGTGGAGTACTATATCACCTCCGCCACGTTCGAAGGTCTTGATACCTTGTTGCCGCATGTTCTGTTTGTTCAGCAGACTTATGACGGGACGCTGTGGAGCGAGGCGAGCCGGATTGAATATGAGCCGGCTTCCACTGCTGATTCGGAGCTTGACGGGCTGCTTCCTCTGGAAGATGAAGGCGAAGCAGCTGATTCCGGCGCTGCGGACGCTGGTGTTCCTTCGGGGACGGAGATGGCGGATGAGCCGGCGGTGAGGGAAAAGGGGGTGAGCATTGATCTCGGCGGCAGGCTGATGCTTAAGAGCCTCTTGTCCGAGTCTGCTGGAAAGAGCCTGGAGGCCGGCGTTTCCTGCGAGTTCCCGGGTTTGCTCAAGGCGGAGCGTCTTGAGAAGCCGCTTGGCTTGAGGCTTGATTTGGGTCTTGACTTTTATCCGCGTTATCCGATGAAGGTCTATTGCTTCAACGCAAGCCTGATGGGCTTTTTCAGCTTGGAGCTGACTGATGAATTGGGCATTGTGGTTCCGGCGGGCGTGGAGGCCTCGTTTGATATGCGGTCGGGAGAGGTGGAATTCGGAGTCGGGGTAACGGCTGGCGCCGGTCTGCGATTCGTGATTGGCCAGAACATGCATCTGCAATTCGAGGGGTTGGCGCATCTGCTTTCCACCTCTTTCTCGTTCAGCGCAGGAGCCATGATCGGGTTCCGCATCTAGGGTGTTGTGATTTGCGGCTTATATTGGCTTGCAGGATGGAATGATTATTGACCGAACCGGCTTGAGTGAATATAGTCGGGGCAGGAGGGTGATGTGAAAGACAGCCGGATTCAGGCTTTCGTGGATTTCATAAAGTTTTCAATGGAAGTCGAGGGCGTTGGCTTTGACGAGTCTCTGGAAGCTTCGGTCAGAGCTGTCCTTGATGGGGATGTCTCGGCGGATGAAGCGGTGGAGGCGGTCATACGCAATGAGAGCCTGGATGATGATTTCGTCCCCGCCGAGGATGAGAATGGTTATTATCCCGGAACAAAGAGCCTCATAAATTATTTCAATATCGAGGAAAGGGACAGGCTGCGGGAGATTGAAGCGAAGGTGGTTCCGATACGGATGGCGGAGATGATGTCCAGGGATATTCCGGACAGGTTCGATTTCGAGCTGCTTAAGGAGATTCACACGACTTTGTTCGGTGACATATATCTGAGCGCCGGCGAGGTGCGGCATTTCGATGCATCCCGGAGGACTGCTTTCTGCAAGCCGGAGTATATAGACCAGATGGCTTTGAACATATTCGGAAAACTGGTTTCGGACAGGTACCTCATGGACAGGGACTGGGAGCAGTTCATAAACGACCTTGCCTATTACATGGGCGAGGTGGAGGCGCTGCATCCGTTCTTTGATGGCAATGGAAGGGCGGCCAGAGTGTTCTTCTACCTGCTTGTTCTGAATGCCGGCTACGATGTCCGATGGGATGATGTTGATCCGGACAGGCTGCTTGAGGCGGATATATCGGCGATTGATGGCGAATATCAGCTTCTAATAGATGTTCTTTCCAAGTCCGTCATTCAGCTGTATGATTAAAAAGCAAATAGATGACGCTGCAGTGCTGGAGCATCTTGCTTCTCTTCCAGATGATTGTCGTTATATATACACGATGGACGAGGGGAATTTCCGGTTGACTGCATTGCAAGGCACCGCAATGGTGAATCAGATGAGGACGAATTTCAGACTGGGTTTCCTTGAGACCTGGGTTCTGGGGCAGGCGTATATAGCCGGGGGGCTTCTGGCCGGCGAGGTCAAGGGGAACGACAGGATTCTCCTGTCGGTTCAATGCGGAGGCCCTATAAAGGGGTTCAGCGTTGAATCCTGGGCATGCGGCGCTGTCCGCGGCTGCCTTGCCGAGGTTCCTATAACGTTGGACAAGCCGCTTGAGGGCAATGACCTGAACATGCTTTACGGGCCGGGCTTCCTGAGCATCTCCAAGAGCATTGAGGGCAGCAAGGAGCCTTTCCGGGGCGATGTCATGATGGAGCACGGTGATCTGGCGAAGGATCTCGCCCTTTACTATCAGCAGAGCGAGCAGACTCCTACTGTGTTCGACCTGAGCTTGAAATTCGATCGTCAGGGAAGGGTGCTGGGTGCGGGCGGTCTGTTCATTCAGGTTTTTCCCGGCTGTCCGTCTGAGAGCATAGACAAACTTGAAGCCTTGATAGGCAGGATTCCTTATGTCGGAGAGCGCATCAGCGAAGGGATGGATATGGGTGATTATGTCGCTGACGTGTTTTCCGATTTCGCTCCGATGTTCCTGGGAAAGAGGGCGGTGGGATTCTCCTGTCCTTGCACGGGCGGGAATTTTCTGGAGCATCTGCGGAGCCTTCCTCAGAGCGAGAAGGATGAGATATTGAAGGAAAACCGGTTTCCGGTCACTGTTTCATGCTTGAACTGCGGAACGGACTATTCTTATTCAAAGGAAGATATTTTCGGGGACGTGATATGATATATTTTGCAGCCGCTTCGGCGCATCAGACGGATTTGGTGGAAACAGAGGCCAGAGAGGCGGGAGCCTCTGATGTGAAGGTGACGACCGGCGGGGTTTTCTTCCGGGGGGACATCCGGGTTGGCTATCGTTTCTGCCTGTGGACAAGGTGCGCCACAAGGCTTCTTGTGATGATTCATCAGGCGCGGATTTTTTCCATAGATGAGTTCTACGAGCATAGCGTTGAGCTTCCATGGGAGAATTTCCTGAACCCGCAGATGAACTTCGCTGTCTCTGAGACGGTGTCGGATTGCGAATGGCTTCTTAATACCCACTATGTGTCGATTCGCCTTAAGGATGCGATTGTGGACAGGATAAGGGAGAAGGCGGATGGAGAGCGTCCGTCTGTCGACCTGGACAATCCTGACATTGGTTTCGTGCTTCATATAGACGGCGATGAAGTGACCTACTATCTTGACTTCTCGGGAAGGGATCTGGCCAAGAGGGGATACAGGAAGTTCCAGACGCCGGCCTGTCTTTCCGAATTCCTGGCATCGAGCGTTGTGCTGCGGAGCCAATGGTTCAAGAGCCGGCAGGAAGACCTGACGTTCCTCGACCCGTTCTGCGGGAGCGGGACGCTCTGCATCGAGGCTGCAATGATGGCAACGCACACCGCACCCGGATTGATAGACCCTTATCGGTACGCTTTCTACAAATTGCCGTTCCATGATGACAAGGTGTGGAATGAGGTGTTCCAAGAGGCTGATGATAGCCAGATTGTTCCAAAGTCCAAGATTATCGGGTGGGATATTGATTCTGAGGCTATTGAAATAGCCAAGACCAATGCCAAAGCCGCCGGAATGTCCGACTATATCGAGTTCCAATGCAGGGATTTCATGCAGACAACTGAATCGGATGTGCCCTCTGAACGCGGCTGCATAGTCACTGACCCGCCGTATGGCGTGAGGCTAGGTGAGATAACGGGCGGCATACAGAAGCTTTACATAGGAATCGGCAAGGTGATGACGGATTGCTTTCATGGCTGGTTCGCCTCGGTGCTCTGCGGAGATGGCGATCTGCTGGGTTATGTCGATATGAAGCCGGACAGGGTGAATGTTCTGCACAACGGCGGGATTGAATGCCAGCTTGCTCATTACTATGTATACACGAAGGAAGAGCGTGATGCATTGACCGAGAGGGCGCGGCAGCGCAGGGAGGAGAGGCTGTCGGCCCCTCTGTCGGCCGGGGCGCAGATGGTCGCTAATCGCTTGAAGAAGAACCTTGAATCCCTTGGGCAGGAAATGAAGAAGCAGGGTGTTTCCTGCTACAGGCTGTATGATGCCGACATGCCGGAGTACAGTGCGGCGATTGATGTGTACGATGACAGGTGGATAAGCCTGCAGGAATATGCCGCTCCCCCGACTA
>JBQNBA010000087.1:0-8079 GCA_052170175.1 Sphaerochaetaceae bacterium | reverse complement strand
AGCTGTTTGAGAACAATCAGGATCATACCAGACGATATACGCTGTTTGATGCGGTGAACAGGACGAGAACCGCAGGGGGGCAGAGGCTGCTTGAAAGCTGGCTCAGCTTCCCGCTGGTGAAGATAGAGGATATCAATTTCCGTCAGGATTGGGTCAGATGGCTTGTCTCAAGCCGTGAGGAGCTTGAAGCCCTGCAGAAAGAACTTTCCGGCTCTCTGGATATGCAGCGTCTGGCAAACCGGGTTGCCCTTAAGCGTTCCATTCCTAAGGATCTGGTGGGAATAAAGCAGACTCTGGGGTGCTTCTTCCGCATCATATCACGTTCGGCGGAGAGGTATTGCGCCCTCTTGCCGGAGAGCATTGATGCTGATGCGCTTTCCGCCCTGAATTCAATTATGATGAAGATTGACAGAGCCATAAGCGAGGATTGCAACGGTCCGTTCATGTCCGGAATGGTGGTGCTTGACGGCTATGATGCGGAGCTTGACAGAAACAGGGATCTTGTCCGCCACAGCGACCGGATGTTTTCCGAGTATCTGGAGAGGGTGAAATCCGAAACCGGCATCACGACAATCAAGATAGTCAACTCCCGGTTGACCGGATATGTTCTGGAAGTTTCTAAATCACAGCTTTCCAAGGTGCCTCCGCACTTCTTCCGCAGGCAGACGCTTGTCAATTCAGAACGTTACTCGACACAGGAGCTTGCGGGGCTTGAGATACAGAGCCAGCAGGCGAACAGCGCGGCAGAGGCCAGGGAGAGGGTTTTGTATGAAGAGATAGCTTCAGAGGTTTCCGTCCGGAACGAGGCGCTTAATGAAATCGGCAGGTTCCTTAGCGCTCTTGACTGCTTCCAGAGCTTCGCCGCCCAGGCGATTGAACGGGATTACTGCTGCCCTTCTGTCGTAGGCGATGATGTGCTGGAGATTCATATGGGCCGTCATCCCGTGGTCGAGAAGCATCTGCCTCCCGATTCATTTGTCGCTAATGACACGTTGATGGACGGCGAGAGGTTTTTCTTGATAACCGGACCTAACATGGCGGGGAAATCGACTTATCTGAGGCAGACGGCTCTGATTGTGCTTCTTGCCCATACCGGCAGCTTCGTTCCCGCGTCAAGCGCCGTGGTCGGCGTGACTGACAAGATATTCTGCCGTGTCGGCGCCTCTGACAATCTGGCCAGGGGTGAATCGACTTTCCTTGTGGAGATGCAGGAGGCGGCTTTCATACTGCGCACATGCACCAGGCGGTCGCTTGTGATAATGGACGAGATAGGAAGGGGGACAAGCACGCAGGAGGGAATGTCAATCGCCCATGCGATAATAAGATTCCTTCTTGGGAAAGAGGCCAAGACGCTTTTCGCAACCCATTTCCACGAGCTTGCCAAGATGGATACCTCCGGCATGGCTCTGTACACGCTTGCCGTTCAGGAGACTCCGGGGCATGTCAAGTTCCTGAGAAAGCTTGAACGCGGGTCAGCCAGCTCTTCGTATGCCTTGCATGTCGCCAGGATGGCCGGAATCCCCCAGAGCGTGCTTAAGGATGCCGCAAGCTTCCAGAAGAAGCATTTCGCCGATTACGGCACAAGCGATCAGGGCTCGCTCTTCACGATGGGTGATGAGCAGGCGGAAGAAGATGAGAGGCGCAAGGCAGGATGGCAGAGGCTGAGCGAGGCTCAGAAGATAATCCGGGAGATAGAATCGTTTGACCTTGATTCCTCAACGCCTTTCCAGTCGATGGTGGAGCTTCAGAAGCTCAAGGAGCTTTCAAGGGTTTTTCTCTCTGGCGATGATGCGGATTGAGGTCTGGGCGAGCAGCAGCGGGCGGTGGACAGCAGGAGCAAGGCGTTCTGTTTTATCCTTTTCAGCGTTTTCATTGTTTGCGCCGCTTTATGGGCATGAGCCTTTTGGATTCGCTTATATCTGAGTCTTACGATGGATTTGCAGTCAGGTGCCCGCATTGCTTCTGTGTGCTTCCCCACCAAGGGGCTCCCTGTCCGTTCTGCCGGGATCATCCGGGAAGATGCCTCTATGTGATAAGCCCTTATTCGGGGAAGTCGCGTCAGGTGGTCGAGCTTCTCAAGTTCTATGGCCGGAAAGACTGCGCCTCTGACGTGGCCGATGTGTTCCTGCATTTCATAATGAGGCTGGGGCTCAAGAGAGAGGTTGCGCTTGTTCCCATACCTGCAAGCAGGAAGGGAAGGAGGGAACGCGGGTATGATCAGATGACTTTGGTTGCAAGGCATCTTGCACGGCGTCTGACACGGGCGGGAATGGATTGCAGGGTCTGTCATGCGTTCCGGAGAACAGACACCCGCCAGCAGAAGCTGTTGGGTCGGAAAGGGCGGCTTGAGGGGTGCAGCCTTGCCCTCAGAAGCCCGTCGGTGAGGATGGTGAATGCAGACATTATCATAATAGATGACATCTGCACCACAGGGGCGACGCTGCTGTCGGCAATCAGGCTTTTTGAAAACGGGCTTGCTGAAAACGGACTTGCTGAAAGCAGCGGGCTTGCTGAAAACGGGCTTGCTGAAAACGGACTTTTTGAAAACGGGCTTTTTGGGGGCGGGCTTTTGCCCGGATGCGATGGATCCAAGAGCCAAGAAGGGAGCCATGAAGGAGACAGGCACGGGGCAAAGGCAGGTCTGATTGCAATGGCATGGCTTGGGGCGGTATACGGGCAGTAGGGACGTTGCAAAGCGGTTATCTCACGCTGCGCCTTTCAGGCGGGACTTGGCCCGAGAGTGCTTTTTGACCCCGATTCGGCCCCGATTCAATCTCTGATTCAATCTCCAATGCTCTATTATGTTGACAATTCCTTCGGAAAAACGGTATAGTTAGGCAAGATACTGTATTTGAGGATAAGGGATCGAAAGCTTCGGTCCCTTTTTTATGGAAAATGCTTAAGGATGAGATAAGACAGAGCAAGCTTTTCTTGGATTTGATGCCTGTGCTTGAGCCGATGGGACTCAAGGTGGTTTCCGTTTCGATGTCCAGAAGCGATTATTCCTGCAAGGTTTCCCTCATCATAAAGAGGGCGGCGGGCAATGAGAGCGTCGATGACTGCGCCAAGGCATACGGAGTGGTTTATCCCAGGCTGTCGCTTGATTGCAGGGATCTTGAGCTTGAAGTGTCCACGCCGGGAGTACAGCGTGTCTTCAAGGATGTTTATGAATTTGAGCTTTTTGTCGGCAAGCGGTGCCGTCTGTACGACAGCGGGAGGAAGGCTTCCTTCACTGGAATCATATCGAGATGCGGTGAAAGCTCTGTGTTCCTGTCTGATTACAAGAATGAGGACAATGGCGAAGCCGGCGAGATGCTTGAGGTCAGCTTTGCTGACGTGAATAAGGCTAAATTGGATTATAGATGGGAGGATGTTCGTTGATGTCCGGATTGCGAGATGCTATTTATGATATTGTCGATGAAGAGAAGGGCATGACTGTCGAGAGGGTGAAGGAAACCATCGAGCAGTCTTTGCTTGCGGCTTATAAGAAGAAGTTCGGGGTGGACGACAATGCAGTGGTCACTTTCGCTGACGATCTTGATGGCGTGATCCTGGCATCCAGGAAGAGGGTCGTTGATGCGGCGGAGGATGACCTTGACCGGATTCATGAAATCTCGCTTGCCAAGGCCAAGGAGCTGAATTCGGATTCGGAGGAGGGTGATGAGCTTCTCATCCCGGTTGACCCAGCCTCGTTTGACCGGGGAAGTGTTCAGAGCGGCAAGCAGACAGCGCAGCAGAAGCTGCGGGACATCCAGAAGGATGAGATTTACAATGAGCTTAAGGACAAGGTCGGCCAGATTGTAGTTGGTACGCTCCAGAGCGAACGGGATGGCGATTATTTCATAGATCTGGGCAGGACGCAGGGCTTTCTTCCTGCCAGGAACCAGAGCCATAGAGATGCGTACCAGAAGGGGGACAAGGTCAAGTGCCTTCTGGAGAGCGTTTTGCAGGATGAGAAGAACCCCAGGATGCTTCGGATAATACTCTCCAGAACGAGCGACAAGCTGGTTGAGCGGTTGTTTGAGCAGTACATACCGGAGCTTCAAGGTCTGGAGCCATCGGTTGGAATCGCCAAGATCGTGAGGGAGGCCGGCTACAGGACAAAGGTCGCCGTGTATTCCAAGCGCGGGGATGTCGATCCGGTCGGAACATGCGTAGGAATGGGCGGACAGAGGATAAAGAGCGTGATAACAGAGCTCAATGGCGAGCTGATAGATGTTCTCAAGTGGGATCCGAATCCGGCTGTCTATATACAGAATGCGCTTTCCCCGGCGAAGGTGTCTCAGGTCTACATAATCGATGAGAGAAGGAAGACCGCTGTTGCGATTGTGGATGATGAGCAGCTTTCGCTTGCCATAGGCAAGATGGGGCTCAACGTCCGGCTTGTCAACAGGCTTTGCGACTGGCTGGTGGATGTGAAGACCAAGGATCAGTTCGCCGAAATGGATATTTCAAAGGAAGTCAGGAGAGCTGCAGATCAGCTGTTCGAAGCGCCTGATGATATGCCTGAGGATATGCTGCCTGGGGATATGCGTGAGGAGCAACAGCTGTATGATGGGTCCGAGTCCGCTTCTGAGGCAGCTTCGGATGATGATGAGCTTATGCTGAGCGAGCTTCCAATCTCCGAGGATATTTTGAAGAAGCTGAATTTCTACGATGTCTATTCGGTTGAGGAGTATATTGAACTGACCCCGGAGGATTTCGCCAACATGTCCAAGCTTTCCCATGAAGACCTTGATTATGTGAACAGGGTGATTTCTGAGAATGTCGACTTTGTCGAGAGCGGGGAGGATGACGGTGAGCAGACTGTCTACAAATGCCCGAACTGCAGTGCGATAATAACAAGAGACATGACTGAGTGTCCGAATTGCCATGTGGGATTGAGTTTCGAGTAGGATTTAGAGTATTGTGTATAGGAGAAAGAGTTTATAGATATGAGTGAAGATGCGCCGAAGGTAACATTGATAAAACAGCCCAAGCCGCTTGATGCAAAGCCGGTCTCCAGCCAGTCTGTGTCGGTGGAGAAAAAGAAGGTGGTTGTTAAAAGGAAGGTGATGCTGAAGCCTGCTGCAAAGGAGGCTTCGCCTGTGCTTAAGCCAGCGATAAAGACCGAGCAGACCCCGCCGAGGGATAATGCCCCCGTATCCGAGGCTGCCGCTTCATCTGCATCTCCTGAGAAGACCAAGCCGGTTCCGCAGTCCAAGCCGCCCAAGAGCGCGCCTGTTGCTTCTTCTCCGGTTGATCCTTTGCGCAACGGTCCTGTCATAATACGAGACTCTAATCTTCCTCCTATCGATTTCAAGCCGACTTCAAGGGTTCCCTCGTCCGGTGGCCCGCGGCAGGTGGGCATAGTCGGCGGCCGTGATTTCTCCGGCCAGCGCAGCGGCTATCGCCAAGGCAATCAGCCTTATGGCTCCCGTTACTCCGGTCAGGGGGACGGGTCGCGCAGGAGCGGCGGATTCGGCAACCGTCCGTACACGCCCAGGACAGGCGGTCAGGGCGGATTCGGTGCGCCCAGAGGCCCGTACACCCCGGGACAGAGACCGAACGGATACCGATCGGATGGCTTCCAGGGACAGGGCAGGCCGGGCTTTCAGAATGGAAGGCCGGGCGGTTTCAATTCGGGCAGGCCTCGTCAGGGCGCGGGCGGGTTCCGAAAGCCTATGGGCGGTTCCTCTCAGTCAGAGGAGATGCCGATAAGCAAGACGAAGCGTGATTATTCGCGTCGCAAGGACAATGAAGCGGCATCCTGGGAGACCAGGAGAGAGGATCTGGAGGCATCGAGCGCTTTCCAGTATAGGCGCAAGGAGTCTCATACATCGGCAAATGCTGTTCCGAAATCAATTGACATACTTGAGAACATAACCATAAACGATTTGGCTAAGAAGATGAATCTCAAGGCCTCCGAAATCATTTCCAAATGCTTCCAGCAGGGAATGATGCTGACGATAAACCAGCAGGTTGACTCTGACACCGCTGCCCTTATAGCATCGGATTACGGATGCGAGGTCCATATCGTGAACCTGTATGATGAAACGGTCATACCGACAGAAGAGACCAGCGAAGAGGATCTGGAGCCCAGGGCGCCTATTGTCACAATCATGGGACACGTTGACCATGGAAAGACCAAGTTGCTTGATGCGATCCGTTCCGCCCATGTGGCCGAAGGTGAATTCGGCGGCATAACGCAGCATATAGGCGCTTACATGGTTTCCATTCCTGATAAGGGCGATGTTGTTTTCCTGGACACTCCGGGTCACGCGGCTTTCACCATGATGCGTGCACGCGGGGCGCAGGTCACCGACATAGTCGTGCTTGTAGTGGCTGCGAATGACGGTGTCATGCCTCAGACGGTCGAGGCGATTGACCATGCGAAGGCGGCCAAGGTTCCCATCATCGTGGCTATAAACAAATGCGATCTTGCTGATGCCAATCCGGAGCGGGTCATGCAGCAGCTCGCCGCATATGATCTGACGCCGGAGGAATGGGGAGGCAAGACGCTTTACTGCCGGATATCCGCATTGAAGAAGCAGGGAATAGACGATCTTCTTGATACGATACTGCTTGAAGCGGAGATGCTTGACTTGAAGGCTGTCCGTTCATGCAGGGCGGAGGGCAAGGTTCTGGAGTCCAGAATAGACCAAGGCCGTGGAAGCGTGGCCACGATAATCGTGAAGAAAGGCACTATACATGAAGGCGACTATTACGTTGCCGGTGTCTATTCAGGCCGTGTGCGCGCCATGTTCAACGACCGCGGGAAGAGGATAAAGGAAGCCGGGCCGTCTACTCCTGTTGAGATAAGCGGGCTTTCCGGGCTGCCTAATGCAGGCGATCCGTTCCAGGTGACGGAGGATGAGAAGCAGGCCAGGATGGTGGGCAACAAGCGCCAGGAGCTTGAGAGGCTTGGGCAGGCCAAGAAGTACAAGAAGGTCACGCTTGACAACCTTTACGAGAAGATAAAGCTTGGCGAGATGAAGGAGCTTAATGTCATCATCAAGGGAGACGTCCAGGGTTCTGTCGAGGCCTTGCAGAAGGCGCTTGAAGAGCTTTCAAACGATGAGATACGGCTTTCCGTCATCAGGGCGAGCGCAGGCGCTATAATCGAGAACGACATAACCCTTGCCTCTGCAAGCGAGAATCCGGCGATTGTCATCGGCTTCAATGTCAGACCTACTCCTAAGGCGCAGCAGCTGGCGGAGCAGGAGAAGATAGACATAAGGAAGTACAATATCATCTACGATGCCGTTGATGATATAAAGGCCGCTATGGAAGGGCTGATGACACCGGACAAGGCCGAGATTGACCTTGGCACGGCTGAGGTCAGGCAGGTATTCATTGTCCCGAAGGTCGGGCCGGTTGCCGGCTGCATGGTCACCCAGGGGCTTGTGCGCCGGAACAGCTTCTGCAGGGTCATAAGGGACAGCATCCAGATAAACAAGGAGCTTGTCAGGATAACATCGCTCAAGCGTTTCAAGGACGATGCGAAGGAAGTCGTTTCCGGTTATGAGTGCGGCATTGGAATCGAGGGGTTTGACAATATACGCGTAGGCGATATCTTGGAATTCGTTGAGATAAAGGATGTCAAGCGGACGCTTGAGGATGCCAAGGGCGCAAAGCCTGAGGTGGCGCAGATTGATTCGGGGAAGGGCAGGAAATGAGCGAGCACAGCCAAAGCCGTCTTGAGAGCAGGATGGTGGAGGCCATAAACATGATGATTGTTCAGCGGGAGATAAAGAATCCGCGGCTTGGCTCTTTTGTGTCGGTCACCAGAGCCACGCTTTCAAAGGACAATGCGTATGCCACTGTATATGTTTCATGCCTTGTCCAGGATAATGATAACCTGAAACGTTCAGTCGAGGCACTTCAGCGGAGCTCGGGATTCATCCAGGGGAGGCTTGGCGCTATTCTCAAGACAAAGAACACGCCGAGGCTGACTTTCATGGAGGATACATCAATCGCCGAAGGGCAGAGGCTCAATGCGTTGATTGACTCGCTTTCTTCCAAGGGATAGCGATGACCCGCAGCGCAGTTGTCCTGCTTGACAAGAAAAGCGGTGTCACATCCTTTTCGGCGCTCTCC
>JBQNBA010000086.1:0-8131 GCA_052170175.1 Sphaerochaetaceae bacterium | reverse complement strand
CATCCTTTTTCTCAGCTGCGCCCTGTGCAAACAACATTGAAGCGCAAAGCAAGAGAACCAATGCAATGGAAATGAATCTTTTCATTATTCCCTCCTCCTATTTTTATTGCTTTCGCAATTACCAAGAGCAAAGACAGTAAAAGTGCCGTAATCCCAAAATGGTATCGTTCCCACTTTTATGCTTTAATTATCATACCAGGAAAAATGAATTGTCAAGGAAAAAATTTTAGTTTTTGTATTTCTATATGTATAAATTAATTGTTATTATTATTGCAAAAACAATCAAATCTGATATAATAGACTTGAAAATAAAGGCGTTCCATTAAGCAAAAAATGATAATGGAATCGTTATCAGATAGGAGTTATATGAGTTCAATAAATGATGTCGCCAAACTGGCAGGCATATCAAAATCCACTGTTTCCCGCGTTATAGCAAACAGCGGGCCAGTCAAGCCCTCGACAAGGGAGAGGGTGCTTAAAGCAATAGAGATGCTTGACTATAATCCAAATCTTCTGGCTTCAGGCCTCAGGGCGAAAAGCGGCAGGCTTATCGGACTCATCTTGCCCGAGTCAGTGCATTTTGATTTTGGGTTCTTCATACAAACAATATCAGATCTCTGCATGCAGTATAATCTGGGGCTAATAATCGGAACGCATCACAACAACCCAGAGCTTGAAAGCAAGTTGTTTGATGATTTCTACAGCAGGAATATCGATGGATTGATAATCTCCCCGGTCTCAGATGCAAGCCTGCTGGGCAAAAGATTGAAAGACTCTCTAGGCAAAGTGATACTGCTTGACAGGGAGATCACCAATTCAAGCTGCAACAGCGTGTCGCTGGATAATTACAAGGCTGGATACATAATGGGATCACACCTATACTCAAAAGGCCATCGCAATGTCGCCTGCATCACAGGCCCGCAGCACATAAGCCTGAGCCGCGACCGAATAGCCGGGTTCCGTCAGGCCTTTCTGGACAAGGGAATCTTTATTGATGAGAACTTCGTTCATGAGGGCAACTTCGATGTTGAGTCGTCATTTGAAGCAATAAAGAAGTTTTCTCAGCACTCTGGCTTCTCGTCCATTACAGCCATTTGGGCGCAGAACGATGTCATGGCAGTTGGGGCTTTGAAGAAACTCACCGAGTTGGGAAAGAGCATACCGGAAGATATTGCACTCGCAGGAATGGATGGAACAGATCTCAGCTATCTGTCAACCCCGTCTATAACCACTATACTCCAGCCGTTTTCCAAAATGGCGGAAAAAACGATGGAGATTCTTCTGAATCCCCCAGCTAATGTTCCTGTGAAAATCAAGTTCGATCCCATCCTAGTAGAGAATGAATCAACAAAAAAAGAGTTTATTCTCAAATGAAATAATCCAATCTCCCCAGTTTGCCATCATCATCGGCCACCCTCGCCCCTTCCATCGCCAGCCACATGGAAATCCTTGTCGTTGAAATGAGAAACATCTTCAGCCACGTTGTTCCGGTGCATGTAGTTAAGCACAAGCAGCTCCACGGCAAATATGCAGATGAAGGCTTTAAGCGCAGCGCTTGTCATCCCGCCCCACCCTGCCTGCCGATAGAGATATCCTCCCATGGATGAACCTGCGACAGAGCCGATTGTAAGCACAACCTCATGAACCATCATCCGCTTGGACTTGTTAACCGCACCGCTCATGGCATAAAAAAGCGCCTGGGCGTAGCAGAAGGCGAAGCATACCCCAAGTACCGTGCAGTACAATATGCACATGGCAAGAGAGCCGGCGCCTTTGCCGATCCACACGGCGGCGACAATCATCGCTTGGCTCAGCATCAGCACCAATTTACTGAATTTCCACCACTTCTGCATGCCAATAATCACAAACAGGACGGAGGCCGCAAGTCCCTTGCATGAAAGCATAATGCCGCCTTCCAATGCGCCGAGACCCAATGAATCACGTATATGCAGAGGCAGGGCGGTTGCAGTGGCGGCAGATGCAATATAAACGAGCAGCAACCCTGCCCAGGCAAAGAACCTCAGCGACGTGCTGCTGTCCGGCACCCTCGAATCGGCGATCTGACGGCGGTCGCTTTGAGCATTCCTTGTAAGCGGAGAGTGAAGCAAGGCCGCCATCGAACAGAAAAGCAGGCCAGCGGCGATCAAGAAGACGATGGAGGTTGAAAGCCGCATTATCAATCCGGCGAACAGAGGCCCGATCCCGGCGGAAATGCTCCATGAAAGGTTGAAGCCGCCCTGCGCCTTTGAAAGCGCCGCCCCCTCCTTGCCGCGGTTGATAAGTCCGGTTATCTGCGGCCAGAGCATAGAGCGGAACGCGCCGAAAAGAAAAATCATGGATATGAACAGAGCCAGGCTGGAGCAGATGCCCATTATGGCGAAGCAAAGCCCCATGCCAATCAGCGAACAGGAGATGCATGAAGCAGGACGCAGCCGTTCGTAATGCGATTCACCAAACAGGCAGAAAAGCAGATAGCTTGCCGTGCTCGCGCTCGCCGCAAGACCGATTGCGAATGCATCCAAGCCGAACTTCGAGGCAAGATGGTACACAAGACCGAGATTGACCATGTAATTGGTGAACTCGGCGATTGCACAGACAATGTATAGAGAAAGAAGCTGTCTCCTCTTCTCATTTCCAAACAAAGGCTGTTTCATGGGTAAGAATTATGGTGCTGATTGACTAAATAATCAATATCGCCCAGGGACAAAGAGACAGGCCGGGAATATTCCGACCTGCCGGATTTGGGAGAATCCACACAAAAGCCTTTGCTTTCATATGATTTTATTTTCAAAGGAGGCTCCATTTCTTCTTAAGAGCTGCTAGCGTACCGTCTTCCACAAGCATCTTCTGCCCCTTGTTTATCAGGTCAAGCAGCACCGCATCCCCTTTCTTCACCACAAGGGCGATCTCCTCTGTCGTGAACGGCTCTCCTGCAATCGCAAGCGCTCCCTTGTAGTTGTCGTTGTTAAGAACAAAGTCACTGGCTATCAATGAATCGCATACCGCAGCATCCAGGTTGCCATTGGCAAGATCTATCACCGCCAGGCCTATCTCGTCGTACTGCGCCTTCACGACATCGTACTCATCAAGCGCGAAATCGCCCGTGGTTCCCATCTGAACGCCGACCTTCTTGCCGGCAAGATCATCAATGCCGGAAACCTTGTCCTTGTCGGCAATCCGCACGATGACCACCTGCCCCACATTGAGGAATGGATCGGCGAAGTCCATCGTGGCCTTTCTTTCCTCCAGCACCGTCACCCCTGAGGCGATGGCGTCATACGCCCCGTTTGCCAGACCGGCGAAGATAGAATCCCAGGGAGTGTTCTTTATGGTGAAGTTCTTCCCCACCGCTTTGCCGATCGCCTCGACAAGCTCAATCTCAAACCCGACAATGTTGCCGTTGGAATCAACATACTCGAACGGCGGCCATGTGCAGTCGGAAGCGAACACATAGGTATCCTTATCGGAAACAGCGGCCTCTTTTGAACCGCCTGCGAACACATAGCCAAGCGCCATTGCGACAATCAGCAGAACAACTGCGAACCTCTTCATACGTCACCTCGTCCATATATGCATTATTATGCATTGATTTTTTCCGCTATTCTAGCTGCACAGCTTATGCATGTCAATATGATTTTGCATAAAAATCCAAGTTTTCGACGAGATTATCGGATATTTATTCATAAACATTCTAATTACTCCCGATTTGTCAAATATTTATTCATCAAAAAATATTTTTAGTTTTTTAAGGAAAAAGATTGACAATGCCTGCATAAATATGTAAAACGCACGTATGCAAAACTACAAATATGATTCGGAGGCCAGAAAGCATGGCAAACGCCTGGCGGCACTGGTATCTGTTGATCCGCGAAGCCCCAAGCGTGGCAGCGTCACGATCAACATGACAGACGGGGTTCTCATCCCTAAGAAGGATACGCATGTATTCAACTCCTGGAGGACGACCTTTCTGGGAAGCGCGGCGCTTCTGGCTTGCCTTGTCATTTTCAAGCCAGACCCTTACCTGCGCATATTGAAGATCTGCGCATCAGGGATACCTGTCACATTCGAGTGCACCATACTCGCCATAATCGGGGCGATAGGACTGGGAACGATATGCGGGCTCGGCTCTGTATCCAAGAAGCAGGTGTTCAACAGGATATCCGGAATATACGTTGAGCTGATACGAGGCATACCGCTTCTTGTGCAGCTCATATTCATCTACTACGCCCTTGGCAAGCTTGCCCACATCGAGGGAATGGCCGCCGCGGTGATAGCCATGGCGGTCTGCTTCGGCGCATACATGGGTGAAATAGTCCGCTCCGGCATCCAGGCCATCCCCAAGGGGCAGATGGAGGCGGCTGTCGCCCTCGGCATGAGCCGCGCCCAGGCCTTCTCCACAATAATCCTGCCCCAGGCGGTCAAGGTCATACTCCCGTCTATAGGAAACGAGTTCATATCCATGCTTAAGGACAGCTCTCTTGTCTCAACAATCGCCCTGAGCGACATCCTAAGACGAGGAAAGGAATACATCTCCAGGACTTTCCAATCTCTGGAAACAATGCTGGTAGTCGCCCTGATTTACCTCATAATAACACTGATGCTTTCACGGCTTGTCGGTCTGATGGAGGAGAGGCTGAATAACAACAATGGCTAATGCAAAGATACGAATGGAGAATGTATGCAAGACATACGAAGGCAAAAATGAAGTAAAGGCGGTCAAGAACGCCTCTCTTGTCGTCAACGAGGGCGAGGTGGTTGTCATAATAGGGCCGTCCGGCAGCGGCAAGAGCACGCTGCTGCGGTCAGTCAACAAGCTTGAGTTCATCACAAGCGGCAAGATATTCATAAATGATGACGAGGTGTCATCCAGCGACTGCGATATAAGGAAAATCAGGGAGAACGTCGGCATGGTCTTCCAGAGCTTCAACCTCTTCCCCCACCTCAGTGTTCTTAAGAACATCACCATCGCCCCTATGAGGGTGAAGCGAATGGACAGGCGGCAGGCGGAGGAGAAAGCCCGGGAGCTGCTGGCGAAGGTCGGGCTTGCCGACAAGGCCGGCGCATATCCCAACCAGCTTTCAGGCGGCCAGCAGCAGAGAGTGGCGATAGCAAGGGCGCTTGCCATGGATCCGGAGATAATGCTGTTCGACGAACCCACCAGCGCCCTTGACCCTGAGATGATAAAGGAAGTCTTGGATGTGATGCTGTCATTGGCAAAAAGCGGCATGACCATGCTGATAGTGACCCACGAGATGGGATTTGCTCGTGCCGCCGCCGATAAGGTCATCTTCATGGACGGAGGCGAGATCATAGAAACCGGAAGCCCGAGCCAGATCTTTGACAACCCGCAGAACCCCCGCACCAAGACCTTCCTGGAGCATATTCTCTAGGAAAGCGCAGCAAACCGGCATCTCTCTATTCTCACTTCCGAGAAAAAAATGTAAATTGACCGTATGTGCAGAGGCAAGGCGGACAATTCGGCAAGATTTGATGATTTTTACAGAGGGTTCTACCATGACAGATGGGAGAGCCTGAAAGCCTCATTTCTCAGGCAGCCATCCCCTGTCGCCTTGCCCGGCCCACTGCTTAAGCCATATTACATGGACAGAGCCTCCATCCTGGCCGCGGAAAGTCTTCCTATAATGCAGGGGGACAGCGTTCTTGACATGTGCGCAGCCCCGGGAGGGAAGACCCTGGTCATCGCCCTCAAGCTCAAAGGAACAGGGGCGCTGACGGCAAACGACCGTTCAAGCGCAAGGCGTTCCAGGCTGCATTCAGTCATTTCAGAATGCCTTCCTTCCGATTGCAGGTCAAACATCACCGTAACCGGGCATGACAGCTCGAAATGGGGATTGTTTGAGCAGGATGAATACGATGCCATACTGCTGGACGCCCCATGCTCAAGCGAGAGGCATGTGATAACCTCTCCGGAGGCAATGGCGCAGTGGAGCCCATCCAGATCGAAACGGCTTAGCATCCAGCAGTTCGCCATGCTTGCATCAGCCCTATGCGCCGTGAAAGCCGGAGGCTGCATACTATACAGCACCTGCTCCATCTGCCCCATGGAAAACCAGGACGTGGTGGAACGGCTTTTCGCCAGACGTCCCGGCTGCGTTGAGGAGATGCCCCTCCCCGAATCAAGCGAGCCAAGCTCTGAACCGCTGCCGCACGGACGCATAGTGCTGCCGGATTCCCAAGACAACTGCGGGCCGCTGTTCTTCTGCCTCATCAGGAGGATAAAATGAGTGCAAAGACAGGCATCCAATCATGCCATTCATATAAGACCGAAGCCCTGATGCCGGTCATCCGTCAAATCGTCTCATCCACCGACTTCCCCGATGTGAAAGGCAAGTCGGTGCTTCTCAAGCCCAACATCCTCTCGGATGCCGGTCCTGAAAGATGCATAACCACCAATCCCGAGTTCTTGAGAGCCGTCATAAGGATAGTGCGCGATCTCGGGGCGGAGCGGATACTCGTAGGCGATTCTCCCGGCATGCCATCATCATCGTTCTCCGCCAAGGCAAGCGGCATAGGCCGCATATGCGAGGATGAACAGGCGGTCTGGACGGACTTCTCCGCCTCAGAGCCCGTCTTCATACCGGAGGCCGGCATGAGCGTGCAGATCGCAACGGCCGTCCGCAAAGCCGATGTGATAATAAGCCTGCCCAAGTTCAAGACCCATCAGCTCATGTACTTCACCGGTGGAGTGAAGAACATGTTCGGCGTTGTCCCCGGCCTGCGGAAGAGCCAATGCCACCTCTCCTGCCCCACAAGGGAGAGCTTCGCCAGGCTGATATGCGGCATATACGCCCATGTTCATCCTGACTACTGCCTTATGGATGCGGTTGTAGGCATGGAGGGCCCCGGCCCCGCCAATGGCAAGCCGGTTCCGGCAGGGCTTGTGATAGGCTCCTCTGACTGCGGGGCCGTGGATTTCTCGGAGGCCCTCATAATGGGCTACAATCCGGAGTCGATGCCTATCATAAGAGAGCTCAAGCGACAGAACCGGCTGCCTGGGCATATTGACTACACGCTGCTTGACGCAAAGGCTCTTGTGATGAAGGATTTCAAGCGAATCGCCTACAGGGAGAAAACCAAATTCTTCAAAACCCTGATATTGCCCTTCTTCACCCGGAGGCTCCAAATAGCCAGCCAGCACAGGGAGCCGGCCCCTGAATTCCTGCCGGAACGCTGCATAATGTGCAGAAAATGCATCGACATCTGCCCGGCCAAAGCTCTGGAAAGCAACGGGGAAAAGATAGTAAGGAATGCTGACAAATGCATACGCTGCTACTGCTGCCATGAGCTATGCCCAGCCGATGCCATAATGATACCCAGCAAAAGAGGGAGCAAACATGCCTGAAACGAGAATCCTGCTGCGCACAATTTTGTTAGGAGTCCTTCCTATCTCAGAACTGAGGGGGGCGCTCCCATATGCATTCTTCAATGACACGCCCATGCTTGCCTCTTTTCTTATAGCCGTTCTTTCAAATATCCTCATAGTGCCGATAGTCTGGATTTTCCTGTCGACATTGAACAAACTTCTGCTAAAGGCTCCATTGTACCGGAGTTTCTTTGAGTTCACGATAAAACGGGCGCGGGAAAAGGTCGGCGACAAGTTCTCAAGATATGGCTATCTGGGACTCATGCTCTTCGTGGGTGTGCCCCTCCCCGTCACCGGGGCCTGGACAGGAACAATCGGCGCCTGGGTTCTGGGGCTTGACCGCAAGAAGACCTTCATCTTCGTCTCGCTCGGAGTGATGCTCAGCGGCACCATCGTGGCCACCCTTCTAACGCTTGGCGTAGGTCTCAATTCCATATTCATGAAATCCGTATAATGGAATCAATCTCATTATGATTTAGATTAAACCGGGTTTCAATATGATTATGTGATTCAAATGCTATTGTTTATAATGATTTAGATATAATTTTTTAATAATTTAAGACTTATTTTTATATAAAAATGATTATATTATAATATCATTACAATCATATTTTGCTATAATTCAAATTAAAATTGAATGATATCAATATAAAAGGATATGGATTTCCAAGGGAAATTGAGCATTTCATATCAGAAACAAATCATTCAAATAAGAATAAATATGTTTTTTATACAATTAGCATATAA
>JBQNBA010000085.1:0-8177 GCA_052170175.1 Sphaerochaetaceae bacterium | reverse complement strand
TTTTATGTGATTCACAGAATTCTTTATGGTTAGATTTAACGTGATTCAATTCGCCATATTGACACATCCCCGCATCTTGGGCTATTATACTGATAATTCAATTATCAGTGTTGCTCCATGCCCCGCCACCCACGACGTGACCCAGGCGGGAGCTTGGTGGGATGGGCGAATAAGGAATATTTGGCATATGTCAGTCAGAGATGTCAGCATTGACCCTTTGCTTTTAAAAAGCGCCAAGGAGGTATTTCTGGAGAATGGCTACCTTGATAGCTCTGTTCAGGAAATATGCCTTAGAGCCGGGGTGACGACCGGTGCGCTGTACAAGAGGCACAGAAGCAAGGCCGATTTGTTCTCTGCGGTTGTAAGCGATGCAGTGAATCTTCTGAATGATATTTCCAGGAAGGCTGCGGAGCAAGATACGGCCAGCCTGTCCGATGAGGAGCTGCTTGAGCCGTTCTTCTCGGTGGAGAAGTGCATGCTTGAGTGGTTCCGGCTTCTTGAGGGCGTACGGGATGAGTTCACGATATTGGTGAGAGGCTCGGCGGGATCGGCGTATTCTGATTTCCGGCATGAGCTTGCCGTCAAGATGATGGAGAATGATTACCGTTATCTTCAGGAAGCGCAGAGGCGCGGACTGGCAAGGCGGGATGTCGATAAGAAAGAGTTCCATGTGATCATATCATCATATTGGGAGCTGTTCTGCGAGCCATTCGCTCATGAGATGACATGGGATGAAATGAAGCATCATTGCGCGGTTGTCAGCGAGATGATTGATTGGCCCAGGGCGATGAAGATAAGGCGGGTGGGTCGATGGCAGGAGAATCAGGAGGGGAAATGAGTGTTTTTTTGCGTCATGAGTTAGCTAAGGCTAACCGAAATAATCCAGATAGCTTTTTGTTTTGCAAGGATATGTTTAATTATCAATGCAGTGTTTTTCGGAGTGCGGGAAATGATTGAGCTGAGCAATGTCGCCTTCATGTACAAGAACGCTGAATCGGACAGTCTGGATGGCATTGATATGAAAATCCAAGAGGGGGAATGCGCTGTCATCGCCGGGGATTCCGGATGCGGCAAGACCACTGTGATAAGGACTATCAACGGTCTTGTTCCTCATTTCTACGCAGGTGTCTTGAGCGGGGGCGTCTGCGTGGACGGGACGGATCCTTCGCAGCAGGAGATATATGAAACCGCCAGGATTGTGGGGAGTGTTTTCCAGAATCCGCGCACCCAGTTCTTCAATGTGGATACTACCAGCGAGGTAGCCTTTGCCTGCGAGAACCTGGGGCTGCCGGAAGCGGAGATAATCAAGCGGATGAATGCAGTTGTTGCACGTCTGGGGATAGAGGGGCTGATGAACCGCAGCATATTTGAGCTTTCGGGTGGGGAGAAGCAGAAGATAGCCTGTGCCGGGGTTGCGATGACAGATTCCAAGGTGATTGTGCTGGATGAGCCATCGTCAAATCTTGATGGTGCATCTATAGAAGAGCTTAAGAAGGTTCTGCGCCAATGGAAGCGGGAGGGCAGGACGTTGGTGATAGCGGAGCATCGGCTTTATTACCTGCGGGAGCTGGCAGACAAGATGCTTGTGATGAGCGGCGGGAGGATTGCCAGACAGTACCTCTCTGGTGACATCAGGCGCATGGGCTTCGAGCAGACGCAGAAGCTGGGGCTTCGTCCTTTCAGGCTTGATGAGCTGTTCGCTGTCAGGCTTGATGATATGCGTACGATGGCGGTTGATTCCTTCGCATCGTCCTGTGCGTCTTCTGCAGCCGAGGCGCCGGCAGCAGGCGATATTGTGCTGAAACGGTTCTTCTACCGTTACAAGGACAAGGAGCATGGAATCTCGCTTGATGATGTCAGGCTTCCTGCCGGCAGGGTGATAGCGGTGATTGGGCGTAATGGGGCGGGCAAGACGACTTTTGCAAATTGTTTCTGCGGGTTGGCAAAGGGCTTCAAGGGAATTGTTGAATGCAATGGCGCAGCGCTGGCTGGAAAGCACAGGCTCAGAAGCAGCTGTCTTGTCTTGCAGGAGGCGGGTCATCAGCTTTTCACCGACAGTGTTGAGAAGGAGATTCTGCTGAGCATGCGAGATGAGCGCGGGCGCGAGAGGTTCGGTGAGGATGAACGAAAGCGCCGGATGGAGGGGATTCTGGAGCGCTTGAATCTTGCTTCGCTGAGGAAGCGGCATCCGCTGTCCTTGTCAGGCGGACAGAAGCAGAGAGTGGCGATAGCCAGCGCTCTGGCGGCGGATAAGGACTTCATTTTGTTTGACGAGCCTACAAGCGGACTTGACCTGGGGCATATGCGCGAGGTGTCCGGCAGCATAAGGGGGCTTCGGGAACAGGGCAAGACGGTATTTGTCATAACGCATGACTTGGAGCTTGTGATGGAGTGCTGCGACTATGTGCTTCATCTTGAGAGGGGAAGGGTGCATGCGGATTACGAGTTGAATGACGGCACGAAGCGAAGGCTGCTTGATGTTCTGTCAAATGAAATTCTTGAGGGTATTGATTGAAAGATAAGGAGAATGTCTAGTATGGAAAAAAGAAAGCTGGAAACAAAGGATCTCGTTCTGGCGGGCGTTTTCGCCGCGCTGTATGTCGCTGTTATTGTCTTGACTGCCTCTGTTCTGGGGGTGGCGGCCGTCACTTATGTGCTTGCTCCGCTTGTTGCCGGGATAATCGCCGGGCCCGTGTATATGCTTTATATTGCCAAGGTCCCCAAGATGGGCGCAGTGATGATACTGGCTGTGCTGGCAGGGCTCATCATGACCTCCACCTCGATTCTTGTTCTGGTGTATGTGCTTGCACTGGGAATCATTGCTGAGATAATTCTGAGAAGCACGGGTTTCTCCAAAGGCGGGGTGCTTGCAAGCTATGTTGTATTTGCCTGCGACACAGCGGGGCCTTTCCTTGCGCTGTTCTTCGCAAGGGAGAAGATGCTCCAGGCCTGCGTTGCCTATAGGGGGCAGGAGTTCGCCGACAAGCTGGACAGCATGACTCCGCCGTGGTTCCTGCTGGTGTTCCTTGGTCTGGGGCTTCTGGGCGGTCTGATTGGCGGCTCGATTGGCTTGAAGCTTGTGAAAAAGCATTTCGAGAAAGCCGGAATCATCTGATGTTTGATTCGCTGTCCTTCAAGCAAAGCGGTCTTCTCTGGGTTGACCCCAGAACGAAGCTGATGATGCTTTTCATCGTCAGCTTCACTGTTCTGCATGAGATGAGGCTTGTCTGGCAGGCCGGTTCGTTTGCCTTTGCCTTGCTTCTGTTGCTCAACGGAGGGCTGTATGCCGCTGCTATGCGCTTTTGCCTGTGGTTCGGCGCATTGGTTGCCTTGGATCTTGGTGTTGTGCAACGGGTGACATCTCCCGTCATGTATATGCTGGGCGGGATTGTGGTGTTTGTGAGGATGTTCTTTCCTCTTTTCATGGTGTTCACCCTGCTTATACAGACCACGAGGGTATCCGAGTTCCTGGCGGCGTTTGACAGGATGCACCTGCCTGACAAGATAAAGATTCCATTCTCGGTGATGTTCCGCTTCTTTCCCACGATGGGTGAGGAATGGAACTCAATCCAGAGAGCGATGAGGCTGCGGGGAATCTCGTTGAATCCAAGAAACCTGATTGCGCGGCCTGCACAGGTGTTTGAATATACGTTGGTACCGCTGCTGTTCAACTCAGCGTTGATAGCCGATGAGATTTCCGTGGCTTCGCTTTCAAGAGGCCTGGGCGCCAAGACCAGAAGAACCTGTCTGACCAAGGTTGGCATGGGGGTTTTTGATTATCTGGCGCTGGCGGTTTCGCTGGGCTTCGCCGTGGCTTCCATGTCGGCATACTAGGCAGGTGCGACAGGGGCTTGGAGACGCTGCATGAGAGGGGGCAGGGGCGTTCAATATGGCGGGCGGGCATTTTGGATGGTGTGTGAGCGTTGGAATTTACGGAGGCATCAACGATGGTGTGTGAGCGTTGAAGATTATGGCAGCGGAATTGGTGTTGGAATGCATTTTCGTTGAGAAACTGATTTGGAGGTTTATATGAAGAACAGAAAGGAGAAGAAGCAGGGGGTGTTCAGCCGGCTTCTTTCCTATGGAGAGGGGTACGAGCGTTTCACGCTGACCGGGTGCGTGCTGGCTGGGATTTCCGCAGTGCTTGTCCTGGTGCCGTACTATTTCATATGGAAGATAGTGCATGAGGCGCTGCTGCCCGGAGCGTCCGGGATGAATTATGCTCAGATGGTTCATGATGGCTGGATGGCTGTGCTTTTCACTGCAATCCACGCTTTATTGTACTTCTTTGCGCTGATGCTGACTCATTATGCGGCGTTCAACATCGCCGGGAACATGCGGCTGTCCGGCATGAGGCATCTCTTGAGGCTGCCGCTTGGATATTTCACAAACAAGGAAAGCGGCGCTTTAAGGAAGATAATCGATGAGAACGCCTCTTTGACCGAGGATCTGCTTGCCCACAAGCTTGCCGACACGACGGCCTCGTTTGTAACCCCGATTGTCGCCGTTGCGCTGCTGTTCGTCTTTGATTGGAGGATGGGGCTGGCGTGCATTCTCATGATGGCTCTCTCAATGGTTGCCATGATGTCGATGATGAGCGGGAAGTACGCCGGTTTCTATAGACGCTGGCAGGAGGCGAATGAGAAGATAAGCGGCGAGGCGGTGGAATACGTCAGAGGGATTCCGGTGGTGAAGACTTTCCAGCAGACAATACATTCCTTCCGTTCCTTCCACAAGGCTATAACCGAGTGCGGGGATTTGGCAAAAGGCTATGCGATGAGCTGCCGGACAGGGCAGACTTTCTTTCTCACCTTTGTCCATGGAGCGTTCTTTCTGCTTATCCCGATTGCGATTCTGCTTGCTGCCTATGGCAGTTCCAGCGGCTGGGAGGTGCTGTCGAACTTCATCTTCTATGCGCTTTTCGCCCCCGCTTGCGGCGGAACTATAAACAAGGTGATGTATGCTCATCAGGCTGTGATGGATGCCACTGAAGCGGTCATCAAGCTTGATAAGATTGAGTCTGCGCCTGTTCAGGAAGATAATGGCGCAATGATGGCCGCAGAGGGCAACGGGGTTGAATTCGAGGCTGTTCATTTCAAGTATTCCGAGACGGAGAGGGAAGTCCTTTCCGATGTCACATTGTCGGCAGCAGAGGGCAAGGTGACGGCGCTCGTAGGCCCTTCCGGAGGGGGCAAGACAACCGCTGCAAGCCTGATTCCGCGTTTCTTCGATGTGACGGGCGGCAAGGTGATGCTTGGTTCTGCCGATGTGAGGGAGATGGGGCTTGAGCGGCTTATGAAGCAGGTTTCGTTTGTCTTCCAAAGTTCGAGGCTGTTCAAGATGTCGATTCGGGAGAATCTTCTGATTGGCAAGCCTGATGCGACTGACGAAGAGCTGAATGCCGCACTGAATGCGGCAAGCTGCGATGATTTCATCGCCAGGCTTCCTGAAGGCATCGACACGCAGATTGGCTCCAAGGGAACCTATCTGTCCGGCGGAGAGGTTCAGAGAGTGGCCCTTGCCCGCGTTCTTCTCAAGGATGCGCCGGTGATAGTGCTTGATGAGGCGACTGCATATGCAGATCCCGACAACGAGCTGGTGATACAGAAGACCATTTCGAAAATCACAAAGGGCAAGACTGTGATGATGATTGCCCATAGGCTTCCCACAATCCAGAACTCCGACCAGATTCTTGTTGTGGACAAGGGCAGGGTGACGGAGCGCGGCACTCACGAGGAGCTTTTGTCCCTCAACGGGCTGTACAGGAAGATGTGGGATGATTACCAGTCGGCGGTTCAGTGGAGAATAACATCGGAGGGAATAGCATGAAGAAAAGGCTTATGAAAAGATTCGCCCTTTCAGAGGCCGGGGCGAAAGGGTTGATTCAGGCTACGGTCTGGAGCGTGTTATGCAATATTGCGCTGATGGTTCCGGTATTCCTCATCATGTGGGTGATTTCCCGCATGATTCCTCTGATTGAGAGCGGACGGAGTGTGATTGGGATTCTCCCCATGAGCATGATTGCCGCCGCTGTCGTTCTGCTGCTTTTGTGGGTGCTGCACTATTTCCAGTATGCGGCGCTTTATATCACTGTGTTCAGTGAAGGGGCCAACAGGAGGATTGCGCTTGCCGAGCGGCTTAGAAGGCTTCCTCTTTCTTATTTTGGCAGGAAAGACACCAGTGACCTTACGACCACGTTGATTGCGGATGAAGCGGTGCTGGAGCAGATGTTCTCTCATTTCGTGCCGATTGCATTCGCCGTTTCCATCTCAATCGTGCTGATTGGCGCCATGCTTCTTGCCGCCAACTGGAAGATGGGGCTTGCCATCCTCTGGGTCGTGCCGATTGCGCTTGCATTGACATTTGGCTCAAAGAAACTTCAGGACAAGCATGGACGGGTTAATATAGAGTACAAGAGGGCGGTGACGGACAAGATTCAGGAAGGAATCGAGCATATTCAGGATATAAAGGCCTTTGGAATCGCAGAAAGGTACGAGGGGGAGCTTAGAGGCAAGGTCAAGGCAAGCATCAAGAAATCCCTGCGGTCTGAACTGGTCACCGGCTCTTTCATATCATCGGCCCAGGCTTTCATACATATAGGAATCGCCACGGCGGTTCTGACCGGGGTGTTCCTGATGCAGAGGGGAGAGTTGAACTTTCTCTATTTCCTAGGGTTCATGTTCGCCGCCGCTCGCATGTACGACCCTGTCGAGATTGTGATGGAGCATATAGCGGCCACATTCGCCACCCAGCTCAAAGTGGAGCGGATGCGTGCCATACAGGAAGAGAGGATTCAGGAAGGGTCGGCTGATTTTGCTCCCAAGAAGTTCGATATAGTCTTTGACCATGTGAATTTTGCCTATCAGGAAGGAGAGAGCGTGATCGAGGATGTGTCCTTCACAGCGAAGCAGGGTGAGGTGACGGCGCTTATCGGTCCCTCCGGAAGCGGCAAGTCGACTGTTTCCAAGCTTGCAGCGCGGTTCTGGGACATCGATGGCGGGAAAATCACCTTGGGAGGTCTTGATATCGGCAAGGCTGATCCCGAGACTTTGCTTGGCTATTATTCCATTGTCTTCCAGGACGTGGTGCTGTTCAATGACACTGTTATGGAGAACATCCGGCTGGGTCGCAAGAACGCCACTGACGCGGAGGTGATTGAAGCGGCCAAGGCTGCCCGGTGCGATGAGTTTGTGCAGAATCTGCCTGATGGGTACGGGACTCGGATTGGAGAGAACGGAGCCCGGCTTTCCGGCGGAGAAAGGCAGAGGATATCGATTGCCAGGGCGTTCTTGAAGAATGCTCCGGTCATTCTGCTGGATGAGGCCACGGCAAGCTTGGATGTGGAGAATGAAAGCGAGGTGCAGAAGGCCCTTGGGCGTCTGGTAAAGGACAGGACGGTGATGATAATCGCCCATCGAATGCGCACCATAGCCCAGGCCGATCATATCATAGTTCTGGACAAGGGGCGCATAGTCGAGGAGGGGAGGCCGGAGGCTCTTTTGAAGAAGAAGCATGGCTTCTACGCTCATATGATTGATATCCAGAACCGGAGTGCGAAGTGGAGGCTGAAATAGCGGCAAGAGATGGCCGCTTAGCTGACAATATTCCTCAGCCAGACCTTTCCTTTCACCAGAATCAGCCCGATGATCACCTTTATGATGTCGCCCAGCTGCACGAACAGGAAGATGAGCACAGGATTCATATCGGTGAAGCGGCTTAGGAAGTATGCTATAGGCAGGCTGATTGTCCAGATCATTCCGGAGTCAAAAGCCATTGTGATATAGGTTCTGCCTCCTGAACGCAAGGTATAGTAGGAGCCATTCTTCATGGCAACCACAGGGAGAAAGCAAGCGGCGATTCTTATGACATCGGCTGCGATTGCCTTGGCCTCTTCGCTTGTATTGTAGAGCTTTGGAAACAACGGCGCAGATGCAAACATCACCGCACCGATGAGGACGCAGATGAAGGTTGAGAATGCGATTATCTTCCGGTCATAATCGACTGCTTTCTCCATATCGCCTGACCCTAGTATGTTGCCCACAATCACACCAAGCGATGCACCGATTGAGAACAGCACGACATTGAAGAGATTCATGATGGTGCTTGAGATGTTGAAGGCGGCCACGGCCTTGAGCCCGCGGAGCGAATAGCACTGGTTCATGGCCGCCATTCCCACG
>JBQNBA010000084.1:0-8287 GCA_052170175.1 Sphaerochaetaceae bacterium | reverse complement strand
GGGATAACAGGCGTTATGACCAAGCTTCATGAGGAAGGGCTGATAAAGAAAATCCTTGATGTGCAGTCATTTGATCTGGAAGCGGCCAATTCGCTGAAGAACAACCATCTGCATCAGCAGATTGATGCTGATTACTATGCCGATCCGTTCAAGGTGGGGACTGCGGTCAACCTGCTTGATGTCGTTGTTCTCTCTGCGCTGGAGGTTGATGTTGATTTCAATGTCAATGTCCTCACAGGTTCCGATGGGATGATAAGGGGGGCGATAGGCGGGCATCCGGACACCGCTGCCGGAGCATCGTTATCGATTGTGGTGTGTCCGCTGTTCAGGGGAAGGATTCCGTCCGTCCTCAAGCGTGTAAACACAATAGTCACCCCAGGCTCAACGGTGGACATCATCGTCACGGATCAGGGCATAGCCGTGAATCCAAGGCGGCCTGACCTTCTCAAGTCTCTCGCCGATGCGCATATGGATGTTCTGGATATCCATGAGCTTAGGGAGAAGGCGGAGAAAATCACCGGGGAGCCGGAGCCTATCCGCTACGGGGACAAGGTTGTCGGCATCGTCACCTACCGCGATGGCAGCGTGATAGATCTTATAAGGAATGTGGTCAAAGACGATTTGGTCAGAGACTGAAATAACGGAGTTCAAATGATTGAATTGATTGACAGCAAGGTATTCCTTGCGGATGGAAAAATGATCAGAAGCTCTTCCCTCGATGCCTTGGAGGGTATGGGCAAGACAATGGCATTCAGGATTCTGAATGCTCACAACAAGTCCGGGAATGAGCAGAAGCTTCAGATAAGGTTCGATGCCCTGGCTTCTCACGACATCACATATGTGGGGATAATCCAGACCGCGCGAGGCTCCGGTCTTAGAGAGTTCCCTGTTCCATATGCCATGACGAACTGCCATAACAGCCTGTGCGCTGTCGGCGGAACCATAAATGAGGACGACCATGTCTTCGGTCTCAGCGCAGCCAGGAAGTACGGCGGAATCTTTGTTCCACCGAATGTCGGCGTGATTCACACATACGTGAGAGAGACCTTGAGCCGATGCGGAAGCATGATTCTTGGTTCGGACAGCCACACTAGATACGGTGCGCTTGGCTGCATGGGCGTGGGCGAGGGCGGGCCGGAGCTGGTCAAGCAGATTCTCAGCAACACCTATGACATTGACCGTCCGGAGGTGGTTCTGGTGTATCTGACAGGAACCCCCAGAAAGGGAGTCGGCCCCCATGATGTTGCCCTTGCTCTTGTCAAGGCAACCTTCGCCACAGGCTTCGTGAAGAACCGCGTCTTGGAGTTCGCAGGCCCCGGGGTTCATAATCTCAGCGTTGACTTCCGCTGTGGAATCGATGTGATGACCACCGAGACAACATGTCTCAGCTCCATATGGGAGACTGACGAGAAAGTCCAGGAATTCTATCGGGTTCATGGCAGGCCGGAGGATTACAGGAAGCTTGAGCCGGGGAATCTCGCCTGTTATGACAAGGCCATCGTGATTGATCTTGGGGAAATCGAGCCTATGATAGCCCTGCCGTTCCATCCGAGCAATGCCTTCACCATCGCCGAGCTGAACGAGAACCCCCACGAAATCCTCTCCAAGGTGGATAATGATATCAGGGAGAAGTTCGGAGAAGGCGTGAAGCTGGAGCTTGAGGGAAAGATAAGAAACGGCAAGGTCTATGCCGACCAGGGAATCATCGCGGGCTGTGCAGGCGGCATGTTTGACAATATATGCGATGCCGGACAGATTCTGAAAGGGCATTCCATCGGGAATGGGAGCTTCGGCCTGAGCGTCTATCCAGGCTCGATTCCGGTTGAGCTGGAGCTTGCGCGCAATGGCGTGATGGCCTCGATGATGGCAAGCGGAACGATTTTCAAGCCGGCATTCTGCGGGCCTTGCTTCGGAGCCGGCGATGTTCCTGCGAACAATGGGCTTTCAATCCGTCATGCGACAAGGAACTTCCCGAACAGGGAAGGCTCCAAGCCCGCTCAGGGGCAGCTTGCCGGAGTCGCCCTTATGGACGCGCGGTCAATCGCGGCTACTGCAAGGAATCACGGGGCTATCACCCCTGCGACTGATTTCGCAGAGGATGCAGAGGGGGGCCAGCGGTACAGCTACGATCCTGCAATCTACCGGAGCAGGGTTTACAACGGCTTCGGCAAGGCCAATCCTGCAACGGAGCTTGTATTTGGCCCGAACATCACCTCCTGGCCTGAGATTCATCCGCTTGAGGAGAATCTTTTGCTTAAGCTGGCGGCGGTGATACGCGATCCTGTCACAACGACAGACGAGCTTATCCCCTCGGGCGAGACTTCCTCCTACCGCTCCAATCCGCTGAAGCTTGCGGAATTCACCCTTTCAAGACGGGTTCCTGAGTATGTCGGCCGCAGCAAGGAGATTGCCAGGGCGGAGCAGGCGAGACTTGCCGGCTCCACCGATCTTGCTGATATCCTCAAGCGGTTCGGCGCTGACCCGGAGGCATTGGGGAAGACGCAGTACGGCTCTTGCATCTATGCCATCAAGCCTGGCGATGGCTCTGCCCGTGAACAGGCGGCTTCCTGTCAGAAGGTTCTGGGCGGTTTTGCAAATATCTGCAAGGACTATGCCACCAAGCGATACAGGAGCAACTGCATAAACTGGGGCATAGTGCCATTCACTATTGCGGCGGAGGACGAGTTCCCCTTCGAGGTCGGAGCGTATGTGTTCGTGCCCGGAATCAGGAGTGCCATCAGGGAAGGCCGTGAGGAGATTCCCGCCCAGGTCCTTGAGAATGGAAAGGTGTCTTCCATCAAGCTGTATGTCAAGGGGCTGACGGAAGATGAGAAGTCAATCATCCTGGAAGGATGCTTGATGAACTATTACAAGTCCAAGGCCGGAAGCAGATAAGCGCCGGAATCGGATGCTGGAATCGAACGCTGGAAACGGATAGAAGCCGAGAATAAACAAATAAAGGAATATCTTATGGAAAAGCTTATGGAAAAGATTCAGATGAAGACCCCGATTGTTGAGATGGACGGGGATGAGATGACAAGAATTCTTTGGAAAATGATAAAGGACAATCTCATTCTTCCTTATGTTGACCTTAAGTCGGAGTATTACGACCTGGGGCTGGTGCATCGCAATGAAACACGGGATAAGGTCACCACGGATGCGGCCAATGCGATAAAGCACCTGGGAGTCGGGGTCAAATGCGCAACCATCACCCCTAATGAGAAGCGCATGTCTGAATATAATCTTGCCGAGAAATACAAAAGCCCTAATGGAACGATAAGGGCGGTGCTTGATGGAACGGTGTTCCGAACCCCGATTCTCATTGACAGCATAAAGCCGGTGGTGAAGAACTGGAAGAAGCCCATAACCATAGCCCGTCACGCCTATGGGGATGTGTACCGATGCACAGAGTACAGGGTGCCGGGAAAGGGCAAGGCCGAGCTGGTGTTCTCAGGGGAGAACGGAGAGAGGTTCTGCAAGACAATATATGATTTCGAGTGTCCGGGCATACTGCAAGGAATGTATAACAAAGACATATCAATCTATTCATTTGCCCGGAGCTGCTTCAAATTCGCCCTCGACACCAATCAGAATCTCTGGTTTTCTGCAAAGGACACAATCTCAAAAGTCTATGACCAGCGTTTCTGCGATATATTCGATGAGGTCTATGAGAATGAGTTCAAAGCCGATTTTGACAGAAGAGGCCTGACGTACTTCTATACGCTAATAGATGATGCCATCGCTCGGGTGATAAGGAGCGAAGGGGGATACATCTGGGCTTGCAAGAACTATGACGGAGATGTGATGAGCGACATGGTATCGACCGCCTTCGGCTCTCTGGCCATGATGACGAGCGTTCTTGTGAGTCCGGATGGCAACTATGAGTTCGAAGCCGCCCACGGCACTGTCACCCGCCACTATTACAGGTATCTTAAAGGGGAGCGAACCTCCACCAATCCTGTCGCCACCATCTTCGCATGGTCGGGCGCTCTGAGGAAAAGGGGCGAGAAGGACGGGCTTCCCCGGCTCATGGAATTCGGCGATAAGCTTGAAAAGGCGGTGCTTGATGCTCTTAACGAGGGGATAATGACAAAAGATCTGGCAGGGCTTGCCGAGGGCGATAAGCCGGAGCCGGTTTTCACGGATGAGTTTCTCCAAGCTGTGAAGCTGCGGCTGGAGAGACTTTGCATTTGATATGAGAGCAAGGGCTCTGTTTTCAGAGTCCTTGCTCCGGTTCTTGGATATGCGGCTCTAGTCCTCCACATCCATCGCCTCTATGCCTTTTCTGGTTTCCGGCTTGGAATCGCCGTGCTTGACGGCAAGCATAGTGAAGAAGGCAAATCCGACGAAGATGGATGCGTATGGGAACAGGACTGTCATGCGGCCTGTCTTGTCCATCAAAAATCCGCTGAACAACGGGGTGAGCGTCTGAGCCGCCATTGATGCGGTGTAGTAGAATCCTGTGTACTTTCCGACATTCCCTCCCTTTGCAAGCTCCACGACCATCGGGAAACTGTTGACGTTTATCGTGGCCCAGCCTATTCCCGCCAGGGCGAACATGCAGTTCATCAGAAGCGCAGGGCTTCCCGCTCTGAGGAACGATGCAGTGGTGAATGATGCGGTGAGCATGATGATTCCGGCCAGTATCGTCTTCTTCCTTCCAATCTTGGAAGCCACAATGCCGACCGGAAGATAGGAGATTATAGCGGCTGCCTGGGCGATGAGCAATGTCAGGTTGTAGTCAAGGTTCAGCACTTTTCCTGCATAGACCGAATACTTTGAAGTGACGGCATTGTAGCCCATGAACCACAGGACAATCGAAGCCAGTATGAAGAAAAGCGACCTCTTCTCCCCGGCTGACAGCCTGCGCTGCTCGGCGCTGGCGTTCTCGTCAAGCTCCTCGATGCCATATCTCTCGCTTTCCTCGCGCATCTGCTTTGCCCACAGAGGCTCCTTGACTTTCCACAGGAATATCATCAAGGCGAGAAGCATGAGGCCTGCAATCAGAGTGAAGTATCCGGTGTAGCTTATCATTGAGTGAAGGATGTTTCCCGTTGAGAACACCATTCCAAGCACCAGCACGGTTATTCCGCCGGCCGTTCCCATGAGGTTGATTATCGCATTCGCCTTGCTGCGAAGCGGCTTTATGGTCACATCGGGCATCAGAGCCACAGCCGGGGAGCGGAAAGTCGCCATGCTGATAAGAAGCAGGAGAAGAACCGCCACGAATAGCACTAGCGGAAACTTGGCGGATAGGCGGACTTCATGAGCATATGCCTGCCGTGCGGATACCACATAATCCATGAAATCGGGGTTTGCGGCCTTGACGCCTTTCTCGTTGTATATCTGAGCCGTCATGGACATGAAATCCTCTTCCGGGATTGTCTTGGCTCCGTCGGCTGAGCCGCCAAGCACGAATGCCTGTCCGTTTGATGTGTAAAGCAGCTTGCCCTTCTGGGTGTCGTACAGAATCCGCATGCCTTCCGGGTCTATGGCTCCCAGCCCGTCTTCGTTTGTGACGAACCTTGCCGGAGCGCCGAGATTTGCAAGCTGCATGTTGTCAACAAGCGACAAGCCTACAAAAAGCACGCAAGCGCACAGCGTTCCGACTATTATGAACGGCGTCCTGCGCCCCCGCTTGCTTTTGCACTTGTCCGAAATCGCGCCGAACAGGGGCAGCATGAAGAGAGCCAGTATGTTGTCAAGCGCCATTATCAGTCCGCTCCAGGTCTGGCTCATTCCGAATTTATCAATCAGCATCTTGGGAACGATGTTGTCATAAGCCTGCCAGAAGAGGCAGATAAGAAAGAAGGCGAAGCCTACGAAAAGCGTCTTCTTGTAATTCAGCTTCATCATGCGAAGATTCTCCTTTTGCGTTCAGCTGTTCTTGTATGCGCCAGTTGATTCAGTGCCGTGGCAGTGCCGTGGCGCTTTTATTTAAATCATAACCTCAGCAAATTCATTCGTCAATTGAAGGTTTCAAGCGAACTGCAGCCATTGGGTTCACCGTGGCCGTGATTGCTTCTGCCATGCAATCCGCCATTATAGTGAAGCCGGCGGCGTTGGGGTGGAGGAATCTGTCGCCAAATAGTCCTTTGTCATGCATGGGGAACGAGAGACCGTCTATGATTCTATTGTCGCTGTACAGGCCGGCTTCTTCTTTCAGCGCTTCGCACATTGCCTCGAAAGAGCCCATCGGCGGGTTGAGCTCATGCATATCGCCTCTCCATATCGGGGTGAGCACATAGGTGGGGATGCCGCTGTAGAGCCCGGAGAGAGCTCTGAAATACTCTGCGGCTTTTCTCTTGAATTCAGCCAGAGACGGCAGCATCGCCCAATCGTTCGTGCCGTAGGCGACTATGACCATGTCGGGCTTGGGCAGGCTCTCCATGCCGGCGAGGGAATCGGCTTCGAAATAATAGCCTCCGATGCCGAAGTTGAGCATCTCCATGTCCAGCTTTCTGCCCAGGATTGAAACGTATGTCTGACTTGGGCTGTGCGCATTGAATCCCTGGGTGATGGAATCGCCGAAGCAGTAGCATGTCCTGCGGTTCTGGCTGTCCATGTCCGGCCACACCTCCCCGTCAGAATCCACATCGCATATGGCAACGAACGGGAATACGGGCAGGTAAAGCCTGACCGGCAGGATGCCATCGCCGTCCTGCCTGCCGAGAGGGATGGTGATTCTGCCCTTCTTAAGCCTGGCGCTGACACAGCGGTCATCTTTGACCAAAACATCGAAATCATCCTTCATGCCCATCCTTGTGCTTCCGGGAGCGCTCTGGGATAGGGATGAGAAGGCTGACTTCCATTCTCCAAGGCTCATGCCGGCAAGGGTGGATACGTATATGCAACCCGGCTCCAGGCTGACTTTGAAGCTAAGCTCGGTTCCGTTTGTCTTGAGCGCCAGATATACGCCTGACGGGCACTGGCTCAATGTCTTGAACAGGTAGTTCCGGCTGTATTCGGCCATCTGCTGGGATGTGAACCGTCTGAATGCGGTGTAGCCGTTTGGCAGGGCGATTACATTCAGGCATCCATGGGCGGCCTTGGAAAGCTCGCTGTTTCTCATTTGCCTGTTCTCCGCGATTCCCGGACGCAGTCCATGAGGAGCCCGGGATTGTTGCCGATAAGTCCATCAACGCCCAAGGCGATCATGCGCATTGCTGTTTCGCGGTCGTTGACTGTCCATGCGACAATCGGATATCCGGATCGCTCCTTAAGGCGGAGCATGCTGCTCTGGTCAATCTGGGAGAATTCCGGCTTGAGATAACTGCTCCTGCTTACGTGGCGGCCGAAGCCGTGCTGGAGAATCCGCGGCACATGGGGGCTTATTGCGAATATGTCTGCGGACGGCACGCTTCTTCTGCAGACTTTGTTGAAGGCTCTTATGCTGAAAGGATTGAAAGATGATACGAGGACATTTGATTGAAGGCCATAACGGCATATTATGTCCCATGTTTTCCTTGCCAGCTCATGATTGCGGGTCTTGCTGCGCGACTTGAGCTCTATATCATATATGAAGACGTTGCCGAACTTGTCAAATATCTCCTCAAGCAGAGGGATTCTCTGATCCGAGAACCGCGGGGACTTGAATGAGCCTACGTCGAACGACTTGATTTCCTTCAAATCCATTTCCTCTATCACCCTGTCAACGCCTGCTGTTCTCTTGAGGGAGAAGTCATGGGCCACCACAACCTCTCCGCTGCCGGCAAGGTGGACATCAAGCTCAACTCCGGGCACTGCACGCTCACGGCACAGCATGAAGGATGCCATGGTGTTCTCCGGGGCTTCCTCGCTGAATCCTCTATGGCCAAAGACGACCACATCATCAGAAAGCAGGATTTGATTTGTCATATTCACTCCATATATAATGATGTCCATATATAATGTTAGATGTTCATCTCAATGGATGTTCATCTCAATCAACCGAAGAATAAACCAGGCGGCGGTTTTTGTGAACCAGCTTTTTTGCGAACCAGCTTTTCCGGGCAAAAATCGGATGGTGCGGCGTTTTGTCCAATATTTAGTTAAATTTGCATTTTGGATGTTGACATTGAAAGACCCTTTTGGTATTTTAATCGGGCACGCTAAGAAAACGTCTTGGCTGATTTTGAAGGATTCGTCCTTCTTATTTGATTTTTTGCAGAGATATTAGAGAAGAGAAGGGAAGGTCGAGAAGAACGATTGCCTAAGAGGCTGTTGGTTCAATCGGTTAGAATGAATGTTCTAAGGAAGCGTGAGGGCTTCCATGTCAATTCGAGAACAACAGAGAGAAGCTGATGTT
>JBQNBA010000083.1:0-8541 GCA_052170175.1 Sphaerochaetaceae bacterium | reverse complement strand
TAACTCCCGCCAATGTTGCTTCTTACGATTGGCAGAAATGGTCGTGGCTGTAAGCTGCAAGCTGAAATGATTCTCAATCCGGACAAGGGAAACTCCTTGTCCGGGATATTCGGGTGTGCTATATGATTAATTTAATTCCTGAGCCAAAGAGGCTGAAAGATTTTAATGGATATACCGACTCTTTCCTCAATGTGTTCATCGACAGCGATGATGAGAATGTGGTTAATATATGCAAGCTTCGCTTCTGGAACTATCGTGGTATCATTCATGAAACAGCGTCTGGTAAATCATTTTCCATAGACTTCAGAACGACTCTTGAGGGTTTTGATTGCGATGAAGAAGCGCTTTTCAAGGAGCAAGGCTATAGCCTGAGCATACGTAGGAACAGGGCTACGATAAGCTATGAAGGCAAATCTGGTTTGATTAATGGAATAACATCATTGAAGATGTTGATAAGCAAGGATTCTGATGAATTCAGGCTTCCAATCTGCGATATAGTTGACTGGCCTTCTGTCGCAGTAAGAGCTGTGGCGCCCACATTCTCGTGGTATGCTGGATACGGACGCATAGGATTCGACTCTCAGCTATGGGGCTATGATGAATGGGTCGAGTTCATGAATATAAGCCTCGATAACAAGATAAACCAATTCAATATGGTTATGTACGGATACTGGCCTTTTGACTTTGACGAGTATCCTGAAACCACATTGCATGATATACCTGTGAAGATATGGAATGAGGAGAATAGGCGATGGCTTCAGATAAGCTATACCCATCCTAACATTGTCGATCCGTATCTTTCCAAGCTGATAGAGCTTGGCCATTCCCTTGAATTCAAGTTCTTTGCCTATGTGGGATTGAATTCGTACAATGGCGGTTACTCAATAAAGCATCCGGAAGCTAGGATGAAAGCCCCTGAAACCGGAAACTTCCTCAATGATTTTGACTCGCTCTGCTTAAGCCATGAGGGGACAGTTGATTATATTCTAGCCTCGATGCGCAGAATCGCACAGCTTGGGTTTGATGGATTCACTCTTGAGGAAAGCGAGGAAGGTTTCTGGTTCTGCGAGTGCGATGACTGCAAGCGGAGCTGGCATGCCGGGCATTCTCCGGTGGAGGCGAAGCATGCTGCCAACATATGGCTTCTTAACAAGATATGGGACGAAATAAGGCTCGTGAACCCTGATGTCGTGCTGGGCATAAGGGCATTCCGGCAGCCGCCGCTTGAGAAAGATCCCTTGTTCCTTGAAGAATGTGTGCAAACAATGCCCAAGGAAGTTAACTTATTCTGGGCACCAGGTTTGTATGTGCCTGAAACTGAGTTCCCGAAGTGGGTCAAAGCATTTGGAAAAGAGCATATATGGGGAAGAGACACGGAGGCGAATTCGATAACTTCCACCATGGGGCGTCTTTATCGCACTTTCAAATCCAACATGATACGCTATGAAGATGAAGCCAATGTCCAGGTAATAGAAACCGACATAAAGCAGCATATCGGAAGCGTTGACATGCATGTCCATGGGATAAATGGTTTCATGTTCGAGTGGTTTGGGCTTTTCCTTCACGAGTTTGCACATGGGAACTACGGATGGGGTTCCAAGATGGATCCGGATAAGTTTTTCAGAAAGGCATGCGAGCTTAATTTCGGGAAGATGGGGGAGAAGGTTCTGTATGTAATGAGAAACATCCTGACAATCCATGAAAGCCAGATGCCATTCTACAAGACTCCGTTTCCATTTCAGAAGAATAAGATAAAGGATTCGGATATACCCAGGATACTAGAGGCAAAGAAGAACCATCCACATATCATGGAACTGCTCAGGGAAATACAGGATGAATGCTCTGCAAATCCTTGGATGAGACATTGGCTTCCGCATTTTGACAAGCTTATGAATGCCGAACAGAGGAATGCTGTTATATATGACATGGTTCTTGCTTCCCTGAGATATGAAAGCGAGCCGGATCCAATTCTTAAGGATAAGATTCTGGATGAAATCCTTTGCTATAACGAGAAAGATTTCAATATAGCCGCCCAGATGTTCTTTGACGTGAATCCTGTTGGAGAGACTGGAGTGAAAAGCTGCATGTTCCCATATCACGAGATAAAGCGCGAGATTCATAACATAAGACATCCTGAATCCATCGATGATGATGTCATCTGCTCTGGAATCGAGGCGTTGGGCTGGCTGTGGCTGTAGGAGGGATCGCATGAACTTCGAGAAGCTCATCGAATTGAAGGGCTGTACAATGGATTTCCCCGGTGTCAGAGCGCTTGACCATGTGGATTTCACCTTGCTTTCTGGTGAATGCCACGGTCTTGTGGGCGAGAATGGCGCAGGGAAATCAACTTTATCAAAGTGCATAATAGGTGATAATCACATGACGGAAGGGCGACTGTTCGTCATGGGGCGAGAAATCAATATCCCGTCTTATTCCATTCATCAATCACAAGCTCTTGGCATAGGAATCGTGCATCAGGAATTTCAACTCATGAATGATATGTCCGGTTTGGAGAATATCTTTGTGGGAAGATACGAAAGAAAAGGTCCGTTCATTGATTGGAAGGCTTTGGAAACCAGAGGCAAGGAACTTATGGGCTTTCTGCAATGCGATGTTGACCTTTCGGTTCCCGTCAGATGCCTCAGAACAGCTGAGAGGCAGATTGTCCAGCTGGCAAAGGCCTTGCTCAGCAACCCCAGGGTTCTTATTCTCGACGAGCTGACAGCTGTGCTGCAAGAGAAGGATATCAAGAATATTTTCCGAATCATATCGCTGCTCAAGGCAAAAGGCATGGGAATCATCTATGTTTCGCACCGCCTTGATGAGATTTTCCAATGCTGTGACACATACACGGTGCTTTGCGATGGAAGATATATAAGCAGCGGCAATGTTAAGGATCTTTCTGGCAAGAACGAGCTTATCAAGATGATTATCGGGCGGGAGCTTAAGAACGTCTATCCTCCAAAGAACGAGCATTTTGGAGACATTCTTCTTGAAACCCGGAGGCTATCCTCGGGCAAGGCGTTTCATGATGTTTCAATCAATGTCCGTGCCGGAGAGATTGTGGGCATTGCCGGGCTTCTGGGCGCCGGCAAGACGGAGCTGCTTCATGCAATAATGGGGAATTATCCAATCACCGATGGCTCGATGCTTGTTAATGGCAAGCAGGTTGTGATAAAAAGTCCAAAACAGGCAATTAATTTGGGGTTGGGAATCGTTCCTGATGAGAGACGGATGATGGGGCTTAACTTGATGTTTGACATAAAGGACAACACCACGCTGCCTTCTATATCAAGGTTTAGGAAAAGAAAGGTTTTCCTGGATCATGAAGCTGCCGCCCGTGCCGCATTTGAGGTGAATGAGAAGCTTAGCCTTAAATACACATCGCTTTGGGATTCGGTCAGAAAGCTTTCTGGTGGCAACCAGCAGAAGATTGTCATAGCCAAGTGGATGTTGCGGGACTGTGATGTGTTCCTTCTGGATGAGCCTACGAGGGGAATCGACATAGGAGCGAAATTTGAAATCTACACGTTGATAAATGAGCTTGCAAAGGCAGGGAAGGCTGTGATCATTGTTTCTCCCGAGCTAGAGGAGCTTATAGGATTGTCAAACAAGGTGTACATAATGTTTGAGGGGAAGCTGATGGACTGCGTGCAAGGTGAGGACATAACGCAGGAAACGATTATAAAGAACCTTTTAGGAGTTAGATAAAATGGGTGACTTTAAAGAAAAGTACAAAAGATTCAGAGGCGGATTCAAATCGTTTTTCAGCGAATGGATGATTCTGTTTCTTTTCATCTTCTTGGTGTTGATTTGCAGTGTCAGCTCCGCTAAATTCAGAACAACTGCAAATATAATGAATATTCTGAGACAGGCTTCCTTCATATCCATAATAGCCATGGGCGAGTTCTTTGTGATTCTGACTGGAAACATGGATATGTCCATAACCTCAATAATAGGGATGTCTTCGATTTTCTTCGCTGGCTTTGTTGTGAATGACGGAATGCCGATGTGGCTTGCATTCATAGTCATATTCTTGTTTGCCATAGTGCTTGGAATCATAAATGGGGTGATAGCGATTTATGGGCATGTGCCTTCCTTCATCGCAACCTTGGTTGTCATGAACATCGTCAAGGGGCTGTATTTCATCTACTCCAAGGGGCTGCCGATTTCCGGATTGCCTGAAAGATTCAACTACCTTGGTGCAGGCTATGTGGGTTTCATGCCGTTCCCTGTCATACTGATGGCTGTGGTTGGTGCCATCCTATATGTCATAACGCAGCATACTTCAATAGGAAGGGGGTTCTATGCAATCGGCGGCAACATTGAGGCAAGCAAGCTGTCCGGATTGAATGTAAAGATCATCGGCGTGCTTGCATTTGTCATCTGTGCTGCCCTCAGCGCGCTGGGAGCATTGGGGCTTACGGCCAAAACACTCAGCGGCAATGTCATGATAGGCGAGAATCTCTTGTTTGATGTGATGACCATAGTTGTGCTTGGCGGTACATCGTTGAGCGGTGGCAGGGGAAAAATAATCGGAGTCATCATTGGGGCGCTTTTCCTGCAGGTCATTTCGAATATCATGATTCTGCTTTCCATCAACACTTATTGGCAGTGGGTTGTAAAAGGCATAATTCTTGTCGTAGTCGTTCTGATTGATTCTAATGCAAAGAAGGATTGAATATGGCTCTCAGACGATTCGGGCAGATTGGTGCTTTGAAGCAGGAGAAGGTCGGTGACTATAAAAGACTGCATGCAGCCGTATGGCCAGATGTTCTTAAGATGATTTCAGGTTGCAACTTGCGAAATTATTCTATCTTCATTCTTGGCAATAAGGTTGTTTCATACTTTGAATATGTTGGAACGGATTATGAAGCGGACATGAAGAAGATGGCGGATGATGCCGCCACCCAAAGATGGTGGACTTTGACAAAACCTTGCTTTGAATGTTATGAGAAGCAGCTTTTTTATGAAGATATGGAAGAGATTTTCCATTTTGAATGACAGTATAGATTATTTTAGGAGGAGATTATGCACGGTGATATTAGAATCCCCGATAGCGAGTACAAAGAGCGTGTAGGTCGTGCTGCCGCAATTCTCAGAAGAGAGAATCTGGATGCATTGATTGTCAATTCCGGTGAAGCAGACTATGCAAATGCCAGGTATTTTTCAGGTTATTGGCCTTTGTTCGAGAGGGCTGGAGTGGCGATTTCAGCTGGCGGTGATGCTGCTTTGATGGTAGGGCCGGAAAGTGCGAAGTACGGTGCGGATCGGAATAAGCTGGACAAGCTTTTTGTTCTTAAGGATTATCGTGAAGGCGCGGATCCCGCTTATCCTGAGCTTAAAGCTGATGCATTCAATGATGTGTTCAAGGCGATTGGTGTCTCAGGAAAGAAGCTGAGAATCGGAATTGCAAGCTGGCTCGATACCACAATGGTTGAGTTTGAGGGAATAAGGAATGCTTTCCCCGAGGCTGAACTTGTCCGTGCTGATAAGATCATGGTGGAGCTTAGGCAGATAAAGACCGAAAGCGAGCTGGCTTGTCTGCGGGAAGGGTATAGGATAGCCGAATTTGCCACCCAGCAGGTCATAAAGGAAATCAAGCCTGGCATGACAGAGCTTCAGATGGTGGGCGTCGCACAGCGGGTTGTCTATGAGAATGGAGCCGAATACGAAGGACTGCCCATGTATGTTTTCAGCGAGGCTTCAACAAGGCATGCAATCTCCCGCTCCAGCTATCGTCAATTCCAGAAGGGGGATATTGTCCAGCTAAATCTATCGGCGAAGATTGATGGGTATAGCGCTGCAATAGGCTATCCTATCATTTTAGGCAAGCTTGAAGGACGGAGAAGGGATGTCGTTCTATTCTGCCGCGATGCTCATTTCTGGGTGCAAGAGAGGATAAAGGCAGGAGTTCTTGCCTCAGATATCGCTAAAGGCTTTTACAAATATTTCGTTGATAACGGATATGCTGACAATTACGTCTACGGGCCGCTTCATGGAACAGGAATGATAGAGGTTGAATCTCCATGGTGCGAGACTTCTTCAGATTATCCGTTGCAGAAAAACATGACTTTCAATGTTGATACTTTCATTTCTGGTGATACTTTCGGCTGCCGATGGGAAAAGGGAATCGCCGTGACGGAGAATGGGTGCGAGATTCTTTCGCCCGAGATAGGTAAGCTTTACGAACTTGAGTTCTAAGGCTTGCTTGCCGTAGAATCGATGACTGCCGCCAACAAAGCGGCAGTTGTTTCTTTATTTTATACAGAGGAGATACTCCTGATTTCTGTTTTGCCTTATGTAGTCTGCCCTATAAAAAGCTCTTGATTCAGGACAAGCGAACCTTCTTTCTGGCCGTGTATTATGAAGTCAATCAGCATATCTGCGCTTAATCTCCCCATCTGAAATCTCTGTTGCCTGATTGTGGATATCTGGGGATATGTCATTGTTGTCATGTCCAGACCGTCATGCCCGATTATAGCAAGCTCGTGTGGCACACGTATGCCGGATTCGATTGCTTTGCTGAGAACTCCGAATGCAAGTATGTCGGACTCGCAGTAGATTGCTGAGGGGCGTCTGGAGGCTTCGAGATTGAGCCACTCGTTTATGAAATTCTGAGCTAGCCTGAACCCCATCATGGATTCCACGCAGCCATCGAAGAACATCCTGAAATCGATTCCTGCCTCCTGCAACGCTTCTTCATATCCAGCCGTTCTGTTTATCCATGTTCTGCGTTTGAAGGAATCCTGAAAGGACAGTTCGTTATTCCTGTAATTCTTGTCAGTGGGTCCTTTTAGGCATGCTATTTTCCGATGTCCAATGGAAATGAGATAATTTGTGGCTATTTTGGCGCCTTCCTTGTCGTTTCCCCAGATGGAGTAGACATTTGAAAGATCCTGTTCGTTTTCCAGCATGATTATCTTTCTTCCGGAATTGAGAAGCTTATTTGCTTCTGATTGGCTGATATTAAGGTCGTGGAAAATCACTCCATCAATTTGTCTTTCATTAAGCATTGCAATCTGATTATCCAGGATATTTTGGTTCGTGGCATCGCATATGATGAATGAGAATCTGTTGTTTATGCAGGACTCAGCTATGCCCTTGGAAACCTTATTGTAAAAAGGATCGGATATGTCTGAGACAATGTAGGCTAGTATATTGGTTCGTTTTGTAACCAAGCTCTTCGCCACCATGTTGGGGCTGTAGTTGAGCTGCTTGATTGCCTCCTCAACTATATCCCTTGTCTGTTGCTTTACGTAACCACTGTTATTGATTACACGGGAGACAGTCATCGAGGAAACCCCAGCCAGCTTGGCGACATCTTCAATCTTTATCATATCTTATTACATTATAACTGATTTTTTTCAGCATTTATAGTATGAAACACCTGTGGGGATTGGAAGTTTAAACAAAGGATCCCCTCTCCGTAGAGAAGGGGACAGGCAGGTACCTAGTCCGATGCCTTTTTATGCCATGCAAACAGCTATCCTTTTATTGACTTGTTCCCTATGATTGAGGGAGGTTCCGGAAATGCCTTAGTCGGCATAGATTTTCCTAAGATACCGGTTCGGATGCTCTTTTGGGATTGCTTTTTGAAAAAAAGAACTTTACAAATGGTGAACTTAGTTTATTATAAAGATAACATTTCTTGGATTTTTTAAGTTTTTTGCAACCTTTCTGTCGCATTAATCGACAAAAATGCAAAACATTTGGGGATTTTAGTAAAAAATACTGCTTGGCAGAAAAATGCATCAAAGGAGAAAAAGATATGAAAAAACTACTAACCATCGTTCTCATTTTGGGAATTGTCGTTTGCTCTGTATTTGCAAATGGAGGAAAAGAAGCCTCAGCATCAGCAAATGGAGTCGTTGCAGGATCGAACAAGTCTGCATCTGGTGAGACAACAAAGGATGTCTACATTGACTTCTGGGGTGTCTGGAGTCAGGATAACTACAGAGCTGTCTATTGGCAGGAGAAAGCTGCAGAGTTCTGCGAGCAGTATGAGAAGGAGAATGGAATCTCCGTACAGATCGAGTATTTCGGACAGGGCAGCTATTCAAGCCTTTCAGAGAAGCTTGCAGCAGGCGCTGTCGCAAAGCTTCTTCCTGTAATCTCTCAGGTTGAGGAGCAGGCTACTGCCCGTTTCGCATCACTTGGCGTTGACCTCTCAAAGTATCTGGCGCCAGAAGTCATCGACAACTACCTTGATGGCATTCTCGTTTCATGTACACATAAGGGTAAGCTTGTTGCTGTTCCAGCTGGCAGGTCATATGTCTGCTGTATCCTCAACAAGAACCTCCTTGAGAAGTCCGGCCACACACTCGCTGAAGTTGAGAACTGGGACTGGGACAAGTATGTTGAGATTGTAACAGACATCTCAAAGATTGGTAATGACATCTACGGCTCAGCAGCATACTGGGACGAGGATGCATGGACATGGGAGTCAGCTCTTTACTCAGAGGGTGGAAGCATTGACAACGAGGATGGTACAAAGATCACATTCCTCGAGGCAGATTCAACAAGAATCCTGAACAACAC
>JBQNBA010000082.1:0-8581 GCA_052170175.1 Sphaerochaetaceae bacterium | reverse complement strand
ACTCTCTCGTTTCGTAGTAAAGCTGCTCTGTCAGCGTGCTGGTCAGATCCTCTGTCTGCGTCCGCACGAGGGTATAGGATGGCATGAACCGTGACGCCAGCTTGAGAATCGGCTCCGGCATTGTGGCGGAGAAGCAAAGCATCCTCTTTTCCCGGGGCGCCTGCTCCAGTATCGTTTCGATGTCCTCTATGAAGCCCATATCCAGCATTTCATCCGCTTCATCAAGGATGAAGAACCTTATATGGCTTATGTCCAGCGTTCCCCGCTGGAGGTGGTCAAGTATCCTTCCCGGGGTGCCCACCACTATGTCGACCCCCTTCTTGAGCTGTCTCAGCTGGGCTTCCATCGAAGCCCCGCCGTATATCGGAGCCACTTCAATGGTTCTTCTGCCCGCTAGGGAGTTTATTTCGTCGCATTCCTGAACGCACAGCTCCCTTGTGGGAGTCAGAACAAGCGCCTGCACCTCGCGTGCGTTATGGTTTATCTTCTCTATTATCGGAAGGGCGAAGGCGGCTGTCTTGCCTGTCCCCGTCTGCGCCTGGCCTATGACGTCCTGCTCTCCGTTAAGCAGAAGCGGTATGCATTGCCTTTGAATCTCGGTAGGCTCTTCGAACCCTTTCTCCTGCAACGCCTGCAAGCTTTCCTCGGAAAGCCCAAGCTGTCTGAATTCTTCTATCATATTTCAATCTCCGCAAAAAAAATCTCGTCAAAACGGGAATCAGAATAACAGCTTTTCCCATGTTAATCCATACAAGCGGCCTGAATTTCCGATTTTATTCCATATATAGCTTATTTTCAAGCAAAACCATGGCATAACGTGATATAATATTAGATAATATTGGATACTATCGGATAATATCGGTCGGAGAAACAAAGAATGCAGCACGAAGTGACAGATGTTCAGCCATTGCTTGACCGCAGAGGCAGGATTGTTGAGGAAGGATGGGCCAGACGGCCGGTATGGCAGTATTCCAGGAAAAGCATAAAGGCCTCCCGGTGCAGGATAAAGGAATGGGACTACTATGCCATCTCTTCGCATAAGCACAGATGGACGGTGGCTCTGACCATAAGCGATCTGGGGTATGCCTCGCTTTATTCGCTGTCAGTGATTGACTTCCGGCTTAAGAAGACAGCTCAGGTCGATTCAATGAAGTTCTTCACCTTCCATAAGACGGGCCTTTCCCCATCGAGCCAAAGGGACAGCGAAGTGTCAATCTCAACCGAGAAGCTTAGAATCGCCTTCATAAAGAGGGGGGAGAAGCGCCATCTTGTGTTCGGCGCTCCGAAGCTTGTCCTTCCCGATGGTTCAGTCGGGATAGACGGAAACGTGACCTTGACCCAGCCCGGGCAGATGGAAAGCATGAATATAGCCACTTCATGGGAAAAAAATCGGAGAGCCTTCTATCTGAACGAGAAAGTCAACTGCATGAGCGCCGAGGGGACAATAAGATTCGGCGAAGACCAAAAGGCCCTGGAGCCCGGCGATGTCTGGGGCGTGCTGGACTGGGGCCGGGGGCGCTGGACTTATCAGAACAGATGGTTCTGGGGCAGCGGGAGCGGCATTGTTGACGGCGTGCGATTCGGCTTCAACATAGGATATGGCTTCAGCGACAGGTCGTGCGCTTCTGAGAATGTGATATTCTATGACGGCAGTATACACAAGCTTGACCAAGTGGATTTCGGCATCCCGGCTTCCGGCTACATGAGCCCCTGGCGCATGAGCAGCAATGACAAGCGCTTCGAGATGACATTCACCCCCATTGTCGACCGTTTTTCAAGCACGGACTTCGGCATCATCAAGAGCGTGCAGCATCAGGTGTTCGGATATTATGACGGAACAGCCGTCCTGGATGATGGCAAAGTCCTGGCAATAAAGGATTTCCCCGCTTTCGCGGAGGACGTGTTCAACCGCTGGTAGATCCGGCCCTCATATCGAACGCCCGCTGAATCTCCTTCTCGCAGTGCCTTTTGATCCTGGTCCTCACCATGATGACAGTGCAGCCATACATGTCCGCTATGTCTTTCAGCTTCACCCCGGAGCTTCTGAGCTTCACCAGCTCGCCCCCGTCTATGTCGTCTCTGTGCAGCCGGAAGCTGTCCTCGCCCCGGCGCTCGCTGAACGTTTTCCCGCAATAAAGACAGCGGTATCTTTTCAGAATGCCATGCTGCTTTGATTTGTAGCTCCCGTGAGGCGCCTTCCACTTTGTCTTTCTTGCAAACTCCGCCCTATGAAACAAACAATCCGGGTTGGGACATGAATCTGATGATGACATCTTCTCCTCCTTGCGCATTTGGAAATACGCTTTCATCAGGATAAGAATGAAAGGTTTTGCTGAACGTCGGCCTTTATCCGGGAACCCCGCGGCCTCAACGTATCGGTTTTTCCCGCTTTCAGGAAGACTCTGAGGATTCTGCCCCATGCAATGACTCTCTGCAACGCTTTGCCTCGTTCTGCCGGATAATCCTCGAGCCCGGCTTTATTGAGCCAGGCTGCTCCCGAATATGTTCAAGAACTGCGAGAAGAAATTGTTCACATGCTTATCGCTGTTAAGGATGTTTGAATAGAAATCATTTGCCACCATCTGCCCGCCGTAGTAGGAGTAGAACAAATTCACCGTCTGCCCCTGGGTGAGGTCGGGCTCGGTGCTTGTTATCTTGACCACAATGAAGCTTTTCCCGCTGGGGATGGCATCGGTGACATACCCGGTCTCTTCTGTGTAAAGCGTCTTGTAAAGCTCGTCCGTGACCGCTGCCGAAAGCAGTCCGCGTGAGTCGGTGTACGAGAAGCTTCCCATGTAGCTGCTTCCTCCGGCGTTGCATGGAGTCGCCCCTATGGATACGATGTCAAGCCCGTTTGCATCTGCCGCTTCATCAAAGTCCTCATGAGCCTCAGCGGCGACCTTGGCTGCGACCTCCGATACGATGGGCGATGCAAGCTCGCTCTCATTCTCAAGCATGTAGTTCTTCACCGCGGCCTTCACCGTTTCGTCTGAGAAATCGGCGGCAGAGGCCGGCTCTTCCACCTTGAATATCCTGTAAAGCCCGGAGCTCTCGATGGCTGCGGTGTATTTCGTCTTGGGAGTCGAGAATATCTGCTCAAGCTGCTGCGGCGTGTAGACCGATGACAAATCATAGTAAAACACCTTTCCTATGTAGCCCTTCATGCTTGCATAGGAATCCACGGAATGCTTTGCCACCGCATCTTCCCAAGGAGTGCCGGATTCAAGAGCCTCGTAGGCCTCATTTATGTCCGCTTCGTTGGTCGTTGTTATGCAAGAGAGCGTCATGTTCCTGAACTTAACCGGGTCGGCCTCAAGATATTGGCTTGCGACATCATCCGGTATGGCCTTGTAGTCAACCGCTATGTAATCAAACATCCTTGTTGCGCTGGCCATTGCCGCCACGAATTCCTGCTCTCCCGCAGAAGTTGCCGAAGTGGCTTCGTCAGAGACTATTATGGAGAAAGGCACCTGCTTCTTGTAGGAGAAGTTAAGACTTGCCTTCGTATTGTTGTCCGTTGAATTGTACTTTGCCTCTGAGAACTTGCCGTCCTCCCCGTTGTAATATCCCGAATCCAGAATGGCCTTGTCCACAAGAGCCTGCGGCGCCCTGACGCCCGAAGCCTTGGCTATCTGCTCAATCGCCGTAAGGACGACCGCATTCTGATAAGCCTGGTTCCAGAGCTGATACTGCGTGCCCAAATCGGAGGAGCTTGCCCGCTCAGGATACTGCTGCGCCAGACTGACGTACTGGTTATAGAGGGTGCTATTGGCCTCGTACAGAATCTCTTCTCCATTGTAGGAGCCGAAGCTGAGCTTGTTCTTCTGATTTATCTGCGGAAGAATCACATAAATGACGCTTGTTCCTACCAAGGCGATTGTTATGAGCGCAATTATCACAGTAGCGAAGATCTTGCTGGCGCTGATGGGCTCCTTCTTCTTTCCCTTGTCATCGGCTTTCCTGCCGCTTTGATCTGCCTTCTTGACCTTGAGCTGACTGGGTTCGCTGACCACCGGTGATTTTGCTTTATCTTCGGAATTCTGCTCTGACATTTACAACCTCATATATTTTCTTTATATGCACATTGGCACAAAGTAAAAAATATCATTAGTCAAACCTATATGTCAATCACAGCTTGGCTCTGATGCTTTTGGGCGGCTCTGATGTTTTTGTCAAAGACCACCCGAAGGCAAGGATTGGTTCCAAAGCCGTTTCGGCGCGGAGCTTTCCCGCCCCCCTTTTGCTGTTGACTTTTTAATGGGATTGCAAGTATAGTCAACAATGTTTCGGGTAGTAGCGCAGGGGCTAGCGCACTTGGTTCGGGACCAAGGGGTCGGTGGTTCAAATCCACTCTGCCCGACAAACGCGAAGGACTGGCCTTGTGCCGGTCCTTTTGTGTTTGCGGGGCAGTCTGCTGTGGATTTGACCGAGCGGCAGCCGGACGCGCCGAGCAGAAGCGTCCGCAGCGAGGCGGCCTCTCCTGCCTTTTCTGGACTTAGAATAGTCGAAAGTCTCCGGGTCTATCAGATAGATTCCCCCTGTTTTCTACTTGTCCAGCCTCTTGAGCAGCGAACTGACCATCGCCGATGTTGCCCCGCCTGTAACCATCGCAGCTGCTGCCCAGATGCCCCCCGCTTGCAATGTTGACAACGCTGCCGCTTTGCCTTAATTTATTATAGGATATTATAGGAAGAACCCGGGAGGAGCAATGCTGAATAAAAACCTGATAAACGAAGTCCTTGATGCCGCTCTCAGCACAGGGGCTGATTTCGCCGAGGTCTTTCTGGAAAGATCCGAAACGAAACGCATGGTCATGAATGATAATTCCATTCATCGCATACAAGGCTCTAATATAAGCGGCATGGGGCTTCGCATATACAAAGGCCTCAGGGCTGTCTATGGCTCGACTGGCGATTTATCTCGGACCGGGGTGCTTTCGCTTGCCAGAAGCGTCGCCGGAGCGTTTGACGAAGGCAGGGCAGTTGACCGGGTCGTGCTGGCGGAGAGGATACCGGCCAACGTCCATCCAATCCAGATTGTTCCATCATCAATTGAGAACAGGCGCAAGATTGATTTGGTGAAGAAGGCCAACGATGCCGCCAGAAGCTATGACAGTGCGATTTCGCAGGTTCGGGCCTCTCTGCTGGATGTCGATCGCCGGTTCTGGATTGCCAACAGCGAAGGCTTGTACACCGGTGACAGGCAGATATACACAAGGCTTTTCGCCGACGTGACCGCCTCAAAGGACGGCGAGAACCAGAGCGGCTTCTACGGCCCCGGCAGACAGGCTGGCCTGGAGACCTTTCTGTCTTGGATAGACCCGGCTGAGGTGGGTAAGGAAGCCGCCAGACAGGCGGTTGTCAATCTCAACGCCGGATACTGCAAGGCCGGCTCTTATCCGGTGGCCATCGAGAATGGCTTCGGGGGAGTCATCTTCCATGAGGCGACGGGGCACAGCCTTGAAGCCACCCAGGTGGCTTATGGCGTTTCCGAGTTCTGCGGCAAGCTAGGGCAGAAGATAGCCAGCGAGAAAGTCACTGCGATTGATGACGGCACGATACCGAACGCATGGGGCTCAATCAACATCGACGATGAAGGCCGACCCGGACAGCGCAATGTACTGATAGAGAAAGGCGTTCTTAAAGGCTATCTGGTCGATGCTTTCAATGCCCGCAGGATGGAAGGCTTCAAGCCGACCGGCAATGCGAGACGGCAGGATTTCCAGTTCTCACCCACGTCCAGAATGACAAACACCTTCATAGCCCCCGGTGAGGACGAGGATGAGGACATAATCGGGTCAATGGAGCTCGGTCTTTACTGCCGCAACATGGGCGGCGGAAGCGTGAATCCTGCGACAGGCGCTTTCAACTTCGGGGTCGGGGAATGCTACATGGTTCGCAACGGCAAGATCGCCGAGCCCGTACGAGGAGCGGCTTTGATAGGAAAGGGCTCCGAGGTCATAAAGAACATCGACATGGTGGGCAAGCATCTTGAGCATGGAGCCGGGATGTGCGGCTCTTCAAGCGGCAGCATTCCCGTCAACGTTGGCCAGCCCCTTATAAGGGTCTCCGGAATGACGGTAGGAGGCAGATGATGGATTTCCAGGCGATAAAGTCAAAGATAGATGCAATATGCAAGAAGCGCGGCCTTAAGGAATACAAGCTGGTGCACGTATACAGCTCCAGCCAGAGCGCGCAGGCGACCGCACGGGCGATTTCGGAGACGCAGAGTGAAGTTTCATCAGTCATGACTTTCACAGCTGTGGTCAATGAGCGCGGCGGTTCCTCGACGACCAATATGTATGATGACGAGAGTCTGGAGAGGCTTGTCGATGATGCCATTGACAACGCTTCCTGCTTGGAGGGCAGTTCCAAATGCATCATATTTGAGGGAAACGAGAAGTATGAGGAACTGGACAACGAGGATTTCAAGGCTCCTGCTATGCATGACATGATTTCCAAGACGCTTGAGATACAGAATGCCATGCAGGATTCCGACCCGATGGTTCAGGATGGCTCTGAGACATCGATAGCCAGCCGCAGCTCCAGAATATGCCTTGCCAACAGCAAAGGACTGCTGATGGAAAGGACATTTGGTTTCAACAGCTTCTTCGCATACGCTGTGGTGAAGGATGGCGATGAGGTCAAGGTCGGCTATGACTACGGCATCGGGGAGCTAGGCTCCATGGGCTTCGGAAAAGCTGTGAGCGAGGCGAAATCCAAGCTGCATGGGCAGCCGACGCCATCGCGAAAGTGCAAGGTTGTGCTTTCGTCCGAGTGCGTTCAGCAGATGCTTTCGGCTTTCTTCCCTATATTCACCGGGCGCAGCGCCACATTGGGCACGTCTCTGCTCAAGGGAAAGGAAGGGCAGGCTGTGGCTTCTGAAAAAGTGACGCTCACGGATGATCCGTTTGAGCCGTCCAGCCCCGTCAAGATGAATTTCGATGCAGATGGGGTTGCCGCTTACCGTAAGAACATAATAGAGAAAGGCATTCTCAAGACCCTGCTTTACAATCTTTCCTCCGCTCAGGAGGCCGGCAAACAGGCAACCGGCAATTCCGGGCCTTTCCTGGGAGATGCGGAGACACAGTGCTTTTCGCTCTATATCCAGCCTGGCGACAAGACTGATGAAGAATTGTTTGCAATGGCGGGCGAAGGAATATTTGTCCAGGAGATGAAGGGGCTTCATGCCGGCTGCGATGCATCCACAGGAGACTTTTCAATCGAAAGCGCAGGATTCGGGATATGCGGCGGCAAGAAAGGCGGCCCGATTCGCTCATTCACCGTATCGGGCAGCTTCTATCAGCTGCTGAAGGACATCGAGGCGGTTTCCAGCAAGTTGGAATTCTCAAATCCTTCAGGCATGTCAAGGATAGGGGCTCCAATGCTGCTTGTCCGGGAAATCAGCGTCGCCGGCTGACGTCTGATGCGTGTGCGGTGACTGCAATAGGGTGTTCTCAAACAGGTCGAAATCAAGAGAGCCGCTTTTTGAATCAGTGTTTTCAATCCGCTTTCTCTCTGGCAGCCGCCTTTTCTCCGATGTGGGCCATCAGCTCGCTCACATGGTTGGTGCTTCTTGCCGCATCCTGCTCGTATTCGACCAGCGGATAGTTCTCCATGACGAAATCTATGTCCTTGTCTCCCCGTCCGGAGAGGTTTACAAGTATTGTCTGGTTCTGGGAAAGGGTGGGTGCCAGCTTCAGAGCATGAGCCACTGCATGCGCTGACTCAAGGGCGGGGATGATGCCTTCAAACCGTGAAAGAACATAGAAAGCCTCCACCGCTTCGCGATCAGTGGCAGTCGTGTATTGGACGCGGCTTATTGTCTTCAAATATGAATGCTGCGGTCCGACACCGGGGTAGTCAAGCCCGGAGGCGATTGAATAGACAGGCAGCGGCTCTGCGTTCTTATCCATCAGCAGATAGCTCTTGAAGCCATGCAGGATGCCTACCGCCCCTCTTGTCAATGTAGCTGCATGCTTGCCGGACTCCAGCCCCTTTCCGGCCGGCTCCACTCCTGTCAGGGCGACTTCTCTGTCATCTATGAATGCAGAGAACATCCCGATGGCGTTGCTGCCTCCGCCCACGCAGGCGATTATGTGATCAGGAAGCTGCCCTGTGAGCTCCAGCATCTGCGAGCGCGCCTCTGCGCCGACTATTGATTGAAAGTCCCTTATCATCATTGGGAATGGGTGCGGGCCCACTGCGGAGCCTATGCAGTAAAGCTGGGTTTCCGGATCCTGTGCATATGCTTTGAAGGCGGCGTCAACGGCATCCTTAAGCGTGGATGTGCCTTGGGTGACAGAAATCACGTTTGCCCCCAGTATCTTCATCCGCGATACGTTGGGAGCTTCCTTCCTTACATCCACTTCGCCCATGTAGATATCGCATTCAAGACCTGTCAGCGCTGCGGCTGTCGCCAGGGCCACCCCATGCTGGCCTGCGCCCGTCTCGGCGATGATTTTCTTCTTCCCCATGAATTTGGCGAGCAGGGCTTCTCCGATGCAGTGGTTTATCTTGTGAACTCCTGTATGGTTAAGGTCCTCTCGCTTGAGGAATATCCTTGCTCCTCCCAGCTCTTC
>JBQNBA010000081.1:0-8633 GCA_052170175.1 Sphaerochaetaceae bacterium | reverse complement strand
TGCTGGAATTCGTTGTCTACAAGCCCCCATAGATAACCGTCAATGGCAAAATAGGCGATGAAATACACAAATGCCCAATATAAGCCCCTCTCATCGCCCTTTGTCTCCTCGCACTTTGCCTCCAGATCCTCCTCTCTGAATAGCAGAAGGCAGGCCGATATCGCGGCAAGCAGCAGAATCGGCAGAATCTGCGTGACAAAGACCCCGTCTATTCCTCTTGAATCCACGAATTTTACGATGGCGACTGAGAAATACATGAATGCTATGCCGATAAGACGTTCCGCATTGTTTGCGGCAAAGGCATAGCCGCAACGTGCCGATGTGACAACCCCGCCGAGGCCCATATACGCAACCACTCCGAAAATCAGGCGGGTATATCCATAAGGGAGAAACAGGAAGGGAAGGAAGCCAGCAAGCATCACGATGACAGAAGCCCGCACCAATGGCTTGAACCGCTCAGACCACAGGAGCATAATGACCAGGGATGCCAGAATGTGGGCCACATAGATTATGGTCTTGCCCGGAATTCCCATGAAGCTTGCCCGTACGGGAATGAAATGCCCCCGAACCGAATATAGAATCAATTCAAACGCATAGGCCAGTACATAATGGAGTCTCGCCGGGCGTATTCCCGAAAGGCTTATGTCCTCGCTTTTTCCCCATATTTGAGAGAATGATGCCCATATGGTCTTGAATAAGCTTTTCATTACCTAGCCTTCCCCTTGTTTCCTGATTCCTTTCCATCTTCAAAGCCTGGCTTTCGCCCTGCCGTATTCATTGAGATTATAAAAATAATAGCACAAATACAACAGTCTCACCCAAATGTACGAGTTGAATTTGGGCTTGATTGAATGTATTTTGGTCGTTGAAATAATCGCTCAAGCCAAGAATAACAAAAATACGAGGAGAACAGTTATGAAAAAGGCCTTTTTCGCTTTGTTGGTTTCTCTGTTGACGGTGATTCTCATCTCATGCGCAACCACCGGCGGCGCTGATATTCCCCCTGTGTCCAGAACGGCGCAGCCTGAATCGCCGGAAAACCACGAGTATTCCGAGAATCTGATGTGGGATTTCATATGCAGATATGCTGATGAGATGTTTGGGGATATGGAGGCATGCACGATTTCAAAGGACAGCGCTTCAAGGAGCATTTTGGTTGAGGGTTTCAATTTCGACTCGAATGTTGGGTTCGCCGCCCAGTCCGGAGATGTGGAGATAAGAATCGTTATTTCTGCGGAAAAGGGGAAAGCCGCATGCACTGTCTCCTATGTGGATTCCTTCTCCTATATAAAGCTGGGGCCAATCACCAAGAAGGTTTCGCAGGGCATGACGGAGCTTGGCAGAAAAGCATATGATGCCAATTGCCAGTGGCTTCTTGATGCCTTCGAATATGCCATTCAGGTGATAGCCCAGGAATATGCCTTGGACAATGGCTGGTACGAAATCCCCGCTTATGAAGAAGCTCCGGATGTGGAAGAGATTGTTCCGGAAGCGGAGGGGATGATTCCGGAAGACGCACAGCCTGTCAGGCTGAATATTGCCAGCCTCGGGAAGAAGCTGGATGATGGCTCTGTCATCGGCGAGCTTGTCAAGCTTAATCCAGACACTTGGCTCAAGCTTGATGGCCTCAAGGGAATTTATGCGCTTGACCATGATGTCAAAGTCCTTGGCGACACTGCGCTTTATAACGATGAAGTGATTGTCTTGCAGTTTGCCACGGATAACGATGATAACCATGAAACAATCTGCATTCTTTACCCGCATTCAAGCGATAGGAGCTGGGAGGATGCCAGGCCGCTGTCCTATATTTCTGCGAATCCGAGTTTTTTGCAGTCGGGGGCATATGATGCATATACCATCCTGATTCTCAGTAATCTGTTCGGTTTCAAACCGGGCTGCTATGATGTTGTGATCACGGATGATAATGGGTTCGCGCCTGCTTATTGCATGGTGCTTGAATTCAGCCAGAGGCCGGACGGCTTTAAGTATATGTGATGTGACTTTGATGCCATGCACCATGGTTGCCGGCTGTATTTTGGGTGATGCCACATGCAATGTGAACGGCGTATGGTCTGTGTCCCGGAAAGACCGGGGAGCTGATTGAAATGTTTTGCATTTAACTTGGCAAGCTTTCGTGAATTCACGCAGATTTGCGCCTTGCGCAGCGGGTCAAGATCGGAGGCAAACGGAGCTATTGCCGGATGGACACAAAGGCGCCTTTGTGGAGACGGTCGCCGTGTCCAAGCTTAAAATAAAAACCGGGCATCAGGTGTTGCCCGGTTCGATTTGTGAAATGCAAGCCAGCAGCAGAGCAGCGTGTTACTTCGCTGTCAAAACCTCATTGACCCAGCGTTCGACAATCTGATCGTAACGGGCAGAATAAGAGGCAAGGTCAATCGTTACTGTGTTGATGCTCTCGAATGGCGGCATCCCCTGTCCAAGGGCGGCGCCTGGCATGATGGGGTAGTTGTATGTGCCGGTCTTGGCCATGGCATCCTGTCCTTTCTTGCTTGTCATCCAATCGACGAAAGCCTGGGCGGCGGTTAGATTCTTGCAGCCCTTGAGAATCGAGATTGCCGCCTCTTCGTAGGAAACGCCTTCGGACGGGAAAACAACAAGCTCATTGGCTCCATCCGCTATATGCTCGAAGTAGGCGGGCGTGAACTGTATCCCTATTGCGCAATCTCCGACCTTGACGGCCTTGGAAGGGCCTGTGCCGCTTGAAGTATAAGTCTGGATATTGGCATTAAGCTTTGCCATATAAGCAAAGGCCTTATCTTCACCCATGAGCTCGATAAGCCCATACACCATGTTCTTGCCTGTTCCGGCGCTCTGAGGAGTAGGTGCCTGAATAAGTCCCTTGTACTCAGGTTTCAGAAGGTCTTCCCATGATTTCGGGACTGATGCGCCTGCCTTGCTGAGAGCATCAAGGTTGATGCCGAAACAGATGGGATTCATGTAGAAGACTCTCCAATATCCCTCGGAATCCTTGAATTTATCACCAAGCGCCTTATACGCATCACTGATGTACGGTATTGTCAGCCCTTTTTTCTTCGCTGTCATATGATTGTCTGACGGCGCACCGAACCAGACATCAGCCTGTGGATTTCCAGCTTCGGCTTCAATCCTTGAAAGAGCAGGCCCGGAAGAGAGATGAGTGTACTCCACATGGATGCCGGTGTCGGCCATGAATGCATCAAGCAGCTTCACTGTGTTTGACTCATCCACAGAAGCATAGATGGTCAAGGTCTTCTGCTCCGCTGCTGCTTGGGCAAAAATCGGAGCTGCAATAGCAGCTGAAATCAAAAATGCGATAAAGAGTTTTTTCATTGACGCCTCCATAATATATGTCAATGGAGATTATAACATCTCGCTTAAATATAAAACAAGGGAAACTTCTTCAGGCGGCTGTCTGCCGGACATCGCTTTATAACGGCATTACCGTCATTGGCATTTCCTGTGGATATCCGGCTTGCGGATGGCGATTTCGATATGATATTATGTCGAATATGGTAAATAAGGTACTGAAAAAAGAAGCGAGCCGGTTCAGGATGATTGCAAAAGATCCTGTCCTTTTAGTGCTGATCATCGTTCTTATAGGAGGGGTCAGCCTCTTTATTCTTTATCCGCTTGCAAGGGTCATATCAACTGCGTTCCATGATCAAGGCGGACACATGACCCTGGGCAATTTCAAATCCGCTTTCTCATTCAGCAATGGATATTATGTAAAAGCCCTTGTGAATTCCCTTTGGCTTGGTGCTGCGACTGCTGTGGCGGGGACATTGATTGGTTATATATTTGCGTATTCTCTTACACGGGCGCAGGTGAGATGGAAGAGATTCTTCAATATGATGGCAACCATTCCCATAGTCAGCCCTCCGTTCATCGGAGCTCTGGCAATCATCATGCTGTTTGGGCGCAACGGGTTCATAACAGCTAGGGTGCTGGGGATTCAGAATGCCAATATATATGGATGGAAGGGGCTTCTGTTTGCTCAGATAATGACATTCTTCCCGGTTGCTTACATAACGCTTAAAGGCGTGCTTGAATCAATCAACTCCACGCTTGAAGATGCTGCGATGGATCTTGGAGGAAATCGTTTCAAGATCTTCATGAAGGTTACGTTGCCTCTTTCCGTTCCTGGAATTGCATCAAGCATGCTTCTTTTGTTTGTGGAGTCGCTTGCTGATTTCGGAAACCCTTTGATTCTTGCCGGAGCAGGATTCCCTGTCCTGTCTGTGCAAGCATATCTTGAGATAACCGGCATGAATAATCTTGCAAAGGGAAGCGCGCTGGCATTTGTGCTTCTTCTCCCATCAATCACAGCATTTGTGCTGCAGAAATACTGGGTGAGCCGGAAACAGTACATCACAGTGACAGGAAAGCCGACACAGAGTTCGAATCAGGTTGTCAGCCCCGCCATGCGTGAGATTCTGTTCTCCCTCTGCTGCCTTGTCTCCGCATTCGTCTTGATGATTTACCTTGATATCATCTGGGGTGCGTTTGCAAAGAACTGGGGCAATACGCATGAGCTTACATTGGGGAATTTCACCAGAATCTTCCGAGTTGGAACAAAAGCCATCAGAGACACGCTTGTAATCGCCGGCATTTCCACTCCATTGACCGGGCTTATTGGAATGATGATTGCGTTTCTTGTTGTCCGAAAGGATTTCCTTGGCAAGCATTATCTTGAATTCACATCGATGCTCAGCTTTGCCGTGCCCGGAACTGTGATAGGCATAGGATACATACTTGCTTTCAATGCACCGCCGATATACCTTACCGGAACGCTGACAATCATCGTCCTGAACTTCATATTCCGATATATACCTGTCGGAATCGAAAGCGGTGTGGCGGTTCTATCGCAGATTGATGGCTCCATCGAGGAGGCTGCAATCGATTTAGGGGCGAATACGCATAAGGTCTTCTCTAAGATCACGCTTCCATTGATGGTGCCCGCCTTCTTCAGTTCGTTGATATTTGCTTTTGTGCGATCAATGACTGCAATCAGCGCTGCGATTTTCCTTGTCAGCGCAAGATGGAAATTCATGACGGTTCACATAATGAGCCAGGTTGAAGCTGGTTTCATAGGCCCTGCCGCGGCTTATTCGCTTGTTCTTGTCGGCATCATACTTGCAGCAATCGGAATCATCAAGCTCGTGCTCAAGCTCAAGTATCACACAAGCGCAAGCCTGCTGAGCTGTGAACGCATATGCATGAGGAATAGACAATGAGCGTAAAACTTGTAAACATCACAAAGATCTTTCAGGATCATGACAATAAGGACAGGGCATTCACAGCGGTGAACAATGTGAATATTGAAATCAAGGATGGCGAGATGGTTACATTCCTGGGGCCATCCGGCTGCGGCAAGACAACCACATTGAGAATAATCAGCGGGTTTGAGATTCCAACTTCAGGAGATGTGTTCCTCGATGGACAGCTTGTAAACGATTTGCCGGCCAACAAGCGCAACACTTCCATGGTTTTCCAATCCTATGCCATATTCCCCCATCTGTCGGTGGCCGACAATATTGGCTTCGGTCTGGAGCTGAAAGGGGTCAGCAAGGAAGGCAGGAAAGCTCAGGTTTCAGAGATAATGGAAACGATGGGCTTGACCGGTCTTGGCGCACGCAGGCCATCCCAGCTTTCCGGAGGTCAGCAGCAGCGTGTTGCGCTTGCCCGAGCCATTGTGAACAAGCCGTCAGTGCTCCTTTTCGATGAGCCCCTTTCGAATCTTGATGCGAAGCTCAGGGAGCAGATGCGCACGGAAATCAGGAGGATTCAGAAGCATTTCGGTATCACAAGCATCTATGTCACGCATGATCAGGCCGAAGCGATGACTGTGTCTGATAGAATAATGATAATGGACAAAGGGGTCATCCAGCAGATAGGCACCCCGTTTGAGGTTTACAGCAGGCCATCCAATAGATTTGTCGCAGATTTCATCGGAAGGGCGAATTTCATAAACGGCAAGATTGAAGAGATAGGAAAAGAAAGCGTTGCGGTTCGCTCCGAAGCTGGCAAGCGCTTGATTGCTTCAAGCTGGAACAGGGCTTTGGGAATAGGTGACGAGGTCAGTATTGTGGTCAGGCCCGAGGGGCTGATATTGTCAGGCACCGGCGAGGGCACATATTCCGGAACTGTCTCCGGAGCGACATATCTGGGTTCTACAATGGAATATGAGATTGATGTGCCCGGTTTCAGCGAAGTGGTTGAGGCTGTCTCGCACAATCCGATTGCTGAAGGTTTCTTAAGAGTGGGGGACAAGGTTGGCATCTCCTTCGAGCCTGTGAGCGTTCATGTTATTTCCAGAACCACAGAACCATGACATGCCTGCCATGAAAAACAGCCCCCTGCAATGGCAGAGGTCATTAGTTGGAGGGTTCTGGGAGCTATTTCAATTTAAGGATTGTTCTTTTGGTTCTTTGATGATTTCGGGCAAGATGAAACTTAATTATTGGATTTACTTCAACAAAGAGGATGTTCAGAGCCGCTTGTACTGAATTCGCTAATTGAATTTGTGAATTTATCAGAAATATGCAAATATAGTTTGCGTTTTTTTCAACAATATAGTATTTTTCCTTTAGGGGTTTGATATGCGCTACATACAGAGAAAACTTGATATCAAGGAAAGACTAAACCGTAAATCCGTGCTCCTGCTGGGGCCAAGGCAGACAGGAAAAACCTCATATATCAAAAACGAACTGGAATCAGCGGTAAAAGCAAAATGGGATTTGCTTAACTCGAGAACCAGAAGGATGCTTGAAAGGGATCCTCAGATACTATATGAGCAGATAATGGCGCTTGACATCGACGCGGAATCCGGCGTTGTCGTGATAGATGAGATTCAGAAGATCCCCGCACTGCTCGATGTGGTCCATGAGATTATAGAGGAGAAAAAGATAAGATTCCTTATAACAGGATCCAGTGCAAGAAAACTCAGAAAGGAAGGGGTCAATCTTCTTGGAGGCAGAGCCTCAAAGACAACGATTCTTCCTTTTGTATATGAGGAGCTTAAGACTATAGGAGAAAAGAGCCTCGAGGAAATATTCCTCAGAGGAATGCTGCCGCCGGCATGGGATGACGATGATCCTGATGGATTTCTCGATGACTACATAGGAACATATCTGCAGGACGAGATTGCAGCCGAGGGGGTGACACGCAACCTTCCGGGATTCGGGAACTTTCTGCAGATAGCCGCACTGCAAAGCGGCAATCAACTGAATTACTCAAACATGGCCAACGACATCGACATGTCCAGACAGTCAATCGCCAACTGGTATCAGGTTCTTGAAGATACCCTCTTGGGATTCCAGTTGCCGCCATGGAAGAAATCGAGAAAGAGAAAGAGCGTCAGCATCACCAAGTTCTATCTTTTCGATGTCGGTGTAACCAGAAGACTTTCAGAAATCGATGTGCCTTCGGACACGCAAGGCGATTATGGAAGGCTCTTTGAGAATTACATCGCCATGGAGCTGAAAGCCTGGCATGACTACAACAGAAGAAAGGAATCCCTCTGTTACTGGAGGACCGAAAACGGAACAGAAGTGGATTTTGTGGTAGGAGACGACCTTGCAATTGAAGTCAAATCCACACGCAATCCGACCTCCCGGAACATGGAGGGTCTGAGGAAAATCGGAGAGGAAACGAATTTCAAATTCAGAATCCTTGTATGCCGGGAATCGATGCCACGTATGACCGATGAAGGAATACTGATTCTTCCGTGGCAGGAATTCCTTCATCGTCTATGGAACAACTCGCTGCTTTGAATCATCAGACTATCAGATACTTATCAGTCGTTCGCGGAACCATCCTAAGCTCTTTTGAATCATCTATGCACAGCCGATCCCGGTATGGTGGCTTTATCTTGTCAGAAAGGACGATTTTCCCATTTGTTGGCTTGAATGTTATGAAGCCCAGGTCAAACAGCTTGTCATAGTTAGGGGAGAGCGCCAATGCGTTGTGCGGATCAACCCGTTCCGGATTGGTGGATTCCCGCCACGGCTTTATGTGACCGGCGACAAGCACCTTCGGTTCCGCCACCCCTGAAACGGCGCATTTGTTATTCCATAGCGCCAAAGCAACATGCCTGAATTTATTCTGAGCCGTTCTTACATTGACGATTGCAGAAGCAACCGTTCCGCGCGCCGGGGCATCCCATGCATCACTGCTGTCTCAACTCTTTCTCTTGCAAAGATGAAAATGGAATAAGAAAATCCTCGTTTTTCTTGGTAACAACGCCGCTTTGGCTGAAATAACCAGGAGCCACATCAATCAGATATGCAAGTTCTCTATAATTATATTCATTCCCTACATGAAGGAATGCTTTTAGTTTGGTCGAGTAAGCGTTGCTCAGCATCTTATGCTCTTTATGAAAATATACCTTGTAATGCTTATTTTGTACAGATAAATTGTGTTGGCACCTTGCTTGGTATCTTGCTGGTAATCAATTCTGGAAGCCATATATGTCATTCCGTTCCAAAAATGAGCCGATTGCTCTTTTCGTTCCAAAAATGAAATGATACACTTTGACTATGAGTTATATTTGGGAAAATGAATCATGGCCATTGTTTGCATACAGCAGTTCTTATGTTTCTGAAGCTTTGGAAAGACTGCGTGAGGAAAAGCGG
>JBQNBA010000080.1:0-8687 GCA_052170175.1 Sphaerochaetaceae bacterium | reverse complement strand
GTCAGAGAAAGACTTCCCAAAGGCTTTTGGGAAAAAGCAACCACCCACGCATTTCTGCGCAGGTGGAAACCTTAGAGGGAAAGCTTAATTCATCTCAAGCTTCCAGAGTACATCCTCATAGCTCCAGAATGCCGTTGTATCGGCAGGCTTGGTGGCCATGTTGATGTTCTCCTTGTTATAGGCAAGGATGTTCTTTCTCTGGTAGACAGGAAGCTCAAGGCAGAGATCCATTGCTCTGTCAAGCATTTCGGCGACAAGCGCTTTTCTCTCCGCGAGGTCGATTGTTATGACAATCTTATCAAGAAGCTCATCCATCTTGGCATCGCTGATCCTGGAGCGGTTCTGTCCGCCTCCGGTCTTGAACTGCGTGGTCTTGTCGCAAGTGTTGACATTGCCCCAGGCAAGGCAGAAGATGTCGGCTGTGCCGTCATTCATGGCAGCCTGAAGAACGTTGAACGGAACATCCTGTATCTGCAGCTCTCCGCCGAGGGACTTCAGGTCCTCTGCTGCCTGGACAAGCACGGCGAATGTCGGGTGGTCGCCAATTCCATCTCCGCCGATATATGCGTTGACCACAAGCTGCTTGCCGCTTTTATCAACAAGCTTGCCGTTCTTCTGGGTGTATCCAGCGGCATTGAAGTACTTGAGAGCCTCTTCCTTGCTGTACGGATAGCACTGCTTGGCATCCTGCGGGTACTCCGCAAGAACCGTTGGCATCGGTCTCTCTATGACATCCGCGATTTTTCCGTAATATCCCTTTATGGCAGCCTGCCTGTTGCTCATCAAGCACCAAAGCCCCTTTCTCACGTTCAGGCTCATGTTCTCGCTGTTGAATCCGCAGTAGCCGTAGCCGGCGTTGTCCGTCAGGTCATATGCGATTCCCGCCGCATCAAGCTCAATGACGTTTTCCTTTGTTCCAGTCGGGTTGGCGATGTCAACCGCGCCGGAGGCCAGTGATGATATCGTGTCGCTTCCGGGGACGTACTGCCACTTTACCGTTCCGATGATCGGACATCCCTCGAAATACAGCGGATTGGCCACGCAGGTGACGATTTTGTCCGCGAATCCCACCCACTTGTACGGGCCCGATCCAAGCGGAACCATGTTTGTCTGCTGCTTCTCTCCAACCTTGCCCTTCTCGATCTTTCCATAGTAATGCTCCGGGATATAGTACTGGTTGATGCTTCTATCACCGTAGATGTTGATGGAGTTGTACTTCACCGTGCAGGTGTAGTCATCGATCTTGTTCAGGCCTCTGATTGTCGGGACACCCTCGCCGGTGTTCATCGACTTGTTAAGCTGTTCTGTCCAATAGGCGGACGGATCGTAGCCATCCCAGAATGCATTGACTTCGCTCTTGCAGAGCAGCTCATAGAAAGCATCCGCCCCGGCGGCGACCGCTGCATCCACGTCAGCCTGCGGCACTCCGCAGTAGCCGACAAGATAATCGGTCCATGCAAGACCCCATGTCGCGGCCTCAGGCCTTGGATCGGCCGACCAGTCGCCCCAAAGCTCCGTCTTCATGTAAGCGACGTAATCCGCTTCGGAAATGGTGTCCAGCGAGTACTTCTCCTTAACAAGCTTCTGAACCGTCTTGATGTTCGGGTTGTCATAGTAGTACTCGGCGATTCCATCGATATCCTCAGCGATGATTGTAATAGGACCGGTGTATGAGGGATCAGACACAAGATAGATGGCATAGATGAAATCATCAATCGTGACAGGCTCTCCATCGCTGAAGACCATTCCCTTCTTGCAGGTCACAGTGTACAGAACACCGCCATCAGAAGTGTAATCGGCCTTTATGGAGCCGCCCCAGTCAATCATTTCGTTACGGGCATTCAACCGCTGAGGGGAAACATAAAGCTGCTTTATGACCTGCTGGTCATGTGCATTCTCAGCGAGAATAGGGTTCCACTTCTCTTCAAAGTCGGCTGGCACAGCTATGACAAGCGTCTTGTCCGCCTGCTTAGGCGTTGCGACTGCTGATGCTGCGGCGGGGGCGGCAGGAGCTTCGGCCACGCCTTTTGCAAAGAGCCCCGCAATACATACCAACAAGATGAGAAGCACTGTTGATAATCTCTTCATACATTCCTCCTAGTCTGAAATTTGTCTGAGGGTCACGGCTCAGACTGACAATCTCTAATGTTTCAAGATTCTAAATCGAGAAACTTCCAATATGCAAGTAATAAATTTTTATCGAGAAAAATTCAACCTACAGTTGAATAGTTTCCCTATATTTATAAAAAAGCGAGCAAAATATGAGGTTTTTTGAAATAATTATAAAAAGAAGCCATCAGGCGAACCCGGAAGGGTTCTTGCTCTGCCAGTTCCAGCCATCCCGGCACATATCATCCAGAGTCTTCTCCGTCTTGAATCCCAGAATCCTGAAAGCCTTGTCGGGGTTGCTGTAGACGACAGCCAGATCGCCGGGTCGCCTTGGGGCTATCCTGTAGGGAATCTCCCTGCCGCAGGCCTTGGAGAATGCATCCACCATCTCCAGGACGCTGCATGGGTGACCGGTTCCCAGATTGAACGTCTCGCAGCCCAAGTGATTGAGCGCATATTCCACCGCCAGAACGTGACCTCGAGCCAAATCGACTACATGTATGTAATCCCTCACCCCAGTCCCGTCTGGCGTGGGATAGTCATTCCCGTACACCGCCAGGCAGGGGAGCCTTCCGATGGCGACCTGGCTGATATACGGCATGAGGTTGTTCGGTATCCCCTGAGGGTCCTCCCCTATAAGGCCGCTCGGATGGGCGCCGACCGGGTTGAAATAACGCAGAAGCACAACGCACAGGCCCGGGTCGGCCTTCGCCATGTCGCGCAGCATGATTTCCTGCATGTACTTTGTCCAGCCGTAAGGGTTGGTGCAATCCCCCGTCCTGCTGCTCTCCTCGTCAAGCGGCATCTTGTTGTCGCCGCTGTAGACTGTCGCGCTTGACGAGAACACGATGCGCTTCACATCATGCTTCCTCATGACGCGCACAAGCGTTATTGTCGATTGCAGGTTGTTGGCATAGTACTCCAAAGGCTTGCTGACGCTTTCACCCACGGCCTTCAAGCCGGCAAAATGAATCACGCAGTCAATCCTGCTCTCGGCGAAGACCTTCTCCATCGCCGCTTCATCGCAGACATCGACCTTATGGAAAACCGGCTGCCTGCCTGTTATCCGAGCCACCCTGTCAATAGCCTCAATGTGGCTGTTGGCAAGATTATCCGCCACCACGACATCGAAGCCGCGCTCCAGAAGCTCCACGCATGTGTGCGACCCGATGAACCCTGCGCCGCCTGTTATAAGAACTCTCATCTTTCTGCGCCTCTCTATGCTGTTTCCGCTCTTTATATTGCTTCCGCTCTCTATGCTGTTTCCGTCATTTGTGCCTGTGGCATGAATCCTGCCAAGCCAAACGCCCTCTGCCCCGGGGCCTTCGGACATAGCGTCAATCCCCAATCAGGAAATCCAGAATGTTCATGCCCGTTGAGGTGTCCCTCCTGAACAGCTCGGTGTAACCGCAGTCTGTGCAGGAAATCGTTATGAACTTCTTGTTCTGAATATCGAAAAGCTTGGCGAAGTTCCCGCCGGTCGCCTGAATCTGATCCTGAACATAATGCCTGTTGCCGCATTTAGGGCATACATACGCCATCTTCTCCATCACATACCTCCCCGGAGATTCATTTCCTATGCGGAGACAACGCCGCCTTGGCGCTCTCGCCTCGTCTGAAAGCCTTGTTGTCAAGAAGCTCTATGTTGCTTATCTTCCTTCCCTGAAACAAAAGCCTGAGAGCATTGTCGAACTCCTCTGTCCCTGTCGCTTCCGGGTAGAAATAAAACCCATGGAACGTGTCCTGTGCGCCAAGAAGCTTGACAGGGGTGTCGGCCGCCTCAAGCGCCCGGGCGAATATCCTCCCATCGTCTGAAAGCACATCGTTGTCGGCAACGATTATCAGAGATTCCGGCAGCCTTGAAAGATCCTTTGCCATCATCGGCGAGAAATCAGGGTCCATAATGTCCTTTGGCTCCCTCTGATAGTTCTTTATGAAGAAATTCATCAGCTTTGCCGACAGCGCCGGCCCCTCGGCGAATTCCTCGTAGCTTTTAGTCCTCATCCTGCAATCGGTTATGGGACATAGAAGAACCATTCCGGCGATTCTGGGGCCTTTCTGATCCCGGGCCATGCGGCTCACCCCTATCGCAAGGTTGCCTCCGGCGCAGTCCCCCATCAGATATATCCTGTCCGGGTCAACGCCCCAGTATCTTGCGCCCTTCTCCGCCCAGAGCAGGGCTGAATAGCAATCCCTCAGCGGAACAGGATATTTGAACGCAGGAGCGAGCCTGTAGTCAAAGCTCAGGACGGAGGCGCCCGTTATGGCGCATATGTGATTGCAGAAAAGGTTGTGCTTGTCCATGTTGCCTAAAGTCCATCCGCCCCCATGGAAGTAGACTATAAGCGACTTGAGCCCGTTGCCGGTGTTGTTTGCAAGCTTCTCGAAGCAGTATGCGGTGACCACCCCTTCGTCAACCGGAATGAGGAACGTCTTGGTGCAGACGTTTCGGTCAGGGCGATGGGATATGCTCCTGAACGCCCTTTTCTCCATGAAGGATTTCCTGTTGTAATCCTCAACCTGCTCCTCAAGCGGGGACTCTTCATCAAAGCAATCCAATCCCACCTTCCGGCACATCCTTAGGATGCGATTGGTCTTTCTTGAGAAATTCAAATCATCCACGGGTCAAATGATACTATAGTTTCAGCCATAAAAGCAAGGTTGAAGAGCGATGCGGATCCGGATTCCTGCGGTGAAATCCGCTATGAAATCATTGACCGGGCTGCTATAGAACCTCGACCTGGCAGCTTCTCATGACATTAAGCGCAGCCTCGTTGGCCACAGGGTCAAAGCACGAAGTGGCATTCGAGTCAACAACGACCCTGGCTTCCGGACAGGCGGCCTTTGCTATCAAGACATTGGAAACAACGCAGATGTTCGACACAAGCCCGCAGATTTCGATTTCGTCAAACTCTCCCTTTTTCAGCAAATCGGCAAGCTCCAGCGAGCCGAACTGACCTTTCTTTAGAAAGACCGCCCCTTTCTTCCCGGCCTTCCGCGCCATATCGGCGGTCTTGCCATACAGACTCCAGCCCTCAGTGCCCTCGACGCAATGAATGACAGGCAGATGCCTGCCTTCATTTGTATCAAGATAGCCGGCGGAGTGGGTGTCCAAGGTGAACACTATCCGGCTGCCCTCGTCCATTGCTCGCTCGACCTTCGCAGCTATCGTCTCGTCAAGCTTGGACGCTCCGCTGAAACCCAGCGCGCCGTCAACAAAATCTTTCTGAAAATCAACCACCACTAAAGCTTTCTTCATTCTCACCTCGCTCCCCCACTTTGCTCCCTCGCTTTGCTCCCCCACCACGCTCCCCCCGCATCGCGCCTTTGTCCGCAAAGCTGAAAATGCGGCACTGCTGAAAGCGCAGCAACAGGCCGCTTGTCACTCGGTCGCGCAGCAACAGACCGGCCCATCATTCGGCTCTTGTGGCCTTCAACTCCCTAAGCGCCGGAACCTGCCCCAGCAACAGACCCACCGATTCCACCGCTATGCCGAGTCTGTTTATCCTGTTGGCGGAGAAGTAGCAGTACCAGCAGCTTTCCGATGCCTTGTATCTCACATCGCAGCCCATTATATAGTCGCTTGCCCAGCCTTTCTCCGATGGAAAGACCATGGGCGTTTCGCTGACCCTGCGCCATCTCAGACCGTCTGCGGACTCCAGCAGGAACATGGCCGTCCTCGACCTGCTCTCTTCCTCCGCCCAATAAGCGCAGCACTGAAAAGCGGCGAAGCCGTTCTCGCCTTGAAGAACCCTTATGCTGCCGACCCCGAGATTCATGAAAGGGTCATCTGGCAGAGGCTGCATCAGCGGCTCTCTGTCAGGCGCCTTGTAAAGCCCATCGATGGCAAGCGATTCGGCGTAGGAGAAGTATCTGGACACCTTCTGCCCCGTGTCGGGAAGATGCAGATGGGAAACGCCGAAATACAACCGGTAGCCCTTGTTCAGCTTGACAAGCTGCGGTCTTGATATCCGTGGGGATCTGTTGTAGTCGGCAGAATAGCTGATTGACCTGCTGTCCAGCAGAATGCGAGGTCGGCTCCACGTCTGGAGGTCGGTTGAAGAGCATATCTCTATGCGGCTTGAATCATCATTCTTTTCGTCGTCACGGTACGAATGCTTCTGCCCCACAAACGGTATCTTCCTGTCATGCTTCTCGTACAGAAGATAGTAGACCCCTTTCTCTATATATATGAACGGAGAATGAGCACGAACCTCTATTATGTTCCTGGGCTCCCATGCAATGCCGGAATCGCTTATATAATGATGAAGCCCCAGCCAGGAATGGACAAACATATGCCATTTCCTGTCAGCGGACTCTTCGGGAAGCAGAACCTGCGGGTCGCAGAACGCAGGGATTATGAACTCCTTTGTGAGCAGAGGCTCATCGCTGAATGGGAACCAGGATATGTTGTCAAGCTTCTCGATAGGCTGCATGCGCAACTCCTTGTGGTCTGACGTCAGCCTTTGACGCTTCCGGACAGATTGTCATCGGCACCGGCTCCGGCTGCACCGCGCCCGGCCCCGCCCTTCCCGGCCTTCCTGCCGAACAACGGCGCAAGCTTATCCTCCAGGCGGAACTTCCTGTTGAGCTTCTTTATGACAAACGAATACAGAAGGAAACTGCAGACGACCGGCATCAGGAAGCAGAGAGCGAACAGCGCTATGGCCATGCCGGCTCCGGCATCTTCGGATGAAGAAGCGAACAGCCTGTTGAAAATCCACAGTCCGATTATAGCGAAGATGATGATAAGCACCATGTTGACCAACGTGGCTATCAGGACAAATAAGGCGGTGTTTGATTTCTTGCTCATCATTAATTCTCCTTGTTTTTAGTGAAAATCAGCGAAAGCATCAGGAGAATCACGAACACAACAACGCTGCTGTCGCTTACATTGAAGGTGGGCCATCTCTCTAATCCGAATATGCCGTAGAACTTGACGCTGATGAAATCGACCACGCCGGTCTCAAAGCGGAAAACCCTGTCGCAGAGCGTGCCCATTCCCCCGCCCATGATTCCGGCAACCAGCCATCGCTGGGCTCTGCTCAGACCGCTCTTTTGAGAAACAATGGCCCAAAACAGTAGAATCATAAGAAAAATCGGTACTATTATCAAAAATACAACCCTCATGACAGGGTTTCCATCAGCACCCAATGAAAAAGCCGCTCCGGTGTTTCTCACATGGACAATCCATATGAAATCCCCCATTATCCGCTTGTGGATAACGCCTATCGGGATTCTGGACACCACCGCCGCCTTTGTCAGCTGATCCGCTGCGATTATCAGGGCGCTCAGAATCAGCGGAAGGAACGAGGCGCACCCGGCCCTGCATGAGGAGACGGGGCTCTTTTCATGCTTCATCTGATTTCCGGCGCCTTCCCGACCGCCCGCAATGACCGGGCCTTTGTCCTGCTTCGCCGTCATTCCGGAGACGTTTTCTCCACCTGCATTGCCCTTGCGGTTATGTTTGACCAGCATACTGAAATGATATTACTACACTCCGGTGGGAACATCAATAAAGCAAGTCTTGATTCCCCGGGAGGCGACCATCCGCTCAAGCGCCTTCACGCCGAACGTTTCAGTTCCATAGTGACCGAGGCATAGCATGTTGATGCCGCCCTCCTGCGCCTCGTGGAACACCTCGTGCCGCATCTCCCCTGTTATGAACAAATCCAGCCCCTCGCCTATGGCGCATGAAACATCGCCGGCAGCGCCGCCGGACACTATCCCGACAGTGGAGCAAAGCTTCTTCCCGAACTCAAGCCTCAGCCCGTCCAGACCAAGCCGCGCCGCAATCCGCTCCGGGGTCTGCGGCTCTTTCAGGATGCCCTTGAAGCCTATAAGCATCCCGTGATACTCCCCGAAAGGCTGAATCTCCTCAAGCCCGAGCAACGCCGCAATCTGGGCATTGTTGCCGTGGACAGGATGGGCATCCAGGGGAAGATGACAGGCGTAAAGGGCAAGGTCATGGGTCATCAGGAACTTGATTCTACGGTAATGCGAACCGGTCAGCGCCAGCGGTACGCCCCAGAACAACCCGTGATGGACGACAAGCAAATCGGCACCCTGCCCCGCTGCGCCCTTGAAGCTGTCCAGACAGGCATCGACTGCGAAAGCGACCTTGCGGACATCGCCCCGTTTTTCCAAATCCCCGGACTGGAGACCGTTCAGTGCGATATCAGCCCTAGCGAAATCCGCAGGGCGAAGCGTTTCATCAAGCAGACCGACAATGCTTTCAAGATTCATGATTCATCACCTTCCAAAATAATCATACAAGACAAAATAATACCGGACAAAATAATAATACCAGAGTTGACATCCTTTGTTCCACCACCTAAGATTCTGCTATGGATAAAAACGAAGTGCGCCCGCATGAGCTGGAGTTCTCATATCCGACCGACCTGTTCTCGGCTCATAGGAAAACCGCCTCATTCGATGATTCCTTCATAGGTCAGCCAAGGGCCATGAAAGCGCTGATGATGGGGATGAGCCTGTTCTCCAAGAACTACAACATCTTCCTTAGCGGAGACCCGGGCAGCGGACGGCATGAAGCAATCCGCCATGCGGCCTCCAAGCTG
>JBQNBA010000079.1:0-8696 GCA_052170175.1 Sphaerochaetaceae bacterium | reverse complement strand
TTTTCCACAGATTATGAACGGTGGGTCTGTTCCCTTTTCCGGAGCATAGCCGTGTGAACCCTTGTAATGCTTCCAGTCGTCAGGTTTTCCGTTTCTTACAAGCTCTCCGTTGAACTGCTGGGAGATTATCACATGGTTCTGGCCCTCAATGGCAAAGTCAAACGGTCCGTCCAGGTGATAGGTCTGCTTGCACTCGGCTCTTGTCATGACCCTTTCAACGTACTGCGGATATTCCTCCATCATCTGGTTGAGCGCTTGTTCTGCCTCATCCAGTGCAATGTTCTGTGTGACAACATGCCCTGAAAAGCCTGCTCCCTGAACGTAGATTTTCCAATCTGTGATTTTTCCGTTGCTGTCCTTTGTTATATATCCTTTTTCGGTAAGATAGACATTAGGGCTGAACACATAATGGACATCCATCTGGCCATGGTCTCCAAGGAAGATGAATGTGGTGTCCTCAAATGTTCCTGCGCGTTTTGTGGCCTCAATCATATGTCCAATCTTTTCGTCTATGAACTGGATGGCATCAATGTTGTGACCTGTAGGGGCTCCATTCGCGTGGCGGTGGGAATCAAGGTGTGAAAGGTGCACGCACATGAAATCCGGCTTGAACCTTTCTATGATCTCAACGGCGCAAGGGGTTGCGAACTCATCATATGCTGTTCCGTTGGAGTGCTTCAGAAGATGCTTGTACTTGTCCACGATATCAAAACAGTTCTCGGAGTCTGAAATCCTGTGGACATATGTTGGATCGTCTTCCTTGTGCTCGGGCCATATCTCTGAGATTCTGTAGTCGATTGCCGGGTTTGCACACATGACCGGCCATGCTACAGAGGCTGTTGTAAGGCCTGCCTTCTTGGCGTAGTCGAACATCCCAGGAACCTTTATGTCCTTGCTGAAAAAATACCATGGCTGATTGCCTGGATTGTTTATCTGAAGAATCTCATTCTGGAATATCCCGTTCTTCTCAGGCCAGCAACCTGTCATTATTGCCACATGGCAAGGATATGTTATTGTAGGGTATATACAATAGCTGTTGCTTACGATTGCGCATTTCTCAAGAAGCGGTCCCATATTCGGCTGCCTTTTGAATACCGGGATGTCTGACGTGATCATTGCATCTATTGATACCACTATCACTTTCTTCTGTACCATGGAAATCCTCCGAAGATCTTTCGCGTAAGTATAGCAGAATTGTTGTAGATTGAGTGAAAAAAATGATAAGTTATCTGATTCTCGGCAGGTTCCATCTGTAGCGTCTTGCCATGAATCTGATCAGAATCACAAGTGCCATTCCAATGCTTATCGATGCAAGGTTCGACAGAATAGGTCACAACAGGTAAAGGGTGATTGCTTCCACAATCGATGCGATGGCATATATGTGTCTTACAAAATTTCAGCTCCTGTCCGGTACTATCTGTTACATATTGCAAAGAGAGGGGGAGAAATAATCTTTTATATTGGCAATAAAAAAGTCAGAAACCGATTTGCATCAATTTCTGACTTAAAGGATACGACGAGTTGGTCTCGAACCAACGACCTACTGCTTAGAAGGCAGTTGCTCTATCCAACTGAGCTATCATCGCACACAGAAGAACGTTGTCTTCATGTACGATTCTATATGCAAATGGCTAAAAGTGCAATATGTGCATGGAATATTCCCGTTGTGGCTGAAAATGGAATGAGGTTCATTAAAATCGTTTTTGAACATCATGCTGTATTTTGAGCGCAGACAGCAGGGAAACCCGCTCATCTCTCAGAAAGCTGCATGTTCTTGCAAAACTGATCTTGCAAGCCTTGCCGTCTGCATTCTCACCTTGCCGTCTGCATTTTCACCTTGCCGCTTCATTTTCATTCAGGCGTCTTTTCACCTTAAGATGAGGACAAAACAAGACAGCCACAGTGCTTGGCTGTCTTGCCGGCTTTCACCATAATGAAGAAACTATTGATATGAAGAAATTAAATGATATGCGCCTTTTATTCCTGCGGCTGATTATTGCCTGCTTGTGGCTGAGCTCCACCATTGCCTGCTTGTGGCTGAGCCTCGCCATTGCCTGCGCCGTTTTCTGCTGGCGCAACTGAATCGGAAGCCGTGCTGCTGCGATGGGCCGCCTGCTGACAGCAATCGTCCTTTGCCCCATCGTTTCCGGCGGCTTTGACCGCTTTCCCCTTGCCTTTATCGGAACATCCGCACTCCGATGGAGGAAGCTGCTTGAGATCAACGCTCAACAGGAACAGCAGCAGCCCTGATATTATGCCGGTGCAGCCTAGCGCAAGCATCTTCATGCCGGGGATCGGATTTATTGAAGTGTATTGAAAATAATAGAAACCCATGCTTCTCTGATGATGGACGGTGACTGTGAAGAAACTGGCTGCAATGAGGCAGACAGACACCGCAAGCACCACTATTCCTACGACAAAACACGCCTTTGAAGTCTTTTTCATATTAGCTCTCCTCGCTGAGTTTTTAATCTGTTTCTAATATAACCAAAATGCTGAATAAAGGAATGGTGTTGCATGTTTCTCCATTTTTCTTCATGTTTGGTCATATATTTGACCATCTGGGAATTATATAGTATCATCAGCAGAAAAAAAGAAACGGGATTTCATCCCGGCGAATCCACCATCTGGAGCAGGGTGGGCAGATGGGTTGAGGCATGCGCGGGAGAGTCTTTTCTGGAGGCTGCCATGGATAAGCTTGTTGTTGGCTGGATAGGCACCGGCATCATGGGAACCAGCATGTGCTCTCATCTGATTGATGCGGGTTTCAGCGTGAATGTTTTCAACAGGACGATTGAGAAGACAGCAGCGCTTGCAAAGCTGGGGGCGCAGGTCTGCCTTGACCCTGCGGATGTGACGCGCAGGAGCGATGCGATATTCACCATGGTGGATCATCCGAAGAGCGTCAGAGATGTCTATTTCGGAGAAAACGGATGCCTGAGCGTGGATGTCAAGGGAAAGATATTAGTCGATATGACGACCACGGAGCCGAAGCTTGCAAAGGAGATATTCCAGGCTGCCCGGGAAAAAGGCGCGACTGCTCTTGATGCCCCGGTTTCCGGTGGGGACAGGGGGGCCAGGGAGGCTACGCTGTCAATAATGGTCGGCGGTGATGAGGCAACTTACGGCAAGGTTCTTCCGCTATTCAGAATCATGGGCAAGTCCATCATCCTGGAAGGCGGCGCAGGGGCCGGTCAGCATACCAAGATGGCTAATCAGATTGTTATATCCGGCACCATGATAGGCGTCTGCGAGGCAATGGTGTATGCGCGGAGGGCTGGGCTGGATGTCTCGGCAATGCTCAAGACGATAAGCGGCGGTGCTGCGGGCTGCTGGACGCTTGATAATCTGGCTCCAAGGGTGCTGAATGGAGACTTTGCTCCGGGGTTCATGATTGACCATTTTGTGAAGGATATGAAAATCGCCATTGAGGAAGCGCAGGCGATGGGATTGAAGCTTGATGGATTGGAGCTCGTGTGCCGCATATACAGGAACCTGCAGGAAGATGGGCATGGCAGAGAAGGAACCCAGGCGCTGGTAAAGGCGATAGACAAGGAAGCATTCAGATGAAGCTTGAACAAGGCGGAGCAACGCTCACGGTCGAGAATCGGAACATCCCGCTGGATGTCATAATCGACGAGAATGGAAACAGGAGCATAGACATACGGAAGCTGCGCAAGGAGTCCGGCATCATCACGTACGATCCCGGACTTGCCAACACCGCCAGCTGCATGAGTTCGATCTGCACTGTTGACGGCGAGAGAGGCGTGCTTAAGTACAGGGGATACAGCATCGAGGATCTTGCGAAGAATTGCGATTTCGTGGAAGTCGCCCATCTATTGGTTAAAGGTGAGCTGCCAAACAAAGAGCAAAGAAGGAATTACATGGATTTGCTCAACAGGCATTCCCTGTTGCACAATGATATGCGCAGCTTTTTCCGCAATTTCCCGAATGGGGCGCACCCTATGGGGATTCTGGCGGCGATGGTTGCCTCTCTTTCCGCTTTCTATCCAGAGATTGATGATGCTGATCCGGAGGAGAACATTGATCTGACGGTTACCAGGCTGCTTTCCAAGATGCGTACAATCGCTGCTTTCACATACAGGAAGGAGCTTGGGATGGATTTCGTCAATCCCTCATATAAGTACAGCTACTGCGAGAATTTCCTGAATATGATGTTCAGCTCCCCGGTGGTGGATTACCAGCCGCCCGTCTCCCATATCGCAGCCCTCAACAAGCTGCTTATAATACATGCGGACCATGAGCAGAACTGCTCGACCACCGCCGTCAGGCTGGTCGGCTCAAGCGAGGCGAATCTGTACGCTTCTGTGACGGCGGGCGTGTCGGCGCTGTGGGGCAGCAGACATGGTGGAGCTAATCAGGCGGTTATAAACATGCTGGAGTATATGCTCAAGAACAAGATCAGCCCTGATGAAATGATAGTCCGCGCAAAGGACAAGAGCAGCGACTACCGTCTGCCCGGGTTCGGTCACAGGATTTACAAGACCTATGACCCGAGGGCCAAGCTTGCAAAGCGGCTTTGCCATGATGTGATTGCAGATGACCATGCGGACAGCGAACTGCTTGACATCGCTCTCGCCCTAGAGGAGAAGGTGCTGAAGGACAGCTATTTCCAGGAGAGGAACCTGTACCCGAATGTGGATTTCTACACCGGCATAACGTATCATATCATGGGCATACCATCAAATATGTTCACCGTGATGTTCGCCGTAGGCCGGGTTCCGGGATGGATAGCTCATTATCTTGAGTGGAAGCATGACCCGTACGAGATGCTTGCCCGTCCTCGTCAGGTTTACATCGGGCCTGTCGAGAGGAAGGTCGTTCCGATTGCCGAGCGCTTATGAATCATTGCATGATTGATGCGGGTTCATTGCCGTCTGACGGAGAGGGCCTCGCGCTTTTCTTTCTGTTGCTTTTCTTCCTATTGACTTTTCTTTCTATTGACTTTTCTTCCTGTTGACTTTGATGCGCTGAATGTGATATCTTTTTGATATCAACTAGATATTAGTTGGAATATGATGCAATTTAAAGATGCGATTCAATGGAGAGCAAGCGGATTATGATCAGAATCACGAATGTAACCAAGCGATATCAGGCTGATGCCAGGCCGGCTGTAGGCAATCTGTCGCTGGAGGTGGAAGGCGGGCAGATATTCGGCTTCCTTGGGCCTAACGGAGCGGGCAAATCAACGACAATCAAGATGATTGTCGGAATCCTCCGCCAGGACGAGGGGAGAATCGAAGTTGAGGGATTTGACAATCTTGATGATGCGATTGGGCTTAAGCGGATTGTCGGGTTCGTTCCGGATGAGCCGAACCTCTATGAGAAGATGAAGGCTATAAAGTATCTGAACTTCATAGCCGATATCTATGGCGTGAGCGAGGCTGACCGCAAGGAAAGGATAGAGAAGTACAGCAAGCTGTTTGAGATAGACGAGAATCTGTCAGACGAGCTTTCTTCTTTCAGCCATGGCATGAAGCAGAAGATAGCCATAATAGCCGCAATCCTTCATGATCCGAAGGTGATCATTCTGGATGAGCCGATGGTGGGGCTGGATCCTAGGTCGAGCTTCATATTGAAGGATTTGCTTTCCAAGCTGTGCAAGGAAGGCAGGACTGTGTTTTTCTCCACGCATGTCATGGAGGTCGCCGAAAAGCTCTGCGACAGGATAGCGATAATAAACAAGGGCTCTCTGGTGGCAGTCGGCACGTTGTCTGAGATAAAGGCGAAGAAGGGTGAAGAGGGTGCGTCTCTTGAGAAGCTGTTCCTTGAGCTGACCGATTCGGAAGACGTTCTTGAGGATGCGGAGCGGGATTGAGTATGGAAATGCGAAATGTTGTCCTTCTTCTGAAGGGGATATTCGGCGGGATGAAGCTTGGCGATTTCCTGGCTTTCAGAAACAGAGAAGGGGTGAGAAAGAAAGGCGGGCTGTTCAGGACGGCAGGAAGCGGTGCAATGAAGCTGTTTCTTGGAATCTGCATCATAGCTGGACTTGGCTCATATATGATGATGTTCGGGTTCACTTTCTACAGTTTGGAATCGCTTGGAGCCGTGCTGGGCAAGGGACCCGGGCTGGGCTTGGTCTTCGCCAGCTTGATAAGCAGTCTGGCCATCTTCGTGTTTTCCTTCCTTATGAGCGCAGATATGTTGTTCAAGGGAAAGGACATGGGGCTTATAAGGACGCTTCCGGTCACCGAATTGGAGATTGTAGTCAGCCGGATGGCTGCCATGTATTTATACATGCTTCCGCTGAATGCGCTTATAACGATTCCTGGCATCGTAACATATTGCATGTTGAATCCATTCAGCTTTTCGATGATCACCGGCAGCTTGATGATTCTTTTTCTGGGGCCTGCTGCATCGATTGCTCTGTGCAGTCTCCTGTCTGCGGTCACCTGCAGGCTGGGCGGACGGGGGCCGGGGAAGGTGGTCACGCAGGTTGTCGTTTTCCTGATGATAATCGCCTTGCTTGGCTTTTTCCAAGTGGGAAGCATGGAAAAGCTCGGACGGGGCATGACAGAGGCTGATTTCAATGCGATGGGGGGAACGTTGTCATTTGTATCGGCTCATCTTGATTCCATAATCAAGGTGCTTCCTACCTGCGTGTGGATGGCCGGGACGATGGCTCCGGACACAGCTGTGGTTGATTCGCTTCTGACGATTGCGCTTCGTCTGTGCCTTTTTGCATTGTGCTCAGTGCTGGTCGCCAGGATGTTTTATCCAATCACCGCCTCGTTTGAGACCGGACAGAAGGCGAGAAGACGGAAGACCAGGCTCGGCAATGGGGCGCAATCGCCTGAGTACAGGCAGCGCTCGGCTGTCAGAGCGCTTGTATCGAAGGATTGGTACATCCTTAAGAGCTCATCCGCATTTGTCACAGAGATTGTCTCGGAAGCCTTGATACCGCTCATACTATTGGTTGTGTGGGGAGTCATGGGCACTCTTGGCACTATGACAGCGGGTCTTTCCTCATTGAAGTCCTCCGTTTTCTTTCCACTGATCATATGCGGCATATTGATGCTTTTCCAAGGGATGGGGATGGTCAGCAGCACCTCTGTATCAAGAGAGGGGAAGCTGTTTCACTCCAATCTGGTTTATCCGCTGGATGCGTCTCTCCATATAAAGGCCAAGCTCATAGTCCATCTGATAGCCCTCTGGGTGCCCTCATTTGTTTATACGGTCATCGTTGCGGCGCTGTTTGGGATTTCTCTTCCAGGCACGCTGATGATAGTTGTCTTCAATATGATGTTTTCTGTGGCAATGTGCTTCCAGGGCTTGTCGATTGACTATTCCAATCCGTATCTGACCTGGAAGAATCCTCAGCAGGCGGTGAAGCAGAACACAAACGGGCTCAAGGCGATGGGTTTGTGCGCCTTTCAGGTTGTCTTGATGGGTGCTGTATGTTATCTTCTTTTCAGGGCGGCAGGTCAGGCGCTTGCTGTCTTGTGGATCGCCGTGTTCCTGATTGCAGCCGATTTTGTTTCCTTCCGCATCGCTTCAAAAGCGGTGAGAGGCAGGCTTGGATAGGCTGGATGCGGGCGGTGAGTTGGAATGGATTGAATTAGATTATGGGAGGCAAGATGGCTTTTGATTTCTATAAGCCTGAGGAGCAGCCTCAGCAGGCTCCTCGCGGTGGCAGGGGCGGCATGAAGCTGAGCCCCAAGCTGTTGGTCGGAATAATAATCGCATTGATGGTCATAGTCCTTGTGATGACCAGCTTCTTCGTTGTTGACCAGACAGAGCAGGCTGTCGTTCTCCGGTTCGGGGATTACGTGAAGACGGTGGGGCCGGGGCTGCAGTTCAAGCTCCCTCTGGGAATAGAGAAGAACTACAATGTGCCCACGCAGGTTGTGCAGACGATGACATTCGGCTACAGGTCCTCTGGATCGACTTTCAAGTTGAACACCGATTATTCAAATGAGTCGATAATGCTCACCGGCGATCTGAACATCATAGACATAGAGTGGATTGTCCAGTACAAGATAACGAATGCGTATGCTTGGCTGTTCCAGGTGCAGGACAAGCCAAGCACCATCCATGATGTATCCAGGTCGGTCATGAATCAGCTTGTCGGAGATCTTCCGATACTGAGCGTCATGACCGATGAGCGGACTGCAATCGAGGTCGAGGCTCAGGAGATGATGCAGGATATATTTGACCGCTACAACATGGGTGTGCAGGTTGTCACTGTGAAGCTTCAGAACATAGTCCCTCCGGCAGGGGCGGTTCAGGATGCATTCGAGGATGTCAACAAGTCCATCCAAGACATGAACAAGTACATAAACGAGGGCAAGCAGAGCTATAACAGCGCGATTCCGGCGGCGCAGGGAGAGGCGAGCAAGGCGATTCTTGTAGCTCAGGGATATGCGGCCGAAAGGGTCAATCAGGCCAGCGGCGATGTGGCAAGGTTCGCAGCGGTTCAGAAAGAGTACGAGAATGCAAAGGAAATCACCAGAACGCGTCTGTACATAGAGGCTCTGGAGAATATCTTCAGTCCGGAGAACTTTGTCAATGTGACGTTCGTTGACAAGAATCTTGAGAACTTCCTGCCTATATCAAATATACCGGCCTCTGCGGCGGATGGAGGTGCTAAATGAAAAAGACAATTACAGCCCTTGTCGTTATAGCGATAATACTTATAATCCTCCTTCTGCTTGGCCCGTTCTTCATCGTGA